>NZ_JAHKRK010000112.1 GCF_019396355.1 Pseudonocardia nigra
GCCCCGTCACCGTCCACGCCGGCGAGCTCGTCCCCGTGCTCACGACGCGGCCCCACCGCGGAAGCACCAACCCAGCCACAACCCGATCGAGATCATCAGCCATGCCCGCACAGCTACCGACCAACACTGCTCCTGGCGACGATGATCAAGCGACGGAAGTCGAGACGAAGCTCGCCGAGCTGACGACCTTCGTCCACGAGGAGCTGGCCCGGATCAACGACCGGCTTACGGCCCTGGAGGACGATCGTTGACCCCATCTGGGAGTCGATCGTCACCGTGCTCACCGGGTGCTCCTGTGCGCTGTTCACGCAATCAGGAAACAGCGCGTCGCGACTGACCTACAGTGTGTACTCCGAGTGCATTCGTGCACGGGGGGTGCACGAGGGAGTGCACGCCGAACACCTCGGGGGCGGTGAGGCGGGTGGGGAAGGAACCGAACCGCGCACTCGCAGGCGCGATGGCCCAGGCGCGTGCGAGCAACCATGGCCTTGCCAAGCGCGTGCGTGAGCTCGCCCAGATCGATGGGCAGCGCTCCGCTACGGATCACGCAGCGATCGGCCGGTACCTCGCCGGCATGCAGCCCAAGCCGCACACGGCCCGATACATCGCCGTTGCACTGTCCGAGCGCCTTGGCCGACGCGTCACCCCCGCTGATCTCGGCTTCACGCCTGCGCAGGCTGACACCGGGAGTTCGGGCGCGCTGGCACTGCCAGCGCTGGCCTATCCGGCCGACCTCCCTGCCGCCGCGGAGAACCTCGGGCGACTTGCACGGTTCGACATCGAAGTGGGGTCGGCGCCGGAACTGAGCCGCTGGGACGGCGACGCTACAGCGAGTGTGATCACCGGGTATCTGTTCGACCGGACGGGCGCGGTGGCCGGCGCGAGCGACGACGGACCACCGCCCGATGCGGCAGCGATCCGCGCAACGACGGCGACCCTGATGCAGCTCGACTTTCAGCTCGGGGGCGGACATACGCGCGAACTGCTCCTGTTCTTCTTCCGAAACCGCGTCCTGCCACAGCTCGCTGCGGCGCGCGGGCGAACCGAGCAGTACCGCGACCTCCTTTCGGCCGCCGCGGAGCTGACGCAGATGCTCGGCTGGAGCGCGTACGACTCGGGCCGGCATGGGGCAGCGCAGCAGTACTTCGTGCAGGGTCTCCGACTCGCCCGCGAGGCTGACGACAACCTTATGGGCGCACGCCTGCTGTCGAATCTCAGCCATCAGGCCAACTACCTCGGCCGATTTCGGGAAGCGGTCGAGCTTGCTCGGGCTGCCCAGGCCACGACTGGACCGAGGAAGTCCGCCACGGTTTCTGCACTCCTCCTTGCGATGGAGGCGCGGGCGCTCGCGTCGCTTGGCGACTCGACCGCATGTGCCGCTGTCCTCACCCAAGCTGAGGCGCTGTTTGACCGCCGACGAGCGGACGAAGACCCTCCGTGGATCGGCTATTTCGATCACGTCGAGTTGGCGGGCGAGGCCGCGCACTGCTACCGCGACCTCCGGCGCTCGTCGGAAACGGAGCAATTCGCGGCGATGGCGGTTGATCCCATTCTGACCCCACCAAGAACGTTGGCGTTCATCAACATGGTCTCTGCCGTGGGAGCCCTGCACGCCGGCAACCTCGATCAGGCCGTCGCCGTCGCGCGCTCGTCGATCGAGCTTGCCGGCGCGATCCGGTCGAGCAGGTGGAGGAACTACGTCCGCGAGTTCCTGCGAGCCATTCCCGAGGCGCACGCCACCGACCCGCGAGTGGTCGACCTACGCACGGTGGTGACCCAACGATTCCAGGAGGCGAAGGGGCCGGCGGTCAGAACGTCGTCCATCTGACATCGCGCACGCCATCCCGGATCGTCGCCATCCGGCGGGCGTACTCGTCGTGAATTGCGGATGACTCGTTGATGTTCTGCATGAGCCAGGTGGTCATCTTTATCTCGTGTACTCGGCGGAGAACATCGAAACCAGGCCAGTCCAGGATATCGAATCCGTAGCATCGAGCGAATTCCGAGTACTGTGCGCTCGTCCACCACTGGGCGGTGACGTGCTCCGTTGCAGTCATCGACAGATCCCACTCGGGTTGCCCGAAAGAAACGCGCTCGAAGTCGATCAGAACGACCTCGCCCGATTCGCGGAACATGAGGTTCTGCACGTGGGCATCACCGTGGGTCACGGCTGTATCGAGGGGAAATTCGAGTGCCTTGACCTCTGTACGCAAGTCAGCCACCAACGACGTGAGGAATACGCGGTCCTGGGATGGAATGGGGGAGCGGGCTATCCGCGGCTCGACGCGGGCGAGGATGTCCTCCTCAGGCACAGCGAACTCGCGGGGCGGAGGCAGATCGTGAAGTCGGCGCAGCGTGAGACCCAGAGCGCGAACGTCGCCGGGCCCACCCCGGCGCCCCGCGATGTAGTGCCAGAACGTGACGGGGTGCCCGCCGACGTCGATGGGCTGGTCGACGTCCCACGCTCGAGCTGCATCGACGCCAGCCTCCGCGAGCCATCGGGCCACGTTCACTTCTTTGATCGCAGACGCCCGATAGTCGGGGCCGCGTGCGATCCGCACGACAACCGGTGAATCGTCTAGCCGGAAGATGGCGTTCTCGCCGAGCCGCAGCAGCTCGGCGCCGTCAGGATCGAAGCCGACGGCTGCACACGCAGACTGAAGGACATCTACGGCCGACTCCCGACCGAACGGCAGGCCCGGCTGGTCGCTCATGGCGCCCACGCTACGGCTCGGGGGAACGCGCCGCCGGACGGCTACACGGCGGGCGGCAAGGTGGGCCGAGGGCGCCGAGCGGCGAGCGCGGCGGCAGCCCTTTGGTCGGCTTCGAGGACGAAAGCGGTGTACGTCCGTAGCGTTGTCGAGCCGCCGCCGGCGTGTCCCAGCCGGCCGGCCACCGTTCGGATGTCGACCCCCGCCGCGATCAGCTCTGTCGCGGAGTAGTGGCGAAGGCTGTGCAGGTGCGTGTGCAACCCCAGGCGCGCGGCGAGGCGCCCATACCGTTGCGTCACGGTGTCGGGGCTCGTCTGCTTCGAGCAGTCCGGCACGGGGGAGAACACGAACCCGTCGCGGCGAACGCGGGTGTCGACTGCAGCGGCTCGCTCGTCGCACCGTTCGCGGTGCTCACGCAGCACGTCGACGAGCTCGGGGTCGAGGGTCACGCGGCGGTGCTGATGGGTCTTGGTGTCCTTCTCCCATACATCGCCGGCGATCTGGCCGATGCTGGCTTGGAACTTGGCAACTCCGCGGTCGAGGTCGAGATGTGACCACCGGAGACCGCACACCTCGCCTCGACGCGCTCCCGTGGTCATGGCGAACCAGATCAGGACGCCCCAGTCCGGGTCCTTCCACGCCTCGGTGAGGATCTCGGCCGCCTCCTCGGCGGTCGGCGGTGCGGGATTGGGTCGCGGTACAGCGGGAGGCTCGGTCTGTTCGATGGGACTGACGGCGATCCAGCCCCACCGGACCGCGCGGGTGAAGGCGCCGCTCAAGATGGCGTGGACGACACGAATGCTCCCAGCGGCCAGCGGTACGCATCTGTGAGGTGCACACGCGCGCTCGCACCATCGACATCTGGCAGTTGGATCGCCGCTGGTGACCTTGGCGCATTTGCGCCGGGCCGTGTGCTCGTCGCAGACGTGCTCCCCGCTGGTGCGATGCTGCACGAACTTCTCGCCTCGGCAGTGCTCCCGGCATCGGCGTAGGCGCGCGTAGAGCCCTTCGATGGTGTCGGCCTTGACGCGACCGACCTGTAGCCGACCGATGGTCGGGCGGACGTGCTTCTCAATCTTGCCCACGTAGCCGGCGCGGGTCTTGCGCTCGATGTCGATGACTTCCAGCCAGCGGTCGAGCAGATCGTTGACCGTCGCCTCGGTCTTGGGGCTCCGGCGCTCGTCGACTTGATTGAGCAGGCGGGTCAGCACCTTCTCGGCTTCGCGCTTGGTCTCGGCCTCCGTCGCCCGCGCCCTGACCGTCTCACGCAGCCAGATGGTCTTGCCCGTGAGCTGGTCGATCCCCGCGTAGACCTTGACCCGTGCGGAGCCGCTAGGCAGCCATCCGATGGTGCCGCGTCGACGTCCGCGAGACGGGCGAGATGAGGCCGCACGAGGACGATACCTCGGGTTGAGGCCACGAATGAGGCCACGAGGGGCCTGAACGTGGTCTTCGAGGAGGCTAGATAGTGCCCCTGACCTGCGGAGCCGCCTTGGGGAGTCGAACCCCAGACCTACGCATTACGAGTGCGTCGCTCTAACCGACTGAGCTAAGGCGGCGGGTGGTGCGCGGATGAGTGTAGCGGGCGCTTCCGGTCCCCCCGTCCAGGGGCCCGCGTCGCCCGTCCGGGCCAGCCGGGCCGGTGGATACAGTTGCGCGCACCCGCCTGAACCGATCCCCCTGGAGGACCACCCGGTGAAGCCGATCGACCTGGGGTACATCCGCGAGCTCTACCGCGAGTTCGCGGGGGAGTTGGCCGCGGTCGGGAAGGCGCAGCGGGAGTTCGCGGAGTCGCTGAAGGGGACAATGACGCCCCAGCTCGACGACCTCGAGGCGGAGATCACCTACCTGCTGCTGCGCGCGACCAGGCCGGCGGCGGTGATGGAGCTCGGCACGTTCCACGGGTGGTCGACCTCGTGGATCCTCAGTGCGCTGCGCGACAACGGCGAGGGCACGCTGCACAGCTTCGACATCATCGACAACGTGGTGCGCAACGTCCCGCGCGACCTCGCCGAGGGGCGCTGGACGTTCGTGAAGGGCGACATCAAGCAGACGCTCGACCAGGTCCCCGCCGACACCGGCTACCTGTTCGTCGACGCCGCGCACAACGCGCCGTTCGCGCGCTGGTACCTGCAGCACCTGTTCCCGCGGGTGCCGTCGGACATCCCGGTGAGCGTGCACGACGTCTACCACTTCCGCGCCACGCTGCCGTTCCACGAGGGCAAGGTAGTCGTCCGGTGGCTGGACGAGCGCGGCGTGCCGTTCTTCACGCCGTCCCGCGCGAAGGCCAAGGCCGACTACGCGGCGCTCAACGCCCTGCGCGACGAGCTCGGGCTGGAGCCGATCCGCGGGGCGGGCAACAACCCGATGATCTTCTTCCGGATGCCCGCGCTGCCCTGAGCGTACGCGCCGTTGCGCGAACGGCACTTTCGCTCGATAGGTTTGGACGAAAGGGCCGTTCGCGCGGGTTCACCGCGCCTCTGCCGCCGAGCGCGCGGGCCGCGGGGCGAGGCGCGCGGCGGAGCGCAGCAGCCGGGCCCACCTCGACGCGGTGGGGGCGGGTGCCACGGCCGCTCGGGCGAGCCGGTGCGTCGCGGCGTCGGCGAGGAGCTCGCGGCGGTGGTCGGCGGCGATGTCGGCGGCGGTGAACAGCTGGTTCAGCATCTCGGCACGTCCTTCGGTCGGTTCTGGAGTGATGGCTCCACGATCGACCGCGGGGGCCGTCGGGACATCGGTGCCGAGCACGGATCGAGCACGGAAAAGCCACTCCGTGGTCTCCGTGCGGGTCCACTCAGTGGACGGCGGCACCCATCGCCACCAGCTCCGACACCCCGCGCTCCCGCTCGGTGCCGCCGGCGAGCAGGAGGCTGCGCGCCCACTGGTACAGGCACCCCGCAGCGTCGAGCATCTCCGCCGCGGCGAGGACACCCGCCCGGTCCCCTGCGTAAAGTGCGGCGGCCCGGTCGACGAGCGCGGCCGCGATCGGGCTGTCCGCCGTGGCCGGTCGGACCGCGTCGATGCGCCCGGCAGCGTCCGCCGCACCGGCCAGGACGGCGGCCTCCGCCCACAGCGCGGCGTACCAGGGTCGCCACAGGCCCTGGTACCAGCGGCGCAGCTCGTGCGGCGGGATGTCGAGCCGGTCCACGGCCTCGTCGAACCGGCCGTCGTGCAGCAGGACGACGGTGTCGAAGAACGCGCTCGCCCGGTGGTCGTGCGTCGGGCGGTCGGCCGGCGACAGCGCCTCGCAGATGCCGATCCAGGTCTCCTGCTCCGCCGGCTCACCGCGCAGCCCGTGCACCATGGCGACGGCGTGGGCGGCGCGGCGCAGCGTCGGGACGGGTCCTGCGCCCGCTCCCAGCTCGCCCGGAAGACGTCCGCGGCGGCGAGCGTGGTGGGTCCAGTCGCCGGCGAGGGCGGTGACGACGATCAACCGCGCGGTCGCGACGTGGCCGACCTCGCGGTGCAGCGGCAGGTCCCGGATCCGCTCGGCGACCCGGCGCGCCGTCACGAGGTCGCCCGCGGTGAGCGCCGACTCGGCCGCCATCACGTGCGCGTCGGCCAGCTCGAACCCCAGGTCGGCGTCGAGGGTGATCGGTGTCAGCAGCTCGATGCGCCGCAACGCGCTCGCCAGCGCCGCCTTCCCCTCTCCGCGCGCCAGCTGGGCGGTGGTGAGCCGGTCCAGCGCCGCGCTCTCGGCGAGCGGGTCACCCGCACGCCGGGCCAGCTCGAGCGCCCGCTCGGACGCCTCGGCCGCCAGCGGGTCGGTCTCGACGATCGCGAACGCCTCCGCGGTGGCGATCCGGGCCTCCGCGACGGGGTCACCGCCCGCGTGCCGGCGTGCCTCCTCCAGCGCGGCGTGGACGGCGTCGGCCCCGACGGGAAGCGCCATCGTCCCGGGCGCCCGGTTCATCAGCTCCGCCACCTGCGCCAGGTCGCGGGCCGCCGATGCGGGCTCCCCGACGCGCAGCGCCGCGTCGGCGGCCGCCCGGTGCAGCCGGATGGCGTCGTCGCCCGCCAGCCGGGCCTCGGCCGCCCCCGCGGCCCGGTGCAGGGCCACCGCGGCGTGCCGGTCGTCGGGGGCCAGCTCGGCCGCCTGCTCGTAGCGCCACTGCGACTCCCCGGGCATGCCGCGCCGGTGGCACAGCGCCGCGAGCAGCGTCTTGCCGTTGTAGGCGGCAGCGCGGTGCTCCGGTCGCGTGGCCACCCAGCCGAGGGCCGCCCGCAGCTCGTCGGCGAGCCGGTCGAAGCCGGCCCGCCAGGCCGCGTCGACATCGGTGACCGCGAGCAGGGCGCTCCCCGCCTCACCGGCCCACTCCAGGTGTCTGCGCCGGCACTCGGCGAGCTCCCCGGTGTCCTCCAACAGCTCCGCCCCGTACTGGCGCACGGCCTCGAGCGCCCGGTAGCGCGTGCCGTCCGCGGCCGCGGTCGGCACCAGCAGGCTGTGGTCGGCGAGCGCGGCGAGGTGTGCGCCCACCTCGCGCGGGGTCACCGGCGGCCACCCCGCGACGTGCGCCGCGTCGTCGGCGCGGAACGCCCCGGCGAACACCGACACCCTCCGCAGCACCGCCTGCGCCTGCTCGTCGAGCAGCGCGTAGCTCCAGTCCAGGGTCGAACGCAGTGAGCGGTGCCTGCTGTCGACCCGCCGGGCCCCGGTGAGCAGGTGCAGCCGGTCGGCGAGGCCGGCCTCGAGCCCGTCGGCGCCCAGCGCGGGCAGGCGGGCGGCGGCGAGCTCGATCGCGAGCGGGACGCCGTCGAGCGCACGACAGATCCGGACGACGCGGTCCCGGTCGGCGGCTGTGAGCGCCGCACCGGCCGCCGCCGCGCGTTCCTCGAACAGCGCGACCGCGTCGCCGCCCGACGCGTCGTCCCCTTCGACGACCGACAGCCCGTCGACCGGGAGCACCCGCTCGAACGGCAGGAGCAACCGCGCCCGGCTCGTCGCGAGCACCACGACGCCGGGGCTCTGCGCCAGCAGCCGCTCGACCAGCAGTGCGACGCCGTCGAGCAGGTGCTCGCAGTTGTCGAGCACGAGCAACGCCCGCCGGTCGGCCGCCCAGCCGAGCAGCGTGTCCTCCGGCGACCGGCCCTGCTGCTCGGCGATCCCGACCGCCCCCGCGACAGCAGCGGCGATCATCGCGGCGTCGGCCACCGGAACCAGGTCGACGTACCAGGCCCCGTCGGCGAACCGGTCCGTGACGTCGGCGGCCACGGCCAGCGCGAGCCGCGTCTTCCCGACCCCGCCCGGGCCGACCGCGGTGACGAGCCGCTGCTCGCGCAGGGCGTCGGCCAGCTCGGCGCGTTCGGACGACCGGCCGACGAACGACGTCAGCGGCGCGGGCAGCGGAGCGACCCGCCGCGGTGCGGCCGGGGCCGGTGTGGACTGCTCGGCGGCGATCAGGGTCAGGGCGCGCCGGTCGTTGGCCCCGAGCTTGCGCAGCAGCGACGACACGTGGCTCTCGACCGTGCGGACCGAGATGAACAGCCACGCGGCGATTCGGCGTTGCTCAGGTGCTCACCCACGGCAGCCAGCACCTCGGCCTCACGCGCTGAGACGGCGGTGTCGGCTGCCCCTCCCTGAGTCACGACAGCAATTCTGCCTGGGCGCGCACGGGAGGATCAGCCGCGCTGCAGCGACGTCATCATGGCCTCGACCGCGATCTCGGGCTTGACGTTCTGGTCCAGCGCGGTGCGGCAGGCCAGCACGGCCTCCAGCCTGCGGAGCACCGACTCGCGCGACCACTCGCCCGCCGCGCGCCGGATGTCGGCCTGCCGGTCGGGGTGGGTCAGAGGCACCTGGGCGCCGCTGCCGACCACCAGCGCATCGCGGAAGAACCCCGCCAGGTCGACGAGCGCGCGGTCGAGGGCGTCGCGCTGGTTGCGGGTGTTGCGCGACTTCTGCTGGCGTTCCAGGTCGCGCTCCGCCGCCTTGGCCCCGCGGGCCGCGGCGGCGGCCCCCTTGCCGACGCCACCGGCGCCCATGGCGACGGCGAGCTCCTCCCGCTCGGCGGCGTCGCGGCCCTCGCTCAGCTCGGTGGCCTCGGCCTTCGCGTTGCGCACCAGCTCGCCCGCGTAGGAGAACGCGTCGCCCAGGCCACGGATCCGCAGCGGCAGGGCCAGCACGTTCTCCCGGTAGGTGCGCGCCTCGGAATCGCGCGCGAGCCGACGGGCGCGGCCGACGTGGCCCGCCGCTACGGACGCGGCCCACGTGGCCGTGTCGGGTTCGATGCCGTCGCGGCGGGCGAGGACACCGGCGATCGCCTCGGCCGAGGGGCTGCGCAGCGGCACCGGCCGGCAGCGCGACCGGATGGTGATCCGCACGTCCTCCGGGTGGTCGGACGGCGCACACAGCAGGAAGATCGTCTGATCCGGCGGCTCCTCGATGAACTTGAGCAGCGCGTTGGCCGCGCTCTCGGTGAGTCGGTCGGCGTCGGTGATGATCAGGATCTGGAAACGGCCGGTGGCCGGACGGCGGGCCGCGGACTGCACGAGCTGCCGCATCGACCTCACCGAGATCGACAGCCCTTCGGGGACGACCTCCCGCACGTCGGAGTGGGTGCCGGCCATGACCGTGTGGCAGGCCGCGCACTCGCCGCAGCCGTGGCGGGGGCACTGCAGCGCGGCCGCGAACGCCCTGGCCGCCACCGACCGGCCGGAGCCGGGGGGACCGGTGAACAGCCAGGCGTGCGTCATCGCCGCGGGGTTCTCCGCCGCGGCGCGCAGCTCGGCGACGGCCGACGGCTGCCCCACGACCTCGTCCCACACCGTCACGGGGACACCCCCGCCGTGCCGGGAGCGGGGGCGACGCTGCCGTCGCCCGCCGAGGTGGTGGGGCGTCGCGGCAGCACCGGCACGAGGCCCGCGTAGACGCGCTCGGCGACCTCCTCGGTGGAGCCGTCGGCGTCGACGACGACGTAGCGGTGCGGCTCGGCGGCCGCCATCCGGGTGAGCAGCCGCTGCACCCGCACGTGCTCCTCGCCGGAGATCCCGGAGCTCGCCGGCTCCCCGCCGGCGGGTGCACGATCGAGCAGCACGGACACGTCGGGCCGGAGCCTCCCCGTGGCCCAGGCGGCGAGGTTCTCCAGCTCACCGGGGTCGAGCTCGGCGTGCGCGCGGTCGGCCGCCACCCCGAACTGGACGAGCGGGCTCGCCAGGAACCGGTCGACGACGACCACCGCGCCGCTGCTCAGCGCGGGCCGGATGACGCGCTCGACCTGGTCGGCACGGACGGCCGCGGCGGCGAGCGCCTTCGCCCGCGTGCCCGACAGGGCCGCCTCGCGGGTGGCCGCCGCCCACCGCTCCCGGTCGCGCTCGCCACCCTCGGGCACGACGACGGTGTGCCCGGCCGCCCGGAGCCGCTCGGCCAGCCGCGCCGCCTGCTCGGTGGTCTCCTCGGCGGGCGCACCCTCGACGGCGATCAGGACGCCCTCACCCTCGCGCGGATCCCCGCGCCGGAGCGCGGAGAGCAGGTCCGGCAGCATCGGCTCGGTGCGCCGGTCGTCCATCTGCCGGTAGGCGACGATCCCGACGCCGGCCGCGACCAGGCCGCCCGCGAGCATCACGACACGGGTGCCGTCGATCAGGAACGGGTAGCCGAACAGCTCGATGCGCCGCGCGCTGACGAGGCCGACGATCAGCGGGACCAGCGCCATCGAGCCGAGCAGCGTCAGCCGCACGATCGACTGCACGAACGCGACGATCCGGCCGCGGACTTCGTCGGCCACGTGCGTGCCGATGATCGTGAGGCCGGTGAGGAACGCGATGCCGGCGAACCCGCCGACCAGCATGACCGCGGCGATCGCGACGAACAGGTGCGGGGCGACGGCCACCAGGACCAGTGCGAGCCCGGCCGCGACGATCGCCGCTCCGAACAGCCGGTTGTGCGGGACCCGCCGCGCCATCCGCGGGGCCGCGCCCATCCCGAGCGCGAGCCCGACGAACACCGAGGCGAACAGCACGCCGTACGCGGCGTTGCCGCCGCCCAGGCTCGCGGCGTAGAGCGTGGCCGACCCGACCACCGTGCCGCCCGCGGCGAACGCCCCGATGATGCCGATGACCAGCCCGCGGATGAGCGGGGTGCGCACGACGAACGTGGCGCCGTCGCGGAGCAGCGTGAGGATGCCGGGCGCGGGACCCCGCTGCTCGGTGGCGCGCCCCGAGATCTCCGGGATCCGGAACCAGACCGTGAGCGCGATGATCAGGTAGGCGACCCCGCTGAGGACGAGCGCGAGGTACACCGTGGCCATCGCCGAGCCCTCGCCGCCGAGGACCGACCCCGCGCTGGACAGCAGCGTGAACAGCCCGGACGCCGTGATGACGGCGACCCCGTAGGTCATGACCAGGTTGAGTTGGTTGGCCGTCTCGACCTGGTCGGGTCGCCGCAGCAGGTTCGGCACCGCCGCGTCCTTCGACGGGATCCAGAACAGCGCGCAGATCTCGATGAGGAACACCGCGACGAACAGCCACCACAGCGATCCGACCAGCGGGATCGACACGAAGAGGGCGAACCGCAGGAGATCGCAGACGACCATCACCCTGCGGCGGTCGAACTTGTCGGCCAGCGCGCCCGCGAGCGGCCCGAGGACGAGCGCGGGCAGCAGCTTGGTGGCGACGACGCCGCCGAGCGCGAAGCTCTGCGCCGTGTAGCCGCTGGTGAGCTGGGTGGCGAGCGCGGAAAGAGCGAGGAGGCTCATCCAGTCGCAGACACCCGCCACGGATGTGACGAGCCACAGCCTCCGGAACGAGGGGATCGCCAGCACGCTGCGCACGCGGTGCGAGGTGGGCGCCGACAGCTGGGGCCCGCCCGGACGCGCATCGGGCTCGGCTGCGGACGCGTTCGGCGAAGCGGGCTCGGGTCCGATCGCTCCTCACCTCCTCGGCGGGCACGGCCGCACCGCGGCGGCTCCGGCGGACACGGGGGCCACCTGGGCCTCCAGGGTAGTCCGCGGGGCCGACGGTTCCGGCACGGGCGCGTGCAGGGTGCTCAGGACGTTCTCAGGGGTCGAGCAACCCCATGGCCATGTCGATGACGATCAGCGCGAAGACCAGCACGAAGAACGCGGTGAACAGCCGCGAGCCGAGGCGGCTGCGGGAACGCCGGGACAACCCGAGGATCACGGGCTCGTCGGGGATCCGCGGCCGGGCCTCGGGGCGGGGCGGCAGGTGCGCGGCCGCCGGATCCGCCGACTGCGGGCGGGCGCCGGCGCCCGGTAGGACGGGAGAGGGCGGCGGAGCCGGCGGGTCGGCGGGAAGCGGCGACGCGTGTGCCGCGGGGCTTCGGGCCGGCTCGGTGCCCCTGCCAGAGGTGAACGGCGGCGCTGCGCCGGGGGGACCGTCCACTCCGGGGGGCGCGGTGCCGCCGCCGGTGCCGTCCTCCCCGAACAGCGCGTCGCCCGACCCCACCGTCATGGGCGGGATGCTAGGCAACCCCGTGGATCACCGCCCGCGTCTCGGGATCGACGCCGGGCACGACCACTCCGTCGGGCGACCGCGGAGGGGCTCAGCCGTCGCCGTCGTCCCCGCCGTCACCGCCGCCGTCGCCCTCGCCGCCGCTGTCGTCACCGGTGTCGTCGCCGCTCTGATCGCCGCTCTGATCGCCGCTCTGATCGCCGCTCTGATCGCCGCCGCTCTCGTCGCCGCCGTTCTCCGACGTGGGCGGCTGGTCCTCCGAGGACGGCGGGGGGCCGGTCGGAGCGGGCGGCGGGGGCGGCGGCGAACCGCTGCTGATGCTGAGCGTGACCGTCTCGCCCGGCAGTGCGGATCCGCGCGGGCTCTGGCCGATGACCGTGCCGCGGGACGCCGCGTTGTCGACGGTGCGCGTGGTGACGCGCCACCCGGCCCGCTCGAGGGTGGAGCGGGCATCGTTCTGGCTGCGGCCCACGACGTCGGGGACGCGCGACTCCGCGCCGCCCTCCAGGTAGCGCTCCTCGATCGGGGGCAGGCCCAGCACCGGCTGCCCGGCGAGCAGCGGCACCATGGCGCCGAACCACGTCTCGGCGGGGGTCTTGCCGCCGAAGATGTTGCCCTCCGAGCAGGCAAAGGGGGAGCCGGCGCCGTCGCAGAGCGGGCGGGGCGCCCTCGAATTGTCGAAGGTGATCACCGCACCGGATATCTGCGGGACGGCCCCGAGGAACGCCGCCGACTTGTGCTGCTGGGTGGTGCCCGTCTTGCCGGCCATCGGGCGGTCCCAGCCCGCCTGGGCCGCCGCGCGCCCCGCAGTGCCGCCCGGCAGGTCGTCCTTGCTCATCGCGTGCATCATGGCGTCGGCCAGTGCGGGCTCGACCGCCTGCTCGCAGGGAGCCTCGGTGAGCGGCACCGGGTTGCCGGCCGCGTCGGTGATCGACTCGATCGGGCTCGGTGGGCACCACGTGCCGCCGCTCGCGAGTGTGGCACCGACGTTCGCCAGCTCGAGCACGCTCGTCGGGGTGACGCCGAGGGTGAACGACGCCTGGTTCTGGGCCTTGGTGACCTCGGCGATCGAGCGGTCGGTGGGCCTGCCGGTGGCCGGGTCGACGAACGGGGTGGTGGCGAGCGACCTCATGCCCAGCCGCACCGCCATGTCCACCACGTCGGGGACGCCGGTGAACTCCATCAGCTTGACGAACGCCGTGTTGGGCGACTGGGCGAGCGCATCGGTGAGCGAGAGGCGGCTCGGGTAGTCCTCGGCGTTGCGCACGGGCAGCGGCCTGCCGGCCCCGTCGACGTAGATCGGCGAGGCGTACCCGCTCGGCGGCACGGCGAGCTGGTAGTTGATGCCCAGACCCTTCGCCAGCGCCGTGGCGGCCGTGAAGACCTTGTAGACCGAGCCCGCGCCCAGGTTGACCGGCTCGTACGGCAGGCCGTAGCTCGTCTCGTAGGCCTCGGCGTCCAGCCCGAACACGCGGCTCGACGCCATCCCGAGCACGCGGTGCTTGTCCTGCCCCGGCTGCACCACCGACATCACGTTCGCCACGTTGGGCTGCTGCGGCGGGACCTCCGCGACGAGGGAGGCCTTCATCTGCTGCAGCACTTCCCGGTCCAGCGTGGTCCGGATCGTGTAGCCACCGCCGTTGAGCTGCTCCCGGGTGAACCCGGCATCGAGGAGGTAGGACTCCGCGTACTTGCAGAAGAAGCCGGCGTCGCCGGCGCCGATGCAGCCGTTGGGCTGGGTGACCAGCGGTTCGACGATGCCCAGCGGCGCGGCCATCGCGGCCTCCGCCTGCGCCTCGTCGATCATCTGCTGGTCGCGCATCTGCCCGATCACGAGGTTGCGCCGCTCCCGCGCCGCCTCCGGGTGCGCGACCGGGTCGGTGGCCGCGGTGCTCCGCACCATGCCGGCGAGCAGCGCCGCCTGCGGCACGGTCAGCTGGTCGGCGGTGGTGTTGAAGTAGGTGCGCGCCGCGGACGCGATCCCCGCGGCCCCGTTCCCGAACGAGACGATGTTCAGGTAGCGGGTGAGGATCTCCTCCTTGCTCAGCGCCTGCTCCATCTGCAGAGCGATCTGCGCTTCCTTGAGCTTGCGCGCCGGCGTCTGCTCGGTGGCCTTGAGCCGCTCGGTCTCGGTGTCGGCCTCCACGTAGAGCATGTAGTTCTTGACGTACTGCTGGGTGAGCGTGGACGCGCCCTGCACGACGTCGCCGGACGCCGAGTTGGCGACGAGCGCCCGCAGCGTGCCCTGCCAGTCCACGCCCTGGTGCTCGTAGAACCGGCGGTCCTCCACGGCGACGATCGCCGCCTGCATCGCGGGGGAGATCTCGTCGATCGTGACCGGGTGCCGGTTCTGGTTCTGTTCGAAGAACCACGCGATCGGGACGCCCGCCGCGTCGGTGACCGTGGTGGTCTGCGGCAGCGGGCCGCCCACGAGGTCGGTGGAGGAGGTGTTGACGCTGTCGCCGGCGTCGCTGGCGACCAGCCCGAGGCCTGCCGCGGCGGGGAACGCCATGCCCGCGACCAGCACGCCGGCGAGCAGGCACAGTCCGAGCAGGAGGCCGAGCGGCCGCAGGAGACGACGCTGGGAGCTCACAGGTTCTCAGGGTACGCGGGGCGGTGTGATCGGTCCGTCAGGGCGCCGCTCGCCGAAGTTGAGTAATTTTGCTCGGTTCTCGGTGGAACCGGGCGCTCCCAGAATCCGTCTGTGCTGGTCGTGACGAGCACGGCGACTTTCGGGAGGGCAGCCATGACGGGTCGGTGGAACTGGCGGGGGGCGGCGCGGTGCCGGACGACCGACGCCGAAGGGCTCTTCGTGACCGGCGCCCACCAGCGCGAGGCGCGGGAGTTCTGCCGGACGTGCGCGGTGCGCACCGAGTGCCTGGCGCACGCCCTCGACCACCGCGTCGAGTTCGGCGTCTGGGGCGGCATGACCGAGCGCGAACGCCGGGCCCTGCTGCGCAGCAGGCCGGAGGTGCCGTCCTGGACCGACCTGCTGAACGCTGCGCGTACCGCCCACTACGCCTCCGCGGCCGACGAGACGGCCGACGCGCTCGCCGAGGTCGTGGAGCGGGAACGGGAGTTGGTGGACCGGGGGGCGGCCGGGTCGGCGGTGCCCGAGTCGGCGTGACCGGGCGCGCGGCTCCGCTCCCCGCGGCCGACGGCCTACCGCGCCGCCGAGCGCAGCGGCGCCTCCGCGTCGGCCTCGTCGACGGCCGCGGCCATCCGCTCCCCGATCTCCCGGAGCCCGTCGAGATCGGCGATGTCGGCGGTCACGACCGGCACCCTGGCCACCGCGACCGTCGGGTGCGCGCTGGTGAACCGGGAGAGCAACCGCTCCTCCCGCTCGGCGAGGTCCACCCGGTCGGCGTGCAGCCGCAGCACGGCCGCGGCCAGCGGGGCGCCGCGCAGCCCCTCGGCGGCGTCGCGCGCCTTCGCCGCCGAGAGCTGGGCCAGCACGGGGTGGGTGCGGTTGAGCACCAGCCCGGCGAGCGGCATGTCCTCGCCCGCGAGCCGGTCGACGAAGTAGGCGGCCTCGCGCAGCGCGTCCGGCTCGGGTGCCGCCACCACGAGGAACGCGGTGCCCGGCGAGCGGAGCAGCGCATACGTGGCGGTGGCGCGTTCGCGGAACCCGCCGAACATGGTGTCGAACGCCTGCACGAACGCGGACGCGTCGGCGAGCATCTGCCCGCCGAGGATCGTGGAGACGGTCTTCGCGAACAGCGAGAAACCCGCGCCGACGATCTTGCGCAGCCCGCGCCCGCCTGCCCGGGCGGGGGCGGACAGCAGCCGGATCATCCGGCCGTCGAGGAAGTTGGACATGCGCTGCGGGGCGTCGAGGAAGTCCAGCGCGGAGCGCGACGGCGGGGTGTCGACCACGATGAGGTCCCACTCGCCGGTGGCCGCGAGCTGCCCCAGCTTCTCCATCGCCATGTACTCCTGCGTTCCGGAGAACGACGAGGAGATGGTCTGGTAGAAGGGGTTGGCGATGATCGTCTCGGCCCGGTCGGGCTCGGCGTGGGCGTAGACCATCTCGTCGAAGGTCCGGCGCATGTCGAGCATCATCGCGTACAGCTCGCCGCCGGCCCGGCCCACGCCAGCCACCCTGCCGGGCTCGTTGTCCAGCTCCACCAGGCCGAGCGCCTGCGCCAGCCGCCGCGCCGGGTCGATGGTCAGCACCACGGTGCGGCGGCCCCGCTCCGCGGCGCGGATCGCCAGTGCCGCGGAGGTGGTGGTCTTGCCGACCCCGCCCGAGCCGCAGCACACGACGACCCGCGTGTCCTCGTCGTCCAGGAGCGCGTCGACCTCGAGCGGCGCGGCCATCCTGACGGGGCTCATGCGGCCTCCTCACCTGCTGCGACGCCCTGCTCGACGAGCTCATCGGCCAGCTCGTAGAGCGAGCCGAGGTCGACCCCCTCCACGAGCTGGGGCAGCTCCAGCCGGGGCAGCGCGGGCCCCTCCTCGAGCCGGGCGAGCGCCGCCGCCTCGGCGTGCACCCGCACGGCGTGGTCGACGGTCTCCGCGACGAGCCCGTCAACCACGTCGGCGGGGAGGTCGAGACCGGCGGCCGACAGCCCGGTGCGGACCCGGTCGGCGTCCACCCGGCCGCTCGCGGCGGCGGCCACGGAGCGGTCCGGCAGCCACTGCGGCCGGACCCGGTTGACGATGACGGCGCCGGTGGGCAGGCCCGCGGCCGACAGCTCGGCGGCCGACTCCAGCGTCTCGGTCACCGGCAGCTCCTCCAGCAGCGTCACCAGGTGCACGGCCGTGAGCTCCGAGTGCAGCACCTGCACCACGCCCTCGGACTGGCTGTGGATCGGGCCGCTCCTGGCGAGTTCGGCCATCGCCTTGGTGACGTCGAGGAAGCTCACGACCCGGCCGGTCGGGGGCGCGTCGAGCACGACGGCGTCGTAGACCGGCCTGCCGTCGGCGCCGCGCCGGTTCACGCACTCCTTGACCTTCCCGGTCAGCAGCACGTCGCGCAGCCCCGGCGCGAGGGTGGTGGCGAACTCGACCGCGCCCATCCGGCGCAGGGTCCGGCCGGCCATCCCGAGCCGGTAGAACATCTCGAAGTACTCCAGGAGCGCGGCCTCGGCGTCCACGGCGAGCGCGCGGACCTCGCCGCCGCCGGGGGCCACGGCGATCTTGCGCTCCTCGTAGGGCAGCGGTGGGGTGTCGAACAGCTGGGCGATCCCCTGCCTGCCCTCGACCTCCACCAGCAGGGTGCGCCGCCCGCCGGAGGCGAGGGCGAGCGCGAGGGCAGCGGCCACGGTGGTCTTGCCGGTACCGCCCTTGCCCGACACCACGTGCAGACGGGCCGCGGACAGAGCGGCCGGCCACGCGGATGACGTCACCGTTCCAGGTTACGGAGCCACGGCCGCACCGGCCGCCCGAAGGGATGAGGCGCTGGCTACAGTGCTGCTCATGAGCGAGCGCAGCGAGCGAATCATCGGCACAGCGCTTCCGCGAAGCGGTCGCCCGAGCGCCAGCGAGGGCGGGCGATGAGCGAGCTTGCGAGCGAATCATCAGCGCAGCGCCCGCGCGAAGCGCCGGCCGAGCGCAGCGAGGACGTGCGATGAGCTCCCCCGGTTCGTCGGTCACTCGGTGGGAATACCTCACCGCTCCGGTACTGATCCACAACACCCAGGCCATCCTGAACAACTTCGGGCGCGACGGCTGGGAGCTGGTGTCGGTCACCACCGGCGCCTCCCCCGAGCAGCTCGTCGCCTGGTTCAAGCGGCCGGTGCAGTCGTGAGCGCGCCCACCGAGCGGCTCCGCGAGCTGGGCATCACGCTCCCGTCCGTCGCCACGCCCGCCGGGGCCTACATCCCGGCCCGGCGCACCGGGTCGCTCGTGTTCACTGCGGGCCAGGTGCCCCTCGTCGATGGCAAGCTCGCCGCCACGGGCAAGGTCGGCGCCGAGGTCGACGCCGACGAGGCCTACCGGCTCGCCCGGACCTGCGCGCTCAACGCCCTCGCCGCGGTCGACGCGCTCGTCGGCCTGGACGCGATCACGGGCGTGGTGAAGGTCGTCGGGTTCGTGGCGTCCGCGCCGGGGTTCACCGGGCAGCCCGCTGTGGTCAACGGCGCCTCCGACGTGCTCGGTGAGATCTTCGGGGACGCCGGGCGGCACGCCCGGTCCGCGGTCGGCGTGGCCGAGCTGCCGATGGGCGCCCCTGTCGAGGTGGAGTTGATCGTCGAGGTCGCCGGGTCCTGAGGCCCGGCGCGGAGGCGCCATGAGTACCCCCCATGAGGCGTGCCACGAGCTGCTGGTCCGGTTGGCCGGCCGGCTGCCGGACGAGCTGCTGTGGCGGCTGCGCGACTGGCTCGCCGCCGACGGCGGCGCGGCGCTCGGCACCACGCTGCCCCGTGAGCTGCTGCGGCACCGCGTCGGGCTCACCGACGACGAGCGGGACCTGCTCGCCACGGCCCTCGAGGCGTGGGGCGCCCCGCTCGCGCTGCTCGACGCCGTGCTCCCCGCGCCGGCCGCCGACGAGCCGGACGTCGAGTTCCGGGCCGACGGCGAGGTCGACACGGCGGCGCTGAGCGTGCTCGCCGTGGTCCGCGGTCATCCGGGCTGCGTCGAGCTGCGGCAGGCGTGGCGCACCGATCCGCGCGCGGCGGGCGCCGCCCGCCGGGGGCAGCGCGTGGTGGTCGTGCTGGGCGCCGAACGGCCGTGGGCGCTCGCCGGAACGCTGCAGCGGCTGCTGCGCGCCCACGGGGACCGCACACCGTGTGTGGAGGTGCTTCCGCCGCACGGGGAGCCCCCGGCGTACCACCGGGCCGCCATCATCGGTTCGGCGCCGCTGTGGCGTTCGGCAGCGGCGCTGGTCGGGACGTGACCCGGACGGGAGGAGGTCAGGTGGAGGACGAGACGCGGCCGGGCACGACGCACGACCTGCTGCTCGCGCTCGCCGGCCGGGTGGACGACGACCTGCTGGGCTGGGCGCGCGAGCTGCTCGCCGTCGGCGAGGACGCCCGCGCCGTCGAGCTGCTCACCGCCAGCCTGATCGCCGACCGGGCGGTGCTGCCGGAACCCCTCCGCGCCGGCCTGGTCGAGGCGGCCAGGGCCGCGCGGACCGGCCTCGACCCCGACGGGGCGCTCCCGCCCGCGCGGCGCGAGGAGGGCACCGAACACCGCTTTGACGCCGGCCCGGCCGAGGACGGCGTCGGCGCCGCGTTGCTCGCGCTGCCGCCGCGGCAGCTGCAGGGGTGCCGGGTGCTGCTCACCCGCCGCCTGACGCCCGCGGGTTCGGCCCCCGGGCCGCTGCCGCACCCGGTGGTGCTCGTGGAGGCGGAGCCCGGCACCCGCCCGCAGGACGTGCTGGCCTACCAGCTCGCCGTGGCGCTGGACCGCTCCGGGGTCCGCGCGTCGGTCGAGGTCCTCACGGCCGGCCACCCCGTTCCCGCGTACCACGATGCCGCCCTGCGGAGCGCTCGTCCGGTGCGATCGGACGCCACCGGAGCACCGGCGCCGGAACGCATCCCCGACGTCGAGAGCCCACGGCCGGTGTCGGACCTCGACGTGCGCGACCCCGAACCCGCCCGCGACCCCGAACCCGCCCCGGCCCCGGAGCCCGCGCGCGACCGCGAGTCCGCCTGGGACTTCACCGCGACACCGGCACCCACGGAACCGGAACGCGGCCGCGATCCCGAGCCCGTGCACCGGGGCCTCGACGACACCGACGAGGACCTCCCCAGCCGGGACGTCGCGGCCGACGAGGAGTCGCCCTGGGGAGGTCGCCGGGCGCGCGAGCCCGTCGCGCCGGCCCCCCGCCCGGCCCGCCCGCGGCCCGAGGCCGACGAGCTGCCCGCGGAGGTCCCCGGCGAGGTCCTCCCGCGTCGCAGGCGCGCCCTGGCGGCCGAGCCCGTCGACCCGCCGGCCGAGGCCACCGAGCCCACCGAGCCCACCGCCGCACCGGACGACACCGGGTTCGACGACGCCGATCCCGGCACCACCGCGATCCCCATCGTTCCCCGGCGCCCCACGCCGCTGACCGCCGTGCGGTCGGCACCCGAACCCGTCGGACCGGAGCCGGAGCCTGCCGCCGCCGACGAGGACCGGGACGACGCCCCGGCGGACCCGTCCCCGGTGCGGCCCGCCGCCGCCCGCGAGGAGCCGGTGCCGCGGCCGGTGGCGCGCCCCACCCCGATCCCCACGCCGATGGGCAGGACCCGCCGCCCCACGGTCACGCCGATCGCCCGGACGACGGTGCCGAAGCCCATCCCGCTCGTCCGCCGCAACGGACCGGCCCCGGTCGTCCCCCGCCCGCTCACGCCCGTCGACCAGCCACCGATCGAACCGCCGGCCGAGCCGTCCGCGCAGCCCGAGGTCGTCGACGCCCCGCGGAGCGCGCCGGAGCCCACCCCGGAGCCGCCGCGGCGGCCCGTCCAGGCCGAAACGCCCGCCTTCGCCTCCCTCGACGACCCGCTCAGCGGGCCGCTGAACCAGCCGCTGCTGGCGCCGCTGCTCGACCCGACGTTGGCCGAGGACGACCCGCTCGGCGTGGCGGGCAGGCCGGTGCGGGACGACGAGCCGGATCGGCCCCGCAACGAGGCCGACTGGTCGGCCGAGTGGCTCTCGGGCGACTGGGCGATGTCGTCCTCGGCGCTCGAGACGGACAGCGCGGCCGAGGAGCGTCCCGCCCCGGCGCCCGTGTCCGAACGGCCCGCACCACGGCCCGTGCCCCGCAGGGCCGCCCGGCACCGGTACGCCGAGGAGCCGCCGGACGACCGGGCCGAGGAGATCGACACCGAGCCCGAGGCCCGGGCCGAGGAGCCGGAGCCCGTGGCCGAGGCGGAGCCGGAGCCGGGGGTCACCGCCGAGGAGCGCGACCCGGAGCCGGAGCCGGAGCCCGACCGGCAGTCGTCGGAGTCGCGGCCGGACACCGCCACGCGGCTGAGCGATGCCGACCGGCAGCTGCTCGCGCGGCTGCAGGCCGAGCTGCTCGAGGGGCGCAAGCCCCGGGTGGGACGGCGGGCCGGGGCCACCAACGGGGCCTCCCCGAACGGGTCGGGGCTCGGCCACCGGTCCGACCCGCCGGACCTCGCGGGCTGACCCTCGTTCCGGCCTCGGCGACGGACGGCAACGGCCGGCCTGTCGGCACGCGGCAGCCCGGCCATGATCGCCGCGAGGTGACAGTTCCTGTCGTTCCGGGTGCGCGGATGCGCAACTCACGGCGATCACCCAGCCCGTGATCACCCTGAGATGGCGGTTCCTGCAGTTCCGGGTGCGCGCATGCGCATCTCGCAGCGGTCAGGTGGCCCGCCGGCTGCCGTCAGGCGGCCGCGCGGACCTGCTCGATGATCTCCTGCAGGCGTAGGCCGCGGGCGGCGTCGAGCGCGGGCGGCGGGCCGGAGCCGTCGAGCGCGGCGAGGAGCTCGTCGAGCAGGTGGGTGTAGCAGGCCACCGCGTCCGCGGCGCGGCCCACCAGCCGGTGCCGCCCGGCCGAGCCGTACACCGTGAACTCGACCTCCGACGGGTCGACGGGCAGGCGCATCGACAGCGTCACGCTGCTCTGGGCCCCACCCGAGTGGACCAGCCCGAACCGCCACAGGTCCGGATCCGAGCGGTGCGCCCACCCGACGGACGTGACGGGGCCGACCGCGGCGTCGAGCAGGTCGATCACGTGGGGGCCGACGTCCAGGAGCCCCCCGTGCTCCGCCACGGCGAGACGGCGTAGGGGCCGCCCAGCAGCGCCCCGGACAGCCAGCGTGCCGTCGCCACTGTGTTCCCGTCGGCGGGCTCCTCCGGCAGCGTGCCCAGCCAGTCGCACACGGCCGGGTCGTGGCGCATCGTCAGCACCACCGTGGTGAGCACGCCGGCGCGCTCGACGGCGCCCGCCACGGCGCGCGCGTCCTCGACCGTGCCGGCGAGGGGCTTCTCACAGATCAGGTGCTTGCCCGCTGCCGCGGCCCGCACGGCGAGCTCCGCCTGCACCTGCGGCGGCACGGCGAATGCGACGGCGTCGACGGCATCGAGCAGGGCGTCGAAGTCCGCATATGCGCTCGTCGCGAACCGTTCGGCGAACTCCGCGGCGACCTCCGGGCGCCGCGTCCACACCCCCGCCAGTACGGCCTGCGGGTGCGCCGCGAGAGCCGGGCCGTGCACCCGGCCGGCCCAGGGGCCGCCACCGACGAGACCGACGCGCACATGATCCCGCAAATGATCCACAGCCCCATCCTGCCGGTCCCCGGGTTAGGGTCGGTCGTGCCCTCCCCGCTCGTCGTCCCGAGGCCCGCGGCGACCGTGCTGCTCGTCCGGGACCACCCGCACCCCCCGTCCGGACGAGCGCCCCTGCAGGTGTTCCTGCAGCGGCGGGTGGCCGGGATGGCCTTCGCGAGTGGCATGACCGTCTTCCCCGGCGGAGGCGTGGATGCGGGTGACCGTTTCGAGGCGGCGTCCTGGGCCGGGCCCAGCCCCGAGTGGTGGAGCGAACGCCTCGGGTGCGACACCGAGCTCGCGGGCGCGCTCGTGAACGCCGCCGTCCGGGAGACGTTCGAGGAGTGCGGGGTGCTGCTCGCCGGCCCCTCCCTGCCACCGGAGCTCGACCGGCACCGGGCGGACCTGGTGGCCCGGCGCAGCAACCTCGGGCAGGTGCTCGGCGGCAACGGTCTCGTGCTGCGCTCGGACCTCCTGCGTGCCTGGGCCCGGTGGATCACCCCGCCGCCCTCGCCCAAGCGCTACGACACCTACTTCTTCGTGGCCCTCCTCCCGGAGGGGCAGGAGGCCGACGCACACACCACGGAGGCCGTCGAGGCGAGCTGGTGGTTCCCGGCGGAGGCGCTGGAGCAGTGGTGGAGCGGGGACGTGCAGCTCATGCCGCCCACCATCCGCACCCTCCAGGAGATCGCCGAGCACCCGGACAGCGCCTCGGTGCTGGCGGCCACGGCGGACCGCGACCTCGCCCCGATCATCCCGCAGGTGCGCCGCGAGGGCGGCCGTCCCGTGGCCGTGCTCCCCGGTGACCCGGACATCGAGATCGCGCTGCCCGGGGGCGGGGCATGACCCATCCGGCCTACGGCGTGCTGCGGTCGGTCACGCCGCTGGCGTCGGTGCTGCTCGCCGAGAACCCGTCACCCATGACCCTGGAGGGCACCAACACCTGGGTGCTGCGTGCGCCGGGGGAGACCGGCTGCGTCGTCGTCGATCCGGGCGAGGAGGACGAGGAGCACCTGCGGCGCGTCGCCGCGCAGGGCCCGGTCGAGCTGGTGCTGCTCACCCACCGCCACCCCGACCACGCCGCCGGAGCCCGCCGGTTCGCCGAGCTCACAGGGGCGCCGGTGCGGGCCCTCGATCCGTCGCTGGTGCTGGGCGCGGAGGCGCTCGGCGACGGGGACGTCGTGGCCACTGCCGGCGTCGAGCTGCGGGTGGTGGGCACCCCGGGGCACACCTCGGACTCGCTGTCGTTCCTGCTCGACGGCCCGGACGCGCCGACCGCCGTGCTCACCGGCGACACGATCCTCGGCAGGGGCACCACCGTGATCGCGCACCCGGACGGCGCGCTGGGCCCCTACCTCAACTCGCTGCGCCGGCTCGCCGCGCTGCCCGAGGGCACCGCCGTGCTGCCCGGACACGGCCCCGAGCTGCCCGACGCCCCCGCCGTCGCCACCGCGTACCTCGCCCACCGCGAGCAGCGGCTGGAGCAGGTGCGCGCCGCGCTGGGCGAGCTCGGCGCGGACGCGACGGCCCGCCAGGTCGTGGAGGTCGTCTACGCCGACGTCGACCGGGCGCTGTGGCCCGCGGCGGAGGCGTCGGTCCGCGCGCAGCTGGACCACCTGCGCAGCCGGCAGGTCTGAGCGACCCGGGGCGGAACGCCGCACCTGTTGCAGCAAAGTCCCCCATGGCCTTCGGCCGCCACGAGGTATGAGAATCGGGTCGGGTCCGGCTGAGCTCGGTTGGCATTGGTGCGTCTAGCCCGAAGCAAAGTCTGAGGCCTGGGGGCCTTCCCG
>NZ_JAHKRK010000113.1 GCF_019396355.1 Pseudonocardia nigra
GTCCGCGGCACCGTCCGCGTCGACGCCGACTTCCGGCTACTCGCCGGCGCGGTCAACCTCGCCCGGCTGGCCGTGCTCGGGGTCCGCAAAACCGCCCACGGATGGGCGGTGGCACCCTGACCAGCAGAAACAAGACTCCCTGCCCGAGCCAGAGCGGAGCCGAGCGCCCCCGGCGGAACAACGCGGTTCCGCGGAACCGCATCCCGGCCTGGCCTGACACCTGGCCCCATCCCCACCCAGGAGCCCGCATGAACCACACGCCGACCCGGTCCCGCTCCCGAACCAGCCGTTCGACACCAGCCACCTAGGGAACGGATGCGCGCTCGGTAAGGGCCACTCGGCGCCCGGCTGTCCGGACCGGTCGGCGCGGCGCCGGATCAGGTTCCCCGGGCCCGCGTGGGCCGGGGAAGGAGGTTCGGATCCGCCCGTACGTCCGCGCGCACGTCGAGGGCAAAGCCCACACACATGGCGATCAGGACCAGCACGAACGGTGACGCGGCCACGAGCGCGCCCCACTGTAGCGCGTCGAGGCCACCGATGATCAGCAGGGCGAGCGCCACGAACCCGATCAAGGATCCGTACACCAGCACGAGCCACTTCTGCGGCTCGGGGTTGCCGCGGGAGGCGAACGTGCCGAGCACGATCGCGCCGGCGTCCGCCCCGCTCACGAAGAACACGCCGGCGAGGATGATCACCGCGATGCTGGTGACGGTGCTGGCCGGGAACGCCTCCAGCACTGCGAACAGCGCGGCCTGCGGGCTCTCGGCAGCCGCGGCGCCGATGTCACGCTCGCCGGTGAACTGCAGGTTGAGCGCGGTGCCGCCGACCACGGCGAACCACACGACGGTGGCGGCGCTCGGTGCGATCAGCACGCCCAGCATGTACTCCCGGATCGTCCGGCCCCGCGAGATCTTGGCGAGGAACGACCCGACGTAGGGCGCCCAAGAGATCCTCCAGGCCCAGAAGAAGATCGTCCAGTTCTGCATCCAGGTGCCCTCGTCGAACGCGTTGGTCTCGAAGGCCAGCGGGATGAAGTTGAACAGGTAGCCGCCGAGCGCCTCCGACATCAGATCGAGGATGAACGCGATCGGGCCGAGCACGAACAGGAAGAGCATCAGGGCGATCGCCAGCAGCGAGTTGAAGTCGGCGAGCCGCTTGATCCCCCGGTCCACACCGGCCACGGCGGAGAACAGGAAGCCGATGGTCAGTACCACGACCACGACGATGAGCACCCAGTTCGACCGCTCGACGCCGGCGACGAAGCCCAGCCCGGCCACGATCTGCAGGGTGCCCAGCCCCAGCGTCACGGCGTTGCCGACCAGCGTCGTGACGATCACCCAAGTGTTGATCGTCCGGCCCGATCCGGTACCGACCCGCTTACCGAGCAGCGGGCGCAGCGTCGAGGTCACCAGCGACGGCCGGTCCTTGTTGTGGATCGCGTAGGCCAGCGCGAGCCCGGCGACGCCGAAGAACGCCCACGGGTGCAGGCACCAGTGGAACAGCGAGTACTGCATCGCGACGATCGCGGCCTGGTCGGTCTCCGCCGGGGGACCGCCGGGCGGGCGCGCGGTGTAGAGCAGCGCGGGCTCGGCCGCCCCGTAGAAGATCAGCCCGATGCCCACGCCGAGCGCGAACATCATCGAGATCCAGGAGAAGGTGGAGTACTCCGGTCTGCTGTCCGGGCCGCCCAGCCGGATCCGTCCGAACCGACTGATCCCGACGGCGAGGAGGAAGAAGACGAACGCCGCCGTGGACAGCACGTAGATCCAGCCGAGCTTCTCGGCGATGAACGTGTAGATGTGCGAGGCACCGACCCGCACCTGGTCGGTGAACAGCAGCCCGGCCACCAGGAACGCCACCGTCAGCCCGCCGGCGGTCAACGCCACCGGCATGTCCACGCCCGCACGCCAGCGCGGCGGCTCACTGCGCTGGGTGTCGGCTGAGCCGGCCTCGGTCGTCATGATGTGTGAGGCACAAGGAGGCCGGGTCGCCGACTCAGCGCGGCAGCGGATCCAGCTCCGCTCCGGTGACACCGCCGACCTCGCAGAGCTGCTCCGTGGTGACGTCCGGCGGCGGCAGCTCGGCCCGGGTGAACCCGTACGGGGCCAGCAGCTCGAGCAGAGCGCCCTCCTCCTGCAGCGCCGCCAGCTCGCGGTTGAAGGCCTCCCGCAGGTCGTCGTCGGGGGCACGGAACGCGGCGGCCCCGCACCCGAGTTGCGGCACCCCGTCGATCACCGGGGTGAACGGTTCGACGAGCTCGACCTGCTCGACGGCCGGCGGCTGCGCCGCACCCGGTGGCGGCGGCTCCTGTCGGGCCTGTTCGAGGAGGCTGCGCAGGGACAGGCTGGTCAGGGCGAACACGTCGGCACGGCCGTCCGCCACCGCATCGAGGCCGTCCTCCTGCGACCCGACCGGAACGATCCGGTCGGCGCCCACCCCGGCGGCGCGCGCATACTCCCGCTCGACCGTCCCGCCCAGCACGACGAGCCGCGCGCCTGCCTGGGCCACCGAGTCGAAGTTGCGCAGCCCCTGCGGGTTCCCCCGCGCCACGAGGAACCCGGTTGGAGCGCAGTAGACGGGGTCGGAGAACGCGACGAGGTCGCACCGCGCCGCCGTGACGAACATGCCGGCGGCCACGGCGTCGAAGCTGCCGCCGTTGAGGCCCTCGATCAGCTCGCCGAACGGGCTGACGACGCCTTCGACGTCGATCTCGCCGATCCGTTGGAACACCGCCCGGTGCACGGCCGCGGTCGCGCCGAGCAGTTGTTCGTCCTCGGCATAGGCGTAGGGCCGCTCCCCGGCGATCCCGAGCCGCACCACGCCGGCCTCCCGGATCCGTTCCAGCGTGTCGCCGAACCCGAGGCCCCCACAGCCGCCCGTGGCGGCGACACCGCCCACGAGCAGGGCACCCTGCAGGAACCGGCGACGTGACCAGGCCCACACGTGCTCCTCCATCCTGCGCACGGTCCCGGAACACGATCGGTCCCGCCACTCCTGGCGCCGGGGCCGTCACCGTTCGTGGCAGCGGTGGGTCGTCCGGCGGCGCCCCGCCGCCACCGCGGCGCGTACCCTGGAGGGCGTGTCACGGATCGTCGTGCTGGACTACGGATCGGGCAACCTACGTTCCGCGGAACGCGCGTTGCGCCGCGTCGGCGCCGACGTCACCGTCACGGCCGACGCCGACGCCGCTCTCGATGCCGACGGCCTCGTCGTGCCGGGCGTCGGTGCGTTCGGCGCGTGCATGACGGGGCTCGCTGCCGTCAACGGTCCGCGCATCATCGAGAAGCGACTCGCGGGCGGCCGTCCGGTGCTGGGCATCTGCGTGGGGATGCAGATCCTGTTCGACCGCGGGGTCGAATGGGGCGAGCGCACCGAGGGCTGCGGGCAGTGGCCGGGCACGGTCGAAGGGCTCAAGGCCGACGTGCTGCCGCACATGGGCTGGAACACCGTCCGCGCCCCCGCCGGTTCCACCTTCTTCGCCGGGCTGGACGCCGACACCCGCTTCTACTTCGTGCACTCCTTCGGGGTGCGCCGGTGGGAGATGGAGGAGTCGGACGTGTTGGCGCCGCCGCTCGTCACGTGGGCGCACCACGGCGAGGACTTCGTGGCCGCCGTCGAGAACGGCCCGCTCGCCGCCACCCAGTTCCACCCGGAGAAGTCCGGGGACGCCGGCGCGGCCGTGCTGCAGAACTGGCTGCGCGACGTCGTCGGCTGAGCGGAGCTTGTGGAGCGGACATCAGCGGGTGACCTGCGGGGCGCGCGCTGTGCGCTCGGTAGGCTTCCCTGTGTGAGCTTCACGTTGCTTCCCGCCGTCGACGTCGCCGACGGCCAGGCCGTCCGCCTGGTCCAGGGCGAGGCCGGCACCGAGACCGGATACGGCGAGCCGCGGGAGGCCGCCCTCCAGTGGCAGAACGACGGGGCGGAGTGGATCCACCTCGTCGACCTCGACGCCGCGTTCGGGCGCGGCTCCAACGCCGAGCTGCTCGCCGGCGTGATCGGCGAGCTCGACGTCGCCGTGGAGCTGTCCGGCGGCATCCGCGACGACGCCTCGCTCGAGCGCGCGCTCGGCACGGGGTGCGCCCGGATCAATCTCGGCACCGCTGCGCTCGAGGACCCGGAGTGGTGCGCCCGCGCGATCGCCCGGCACGGCGAGCGCATCGCCGTCGGCCTCGACGTGCGGATCACCGAAGCGGGCCATCGGCTCGCCGCCCGCGGCTGGACCACCGACGGCGGTGACCTCTGGGAGGTCCTCGAGCGGCTCGACCGCGACGGGTGCGCCCGGTACGTCGTCACCGACGTCAGCAAGGACGGCACCCTGCGCGGCCCCAACACCCAGCTCCTGCGCGACGTCGCCGGTGCCACGAAGGCGCCCGTGATCGCCTCTGGCGGGATCGCCGAGGTCGGCGACCTGGTCGCCCTGGCCGAGGTGGCGGCGAGCGGTGTCAACATCGAGGGGTCGATCGTCGGCCGCGCGCTCTACGCCGGCCGGTTCACCCTCCCCGAGGCACTCGCCGCGGTACGCGCGGTCGATGCGGCGGGGCGGGCCGCCGGATGACCGTCGCCGTCCGGGTGATCCCCTGCCTCGACGTCGACGCCGGTCGGGTCGTCAAGGGCGTCAACTTCGCCGACCTGCGCGACGCGGGCGACCCCGTCGAGATGGCCGGGATCTACGACGCCGAGGGCGCCGACGAGCTGACGTTCCTCGACGTCACCGCGTCGTCCGGCGGGCGGGCCACCATGCTCGACGTCGTGCGTCGCACGGCCGAGCAGGTGTTCATCCCGCTCACCGTCGGTGGGGGCATCCGCAGCACCGACGACCTCGACACGCTGCTGCGCGCGGGCGCCGACAAGGTCAGCATCAACACCGCGGCCATCGCGCGTCCGGAGCTGCTGCACGAGGCGAGCCGCCGGTTCGGCGCGCAGTGCATCGTGCTGTCGGTCGACGCGCGCAAGGTCCCCGCGGGCTCGGCACCCACGCCGTCCGGCTGGGAGGTCACCACGCACGGCGGGCGGCGCGGCACCGGGATCGACGCGGTCGAGTGGGCCGCCCGCGGCCAGGAGCTCGGGGTCGGGGAGATCCTGCTCAACTCGATGGACGCCGACGGCACGCGCGCCGGATTCGACCTCGAGATGATCTCCGCCGTCCGCAAGGCGGTGGACGTGCCGGTGATCGCCAGCGGCGGGGCGGGCGCGGTGGAGCACTTCGTCCCCGCCGTGCGGGCCGGCGCCGACGCGGTGCTCGCGGCCACCGTGTTCCACTTCGGCCACTTCCGGATCCGCGACGTCAAGGAGAGCCTGCGGGCCGCGGACGTGGAGGTGCGATGACCGACGGCCGTGTGGTCGACCCCGCGCTCGACCCCGCGATCGCGGCCCGGCTGAAGCGCACGCCCGACGGGCTGGTCTGCGCCGTCACGCAGCAGCGCGGCACCGGTGAGGTGCTGATGGTGGCGTGGATGGACGACGAGGCGCTGCACCGCACGCTCACCACGGGCCGGGCCACGTACTGGTCGCGCTCGCGCGAGGAGTACTGGGTGAAGGGCGCGACGTCGGGCAACGTCCAGCAGGTGCACGAGGTGCGGCTGGACTGCGACGGTGACGCCGTGCTGGTCGTCGTCGACCAGACGGGGGCGGCGTGCCACACGGGGACGCGGACGTGCTTCGACACCGACGTCCTGCTTGCCGGGGACGGCGAATGAGCACCGACGTCCTGCTCGCCGGGGACGGCGCGTGACCGAGGAGCTGTTCGCCACCGACGCCTACCGGCGCTCGTTCGAGGCCTCCTTGGTGGAGGTCGACCGGGCGGCCGGGCGGGTGGCGCTGGACCGCACCGCGTTCTATCCGGGCGGGGGTGGGCAGCCGCACGACCTGGGCACGCTGGACTGGGGCGCCGGGCGGGCCGCGGTCACCCGGGTGAAGCGTGAGGCGGGCCGCATCTGGCACTGGGTGGACGCGCCCGAGCTGCCCGCGCCGGGCGTCGAGCTCGCGGGGGAGCTGGACTGGGGCCGCCGCCACCTGCTGATGCGCACCCACACGGCGCTGCACGTGCTGTGCGGGGTGGTGTGGGCGGAGTTCGCGATCCCGGTCACCGGCGGGAACATGGAGCCCGGGAGCGGGCGGCTGGACTTCCCGCTGGAGACGATCTCCGCCGAGCTGGGTCGCAGGCTGGAGTCGCGGATCAACGAGGAGCTGGCGGCGGCCCGCGCGGTCGTGGTCGAGTTCCTCGGCCGGGACGCCGCCGACGCCGACCCCGCGCTGATCCGCACCGCCGCCAACCTGATCCCGCGCGAGATCGACCCGCTGCGGGTGATCGACATCGTGGGGCTGGACAAGCAGGCCGACGGCGGCACCCATGTGGCGAGCACGGCCGAGGTCGGCGCGGTGCGGGTCACGGGCACCGAGTCGAAGGGCAAGGGCAACAAGCGCGTGCGGATCAAGGTCACGGACCCGGCCGTGGGCTGAGCGTCCCGGCCGGCGGTCGGGTCGGCCGGAACGGGGCGACTCGTGGGCCGGAACCAGGCGACTCGCGGGCCGGAACGGGGCGACTCGCGGGTCGGAACGGGGCGACTCGCGGGTCGGTTTCGGGCGACTCGCGTGCGGGCGGCTACCGCTGGGGGCGGGCCACGCCGGTGCCGGCGAGTGCCAGCAGCCCGGCGACGGCGAGGGCGAACCCGCCGAGGAGCCCGGTCAGCTGCGCCATCCCCCCGACCGGATGGCTCGCGTCGAAGGGCGTGTCGGCCATGGTGATCACGGCGGTGTAGAGCCCCCACGAGAACATCGCCGCGCTGCCGGTCCAGCCGGCGGCGACGGCCGACCACCGATGGATCCCGCGGCCGCGCGCCAGGGCGAGCACACCCACGGCTCCGGCGACGGCGAGCGCGGCGTTGATCGTCTCCACCCCGATCGCCACGGGATCGCCGGTGCCCAGGCCGAACGCGACGTGCAGCCCGGCGCTCAGCGCAGCCATCGCCGTGCCGCCCCCGGCGATCACCCTCAGCAGCGGGGCGAGCGCCCGCGCGGGCGGGGCGGGAACGGCCACGGCGGCCCCCCAGCGCCGGCGCGCGTGCCCGGCGAACGCGACGGCGAGGAAGACGCCCTGCCAGGCGAACCCGCCGTACACCAGCGGCTGCACCCACGGTTCCAGGGCCGCGTTCGTGGCAGCTCCGGCCGCGACGGCCGAGACGAGAGTCGCCGGCAGGATCGACACCGCCATCGGCACGAGGAACCCGGTGCCCACCCACATCGGCAGCAGCACCAGCCACACGGGGATCCGCTCGCCCCAGCGGTGGGTCAGCGCGAGCGCGAGCACGATCACCACGAGGTCCATCGCGAGCGTCACGGCGTTGAGCGCGCCGATCGTGGGGTCGGCGAGGAAGGCCGGGTCCGTGACGCCCGTGGTGCCACCGGTCAGCCAGACCGTCTTGAGCGCGAGGTAGGGCAGGGTGCCGGCCGCGGCGGCCCAGCCGGCTGCGCGCAGCAGCGGCGGCGGCGCCAGGGCGGCGCCGGGAACGTGCAACTCGGGCGCCGGTGCGTGCCGACTCGCGGAGGTCGTCATGGGGGAGACGGTGCCGGGTACGGCGCGCTGAAGGCTCCCGCCCGCGCGTGATCCGCCTCCCCCGGACGGGGGAGGGGTGACCCGGGACGCTCTGCCACGATCGTCGCGTGCCCCGCCCGCTGCGGTCGTTCCTCGCCCCCGTCACCTCGGGGCTGACCTACCGCCGCTACGTGCACCTGCTGCTGGGCGCGGTGATCGCGCTGCCGTATGCGGCGCTGGTGGTGCTGTTCGTCGTCTATGCGGGCATCCGCGAGGTCGACTCGCTCGCATTGCTGCTGATGCTGGTGGTGGCCACGGGCGCCGCGGTCGGCGTGGCGCTCGTCCCGGGCGTGCGGGCACTGGAGATCACCGCGGCCCGCGCGCTGCTCGGGGCCACGGTGCCCGATCCGGACCCGGCCACCGAGGACGCCTGGCCCGCGCGTCGCCGCGCCGCGGGCTGGCTCCTGCTGAACCTGCTGACAGGCGCCGTCGCGGCGCTGGTGACGCTGATCGTGCTGCCGAGCGCGCTCGGGTTCCTCCTCGCGCCGTGGCGCTCGCTGCCGCCGTTCCCGACCGGTGCCGCCGCGGCGTGGATGCCCGTGGCCGCGCTCCTGATGCCGGTGCTCCTGCTGCACGCGGTGGCGGCCGCGGGCGCGGCGCTGGCCCGGCTCGCGCCGCGGTTCCTCGGTCCGACCCCGGCCGAGCGCATGGCCGTGGAGCTCGCGCGGTCCCAGGCCGCCGAACGGGCGCTCGCCGAGCGCAACCGGCTCGCGCGGGAGCTGCACGACTGGGTCGGGCACGCGCTGACCGTCACCACGCTGCAGGCGGGCGCCGCCGCGCGGGTGCTCGACACCGACCCGGCGTTCGTCGCGCGGGCCCTGGACGCGATCGCCGAGGCGGGCCGCAGTGCGCTCGCCGACCTCGACCACGTCCTGGGGCTCCTGCGGGAGGGCGACCGGGCGACCGAACCGGACCGCACCCCGCAGCCCGACCTGACCGACCTCGACGCGCTGCTGGCCGGGGCCCGCTCGGCCGGGGTGACGGTCGACGCCGAGCTCGTCGGCGCGCCGTCCGAGGTGCCGCGCGCGGCCTCGCGCGAGGCGTACCGGATTCTGCAGGAGGGGCTCACCAACGCGCTGCGGCACGCCGGGCCGGTGCCGGTGGCCGTCCGGGTCGAGATCGGGTCCGGCCGGCTCGACCTGGAGCTGACCAACCCGCTCGGAGCGCCCGCCGTCGAGCGTATGGGCGGCGGACGCGGCCTCGCCGGGATGCGGGAGCGCGTGCGGGTGCTGCGGGGCGAGCTGTTCGCCGGGCCCGACGGGGACGTCTGGCGGGTGGCGATTCGGCTGCCGCTGGACGGGCGGGATGATCGGGCGGGGATGATCGGGCGGGGATGATGTTGCCGTGATCGGACTGCTGCTGGTGGACGACGAGGAGCTGGTGCGCGCCGGGCTCCGGGCGATCCTCGACGCCGAACCGGACATCACGGTGCTGGGCGAGGCCGATGACGGCGCCGAGGTGCCCGGGTTGGTCCGCAGGCTTCGCCCCGACGTGGTGCTCATGGACGTCCGGATGCCCGCGGTGGACGGGATCACCGCGACCCGGCACCTCGTCACCGCGCTGCAGGAGCCGCCGCGCGTGCTGGTGCTCACCACGTTCGGCAACGACGGCCACGTCTACGACGCACTGCAGGCCGGCGCCACCGGCTTCCTGCTCAAGCGCGCCCGGCCCGCGGAGATCGTGCAGGCGGTGCGCACGGTCGCCGCGGGGGAGTCGCTGCTGTTCCCCGCCGCCGTGCGCGACCTCATCGCCACGCAGGGCCGCTCCGGCGGCGACGCACTGCGCGGAGCCGGGCTCACCGAGCGGGAGGGCGAGGTGCTGCGCTGGATGGCGCGGGGGCTGTCCAACGCCGAGATCGCCCGCGAACTGGTGGTGGGCGTGGAGACGGTGAAGACGCACGTGGGCAACGTGCTCGCCAAGCTCGGCGCCCGGGACCGCACCCAGGCCGTCGTGACGGCCTAGAGTCGGGCTTCATCGACCCCCGCCGCCCGGCCGACGCCTGACCCCGTCCGCATTCTCCCCGCGCCGCCGCCCGTCCCCTGTTGCAGCAAAGCCACTTTCACGCAACGTCGTGGCATGAAAGTGGCTTTGCTGCAATCGGCGGGGCGGGGCGGGGCGGGGCACGCGCGGGTGATCGGGTCTTCTCAGCCGGGCCTACCAGAGGTTAGGCTGCCCTTCATGTCACCGGTTCTGGACGGCACCGTGCTTCGGCTGCGCGGGTTGCGCCCCGAGTATCCGGACGCCTACGCGGTGCGGCTCGGGGTTCCGGCCGAGTCGGGCTGGTCGCCGGTGGCGGACCTGACGCCGCAGGTCGTCGAGGACTGGTGCGCCGAGGCGCGGGAGCGGGACAACCCGCAGCGGCTCGCTTCGGTCGCCGCCACCGCCGTCGGCGGCGCGCTCACGCACGCCGTGCTCGGTCGCGTCACGGCGGCGCTGCTGCTGGAGCGGCGGGCGTGGGACGTCGACGCCGCCAACCTCGCGGTGCACCGGACCGACGGCTACCTCGACCAGGTCGCCGTGCGCGGCGCCACCGGTCTCGTGCTGCCCGACGACCCGGCGGCGGGCACTCCCGGCACCGCGGTCCTGCCCGACACCGGCGCGTTGCTCGACCGCGTCGCGAGCCGGGCCGTCGCGACGCTGGAGCCGCTGTTCCAGGCCGTGCGCGCGGCCACCCGCTACGGCGTCGTGCCGCTGTGGAACGGCGCCGCCGACGCGGTGCGCAGCGCCGCCGCGTACGTGCCGCTCTACGCGCACACCGACCAGCGGGCCGCGCGTGAGCTCGGCACTGCCCTCGTCGACGCGCTCGTCGCGCACGGTGCCCGGATCCGCGGTCGGGCCGTGCACGAGCCGCTGTTGTGGCGCGACCGGAGCTACGCCGTCCCGGTCCGCGCGGCCTGCTGCCTCTACTACAAGACCGAGCCGGCCACCGAGCGCCCCGGCGACGAGTACTGCATGACGTGCCCGTTCCTCTGCGGCGACGACCGCGCGCGCCGGTTCACCTCGTTCCTCGACGCGCTGGAGCCGGTGGGGACCCGGCTCACGCCGGCTCCGCTGCCGGTAGCGGGCCGGTGAGGTAGCGCTGCAGATTCGGCGCCACCGCGCCCACCACGGTGGCGTGGTCCGCCGACGCCAGCGGCTCCACCTTCAGCACGTACCGGACGACGGCCAGTCCGAGCACCTGGGTGCCGCACAGCGTGGCCCTCAGCTCGGGCCGGTCGGGCGCCACCGGGGCCACCACCTTCGCGACGAGCACGCGGCTGATGAACTCGCGCAGCATCCGGGCGGCGTCCTCGTGGCTCGCCACGCTCTGCAGCAGCGCGCTGATGGACGCCGCCCCCGTGTCGTCCCAGACCTGCAGGAACCGCGCGAGGATCCGCTCCGCGAGGTGCTCGGGGTCGCCGGGGACGACCTCGGCGAGCTCCACGGCGGGGTTCACCGGCAGGTCCAGCGACGCCGTGAACAGCCCTTCCTTGCCGCCGAACCAATGGTTGACCATCGCCGGGTCGACGCCCGCCCGGTCGGCGATCACGCGCACGGTGGCGCCGTCGTAGCCGCGCGCGGCGAACTCCGCGCGGGCGGCGGCGAGCAGCTGGGCCCGGGTGTCGACGCCACCGGGCCTGCGGCCCCGGCGCCGCGGCGCGGGCTTGCCATCGGGTGCGGCCACGGCTCCATCTTCCGGTTCCATGGAGAAGTCCTTCCCGTGGGATGTCGAAACGGGCGCGACGGCACCTACGTCTCCCATGAGCGCCCCGCTGGGGGCGCGATCAGGAGGATGAGATGGACGTCACCACCCGCACCTGCATCGCCGACATCCGGACGGTGGCGGTGCCGGTGCGCGACCAGGACCGCGCGCTCGAGTTCTACGTCGGCACGCTCGGGTTCGAGACGCGGCTGGACGGGCCGTTCGGCGCCGGGCGGTGGGTCGAGGTCGCCCCACCCAGGTCGACGACATCGGTCGCCCTCACCGCCGCCGCGGACGGCGCCGCGGTGGGCGTCGACACCGGCATCCGGTTCACCACCACCGACGCCGGCGCCGACCACGCGTACCTGCGCTCGCACGGGGTCGACACCGATCCGGAGGTGCTGCGCATGCCGCACGTGCCGCCGATGTTCACCTTCCGCGACGTGGACGGGAACAACCTGGTGATCGTCGAATCGGCGTAGGTCGACCGCACGGGAGCGGTGGCGGCCGTGCTTGCCACAATGGCGGGCATGACCGTCACCGCGCCCGCCGGCGCCCTCGGCGCGGTCACCCCCAGCCGCGAGGAGTTCCGCGCGCTGGCCGTCGGGCACCGGGTGATCCCGGTGACCCGTCGGCTGCTCGCCGACGACGAGACCCCCGTCGGGGTCTACCGCAAGCTGGCCGGTGACCGGTCCGGCACGTTCCTGTTCGAGTCGGCGGAGAACGGCAGGTCCTGGTCGCGCTGGTCGTTCGTCGGCGCGCACAGCGCGGCCGCGCTCACCGCAGTGGACGGCACCCTGACCTGGACCGGCGAGGTCCCGGCCGGGCTGCCCACCGACGGCGACCCGCTCGCCGCGCTGCGCACGGTGGTGGAGGAGCTGCAGAGCGAGCCGCTGCCGGGGCTGCCCCCGCTCACCGGCGGCATGGTCGGCTACCTCGGCTACGACATCGTGCGCCGCCTGGAGCGGCTGCCGTCGCTCGCCGCGGACGACCTGCGGATCCCCGAGCTGGTGATGCTGCTGGCCACCGACCTGGCCGCCGTCGACCACCACGAGGGCACGATCACGCTCATCGCCAACGCGATCAACTGGGACGCCAGCGACGAGCGCGTCGACGAGGCCTACGACGACGCCGTGGCGCGGCTGGACCGGATGACCGCCGAGCTCGCCGCGCCCGCGCCGTCCACCGTGGCGGTCTACCGGCCCGCCGAGCCGCAGTTCACCCGGCGCCGCAGCGCGGAGGAGCACCACGCTGCCGTCGAGGCGGCGAAGGAGCAGATCCGGGCGGGCGAGGCCTTCCAGGTGGTGGTCTCGCAGCGGTTCGAGACCGAGTGCCGGGCCGACCCGCTCGACGTCTACCGCGTGCTGCGCGCCACCAACCCGAGCCCGTACATGTACCTGCTGCGGCTGGCCTCCGCGGCAGGCGACCGCTTCGACATCGTGGGGTCCAGCCCCGAAGCGCTCGTCACTGTCCGCGACGGCAAGGCGACCACGCACCCGATCGCGGGCACCCGGTGGCGCGGGGCCACGGAGGAGGAGGACCTCCTCCTGGAGAAGGAGCTGCGCCACGACGAGAAGGAGCGCGCCGAGCACGTCATGCTCGTCGACCTGGGCCGCAACGACCTGGGCCGGGTGTGCGAGCCGGGCAGCGTGAAGGTGCACAGCTTCTTCTCGGTGGAGCGCTACAGCCACGTCATGCACCTGGTGTCGACCGTCACCGGCACGCTGCGTCGCGACCGCAACGCGTTCGACGCCGTCACGGCCTGCTTCCCCGCGGGGACTCTGTCGGGTGCCCCGAAGCCGCGGGCGATGGAGATCATCGAGGAGTTGGAGCCGACCCGGCGCGGGCTCTACGGCGGGATCGTGGGCTACCTCGACTTCGCGGGAAACGCCGACACGGCCATCGCGATCCGCACGGCGCTGGTGCGCGACGGCGTGGCGTACGTGCAGGCGGGCGGCGGGATCGTGGCCGACTCCGACCCGGTCGCCGAGGACACCGAGTGCCTGAACAAGGCGCGGGCGGTGCTGTCGGCGGTGGCGACGGCGGCGACGTTGGCCGCACCCGATGCGGGTGCGGGCGATGGCGGCGGGGCGGGGTCGCTCGCGCCGCCGCGGCCGCCAGCCGGTCCGTCGGTGACCTCCACCACGCCCCGGTGACCGAGAAGGCGCGCAGCCCGCGCTCGTTGCTCGGCATCTGCGCGGCACTGGCGGTCGCGGCGGGCCTGCTGTGGGGCGGATCGGCCGCCGTCTGGTACCGGGTGACGGCGGTCGGCGGCGAGGTCGTCGAGCTCACCGGCGGGCACGTCGCGGCGTGGCTGACCGGCGTGGCGCTGCTCGCGCTTGCCGGGATCGCCGGGGTGGTGGCCACGGGCGGTGTGCTGCGGAGGCTCGTGGGGCTGCTGTTCGCCGTCGTCGGGTTCGGGATGAACGTGATCGTGCCCGCGGCCTCGATGCGGGACCCGTACGCGACGGACGCGCCCGCGGCATCACTGCCGCAGCCCCCGCCGGGCGTGTCGGTCGAGGCGCTGCGCTACCAGCCGGTGGAGGCGACGCTCGCGCCGGTGCTCGTCATCGCCGGCGGCGTGGCCATGCTGATGGCCGGGCTGTTCGTCATCGTGTGGGAACGGCGGCTGCCGCGGTTCGGGGCGCGGTACTCCGCTCCCGGTGCGCGGCGGGTGGAACCGGACCCGGACCGTGCCGCGTGGCAGGAGCTGGACGCTGGGCGGGACCCCACCGCGGAGCGCCCGGAAGCCGCGGGGGACGATCCTGACGACGGGCGGCGGAGCAGCGATGTCTAGCATGATTCGCGCCCGGCCCTATCCGGAGAGGGGGACCACTGCCATGGAGCGCGGCGGAGCGAGTGTCCTCGATTCCATCGTGGACGGTGTCAGGGCCGATCTCGCGGTGCGCGAGGCAGAGGTCGACTTCACCGAGATCAAGCGGCGGGCGACGGCGGCCGCGCCGCCCCGGGACGTGATGGCCGCCCTGCGGGCGCCCGGCATCGGCGTGATCGCCGAGGTCAAGCGGCGCAGCCCGTCGAAGGGCGATCTGGCGTCGATCGGCGATCCCGCCGAGCTCGCGGCGTCCTACGCCGAGGGCGGCGCGCGGGTGATCAGCGTGCTCACCGAGCAGCGCCGGTTCGGCGGGTCGCTGGCCGATCTGGCGGCCGTCCGGGCCGCCGTCGACATCCCGATCCTGCGCAAGGACTTCATCGTCAGCCCCTACCAGGTGCACGAGGCCCGCGCGTACGGCGCCGACCTGGTGCTGCTGATCGTCGCGGCGCTGGAGCAGAACGTGCTCGACGCGCTGCTGGACCGGGTCGAGTCGCTCGGGATGACCGCGCTCGTCGAGGTGCACACCGAGGAGGAGGCCGACCGCGCGCTGGAGGCGGGCGCCAAACTCATGGGAGTCAACGCGCGCAACCTGCACACCCTCGAGGTCGATCGCACGATCTTCGGGCGGATCGCGCCCGGGCTGCCCAGCGACGTGCTGCGGGTGGCCGAGTCGGGTGTCCGGGGCCCGGGTGACCTGCTCACCTACGCCGGCTGGGGCGCCGACGCCGTGCTCGTCGGCGAGGGCCTCGTCACCAGCGGCGATCCGCAGGCGGCGGTGCGCAGCCTGGTGGCTGCGGGCTTCCATCCGTCGTGCTCCAGAATGGTGCGGTGACTAGCTGCAAGGCGAGCGACGGCATCGCCACGCCGTCCGGGCACGAGCCGGACGAGCGCGGCCACTTCGGACGCTACGGGGGGCGGTTCGTCCCCGAGGCGCTGATCGCGGCGCTCGACGAGCTGGAGACCGCCTACGAGAAGGCCCGCGGCGACCGCGAGTTCCTCGACGAGCTCGACCGGCTGCACCGCGACTACTCCGGGCGGCCCTCGCCGCTCACCGACGCGCCGAAACTGGGCGAGCACGCGGGCGGGGCGCGGATCCTGCTCAAGCGCGAGGACCTCAACCACACCGGCTCGCACAAGATCAACAACGCGCTCGGCCAGGCGCTGCTCACCAAGCGGATGGGCAAGACGCGGGTGATCGCCGAGACCGGCGCCGGTCAGCACGGCGTCGCCACGGCCACCGCCTGCGCGCTGCTGGGCCTGGAGTGCGTCGTCTATATGGGCGAGGTCGACACCGAGCGGCAGGCGCTCAACGTGGCGCGGATGCGGCTGCTCGGCGCGCAGGTCGTGCCGGTGAAGCTGGGCTCGCGCACCCTCAAGGACGCGATCAACGAGGCGTTGCGCGACTGGGTCACCAACGTCGGGAACACGCACTACCTGCTGGGCACGGTCGCCGGCCCGCACCCGTTCCCCACGATGGTGCGCGACTTCCACCGCATCATCGGCCTGGAGGCCCGCGAGCAGGTGCTGGAGCGCACCGGCCGGCTGCCCGACGCGGTCGCGGCATGCGTGGGCGGCGGGTCGAACGCGATCGGCATCTTCCACGCGTTCCTCGACGACGCCGACGTCCGGCTGGTGGGCCTCGAGCCCGGCGGCGACGGCATCGAGACGGGCCGCCACGGCGCCACCCTCACCGAGGGCTCGCCCGGCGCGCTGCACGGGGCGCTGTCGTACCTGCTGCAGGACGCCGACGGCCAGACCGAGGAGTCGTACTCGATCTCCGCGGGCCTGGACTATCCGGGTGTCGGCCCGGAGCACGCGCTGCTGAAGGACCTCGGGCGCGCGGAGTACCGGCCGGTCACCGACGCGGAGGCGATGGAGGCGTTCGCGCTGCTCTGCCGCACCGAGGGGATCATCCCGGCGATCGAGTCGGCGCACGCCGTGGCCGGGGCGCTGCGGCTGGGCCGCGAGCTGGGTCCGGAGAGTGTGATCCTGGTGAACCTGTCCGGGCGCGGGGACAAGGACGTCGACACCGCCGCGAAGTGGTTCGGCATGATCTCGGGCGACGAGAGCGCCGAGGAGGCGAGCGGCACCGCCATCGCGGAAGCCTCGTTGACGGAGGGGACGCCGGCATGAGCGTGCAGGACGTGTTCGCGGGCTGCCGCGCCGAGGGCCGCGGCGCCCTGGTCGGCTACCTCCCGGCGGGCTACCCGACCGTCGACGGCTCGGTGGACCTGCTGAACGCGCTGGTCGAGGGCGGCTGTGACCTCCTCGAGGTCGGCATCCCCTACTCCGACCCCGTCATTGACGGCCCCACGATCCAGGCCGCCGCCGACACGGCCCTGCGCGCCGGCACCCGGCTGCGCGACGTGCTGTCGGTCGTCGAGCGGGTGTCGGCCGCGGGCGGCCGCGCGGTCGTCATGACCTACTACAACCCGGTGCTGCGCTACGGCGTCGACGCGTTCGCGCGCGACCTCGCGGCGGCCGGCGGGCTGGGCGTGATCACCCCCGACCTCATCCCGGACGAGGCCGACGAGTGGCTCGCCGCCTCCGAGACCCACGGCCTGGACCGGATCTTCCTCGTGGCGCCGTCGTCGAGCGACGAGCGGATCGCGGCCACGGCGGCGGCGAGCCGCGGATTCCTCTACGCGACGTCGACGATGGGCGTCACGGGCGCGCGCGACGCCGTCGCGTCCGCCGCGCCGGAGCTGGTGGCCCGCTGCCGGCGCCACACCGACCTGCCGATCGGGGTCGGGCTCGGGGTCCGATCGGCCGAGCAGGCCGCCGAGGTCGCCGGGTTCGCCGACGGCGTGATCGTCGGCTCCGCGTTCGTGACGGCGGCGGAGCAGGGCGGCCCGGAGGCCGTCCGCGCGCTGGCGGCGGACCTGGCAGGCGGCGTCCGCCGCACCCCGCTACCGGCCTGACGCACGCGGGCCTGCCCTGGGCCGCCCGCCCGCGCCCTGTGTTGCAGCAAGGTGGCCATACTGCCGCCCAGTGGCAGTAAAGCCACCTTGCTGGCATTCGGCGGCGCCACCGGCGGGCCCCGGCGGCTCCGGCGGGTGGGTCGCTGGTGTCCTGCACGTTCGTCCGCGCGCGCGGGCGATACCGTGGAGCAGTGAGCCTCGCCGTCGCCAGCGCCGTGCTGGCCAACATTCCGAGCCCGGACCGCGGGGTGTGGTACGTCGGCCCGATCCCGATCCGCGCCTACGCGCTGTGCATCATCGCCGGCATCGTCGTCGCGGTGCTGTGGGGTGAGCGCCGGTTCGTCGCCCGCGGCGGGGAACCGGGCACTGTCGTCGACATCGCGGTGTTCGCGGTCCCGTTCGGTCTGGTCGGCGGCAGGCTGTACCACGTCGCCACCGACTGGCGCACCTACTTCGGTCCCGGCGGCAACCCGATCGAGGCGCTCTACATCTGGCAGGGCGGCCTCGGGATCTGGGGGGCGATCGCGCTCGGCGGCGTCGGTGCGTGGATCGGCTGCCGCCGCCGCGGGGTGCCGCTGCCGTTCTTCGCCGACGCCGTGGCGCCGGGCATCGTCACGGCGCAGGCGATCGGGCGGCTGGGCAACTGGTTCAACCAGGAGCTGTACGGCGCGCCGACCACGCTGCCGTGGGGCCTGGAGATCTACGAGCGCGTCGACCCGGTGACGGGGGCGCCCGACCCGCTCGAGGGGGTGGCGATCGACCCCACCCCGATCGCGGTCGTGCACCCGACGTTCCTCTACGAGCTGCTGTGGAACCTCGGCGTCGCCGCGCTCGTGGTGTGGGCCGACCGGCGCTTCCGGCTGGGCCACGGCCGGGCGTTCGCGGTGTACGTCGCGGGCTACACGGCCGGCCGGTTCTTCATCGAGCAGATGCGCACCGACTACGCCACGCGCGTATTCGGCGACCTGCGCGTCAACGTCGTCGTGTCCGCGCTGGTCTTCCTCGGAGCCGTGCTCTACATCGCGCTGGTGCGCAAGCCGCGTGAGGTGCTGCCCGCACCGGACGGCGCCGAGGCCGACGCGCCGACGCACGAGGAGGAGAAGGACAGCACGGCCGAGGGTGCCGAGCCCGACGAGGAGCGCGACCGCAGCGAGCCCGCGGCGGAGTCGACGCGCGACCGAGCGCCGTGACGGGCTTCGCGGGATTCGGCGACGGGGCCGTCGAGTTCTACGACGGGCTCGCCGTCGACAACTCGAAGGCCTACTGGACCGACCAGCGCGCGGTGTACGAGCGCGACGTCCGGGGCCCGATGCAGGCGCTGCTCGACGCGCTGGAACCCGAGTTCGGGAGCGGCAAGATCTTCCGTCCGTACCGGGACGTGCGCTTCTCGGCGGACAAGACCCCGTACAAGACCCACTGCGGCGGTATCGCCGGCCCGTTCTACGTCCAGGTCGGCGCCGACGGGCTGATGGCCGCCGCCGGCTACTACCAGATGGCGTCCGACCAGGTGGCGCGCTACCGCGCCGCGGTCGACGACGAGCGGCGCGGCACGGACCTCGAGAAGCGCATCGCCGCGCTCCAGGCCGACGGCATCGCCGTGGCGGGCGAGACGCTCCGCACGCGGCCGCGGGGCGTCGACCCCGACCACCCGCGGCTGGAGCTCCTGCGGCACAAGGGCCTGTACGGCTGGCGCAGCTGGCCTCCCGACGACGTGCTGCACGAGCCCGGCACTCAGGAGCGGGTGGCCGGCACGTGGCGGGCGCTGCGGCCGCTCACCGAATGGCTGGCCGACCACGTCGGGCCGAGTGAGCAGCCGCGCCGCTAGCCGTCCCGCCTCCCTGCGTCAGGAAAGCAACGTTCCTGTCGTTCAGCGTCCGGAACGTGGCTTTCCTGACGTCCGGCGGCGTTCCCCCGATCGAAGGGAAGCCGCAACCTGATCGTTTCAGAACAGGGTCTAGACTCGTTCGCGTGAGCCGCCGCACAAAAATCGTCTGCACCCTGGGACCCGCCACCGCCACGCCGGAGCGGATCCGTGAGCTGGTCCAGGCCGGCATGGACGTCGCCAGGTTGAACTTCAGCCACGGCAGCCGGGACGACCACAAGCGCGTCTACGAGATGGTGCGCCAGGCGGCCGACGCCGAGGGGCGCGCCGTCGGCATTCTCGCCGACCTGCAGGGCCCCAAGATCCGCCTCGGTCGTTTCGCCGGCGGTCCCGTCGAGTGGCGCACCGGTGAGGAGGTGCGGATCACCGTCGAGGAGGTGGCCGGCACCCACGACCGCGTGTCCACCACCTACGCCGGGCTCGCCGACGACGCCCGTCCCGGCGACCGGCTGCTCGTGGACGACGGCAAGGTCGGCCTGCGCGTCACCAAGGTCGAGGGCCTCGACGTGGTCTGCGAGGTCACCGAGGGCGGCCCGGTCAGCGACAACAAGGGCATCTCGCTGCCCGGCATGAACGTGTCGGTCCCGGCGTTGAGCGACAAGGACTGCTCGGACCTCGAGTTCGCGCTGGACCTGCGGGTCGACGTCGTGGCGCTGTCGTTCGTGCGCAGCCCGGCCGACATCGACATGGTGCACAAGATCATGGACGGGAAGGGCGTCCGCCTGCCCGTGATCGCGAAGCTGGAGAAGCCGGAGGCCGTCGACAACCTCGAGGCCATCGTGCTCGCCTTCGACGGCGTGATGGTCGCCCGCGGCGACCTCGGCGTCGAGCTGCCGCTCGAGCACGTGCCGCTGGTCCAGAAGCGGGCCATCCAGATCGCCCGCGAGAACGCCAAGCCGGTGATCGTCGCCACCCAGATGCTCGACTCGATGATCACCAACTCGCGCCCGACGCGCGCCGAGGCGTCCGACGTCGCCAACGCCGTGCTCGACGGCACCGACGCGGTGATGCTCTCCGGCGAGACCAGCGTGGGCCGCTACCCGATCAAGACCGTGCAGACGATGGCGCAGATCATCGAGGCCGTGGAGGACGGCCCGGTGAACGTGCCGCCGCTCAACCACGTGCCGCGCACCAAGCGGGGCGTGCTGTCCTACGCCGCCCGCGACATCGGCGAGCGGCTGTCGGCGCGGGCGCTGGTGGCGTTCACACAGTCCGGCGACACGGTCCGCCGCCTCGCGCGGCTGCACTCCCGGCTGCCGCTGCTCGCGTTCACGCCCACGCCCGACGTGCGCAGCCAGCTCGCGGTGAGCTGGGGCGTCGAGACGTTCCTCGTCGACTTCGTCGACAACACCGACGCCATGGTCCGCCAGGTCGACCACGCGATGCTGTCCATCGCGCGGTTCCAGCCCGGCGACCTCGTCGTCATCGTGGCCGGGTCACCGCCCGGCACCGTCGGGTCCACCAACCTCATCCGGGTGCACCGGTTGGGCGAGGAGGACCACGCCTGACGGCGTGCCGATCCGCGGCGCCGCCCGGAGCCGGACGGAAACCCGCTGATCAAGGCGCTGCTGTCGTCCCGACAGATCGACAAGGGACGTCAGCGCCTTGATCAGCGACGGTGTGGGCCGCTCCGTGCGCGGGCTCCCGCACCACGGGGCGAGCGGGCACCGTCGCACCTGAGAGGATGCCGCGGTGACCCGTTCCTCCACGACCCCCGAGATCGCCGCCGATGGCGCACCCCGCGGCCAGGCGGTGCTGGACGGGCTGGTGCAGCTGCTCGACCTCGAGCAGCTCGAGGTGAACCTGTTCCGCGGCGTCAGCCCGCCGCAGAGCCCCACCCGCGTGTTCGGCGGCCAGGTGGCGGGCCAGGCGCTGGTCGCGGCCGGGCGCACGGTGCCCGAGGACCGCGACGTGCACTCCCTGCACGCCTACTTCATCCGCCCCGGCGACCCGCGCGTGCCGATCGTCTACGAGACCGAGCGGGTGCGCGACGGGCGCTCGTTCACCACCCGCCGGGTGCTCGCGATCCAGCACGGTGAGGCGATCTTCTCGCTGTCGGCGTCGTTCCAGCTCCCCCAGGAGGGCCTGGAGCACACCGAGCCCGCGCCCGTCGACGTCCCCGACCCGGAGGCGCTGCCCGACCTCGGCCAGCGCGTCGCCGGCGGCCGCGGAGCCGGCTGGATGTCCGACACCCCGCGGCCGCTGGACATCCGGTTCGTCGACGAACCCGTCTGGTCCGCCGACCGCACCGAGGGCTCCGACACCCCCACCCGCGTCTGGATGCGCGCCGACGGCACCCTGCCGCCGGACCGGCTGCTGCACGTCTGCCTGCTCACCTACGCCAGCGACCTCACGCTGCTCGGCTCGGTGATCGCCCGGCACGACATGTCGTCCACGACCGTGCAGATGGCGAGCCTGGACCACGCGATGTGGTTCCACCGCCCGTTCCGCGCCGACGAGTGGCTGCTCTACACCTGCTACTCGCCGACGGCCTCGGGGTCGCGCGGGCTGGCGACCGGCCGGTTCACGACCCGCGACGGGCGACTGGTCGCCACCACCGTGCAGGAAGGGCTGGTCCGCCTGCGACGCAAGTGACCCGCCCGCGCGCGAACCCGCCCGCCGGGGAGGCAGGATGGGGCCATGAGTGATCGGAGCTGGGGCTTCCGGACGCGCGCCGTGCACGCCGGGCACGTCCCCGACGCCGCCACCGGTGCCCGGGCCGTCCCGATCTACCAGTCCACGAGCTTCGTGTTCGAGGACACCACGGACGCGGCCAGCCTGTTCGCGCTGCAGAAGTATGGGCTCACCTACAGCCGGATCGTCAACCCCACCGTGTCCGTCCTCGAGGAGCGACTGGCCAGCCTCGACGGCGGGCTCGGTGCCGTCGCCACGGCGAGCGGGCAGGCCGCGGAGTTCCTGACGTTCGCGGCGCTCGCCGGGGCGGGCGACCACGTCGTCGCCGCGGCCGGCCTCTACGGCGGCACGATCACGCAGCTGGACGTCACCCTGCGCCGGTTCGGCGTCGACACCACGTTCGTCGCGGGTGGCGACCCGGCCCCGTTCGCCGCCGCGATCACCGACCGCACGAAGCTGCTGTTCGCAGAGGTCGTCTCCAACCCGGGCGGCGAGGTCGCCGACATCACCGGGCTCGCCGACGTCGCCCACGCCGCCGGGATCCCGCTGGTCATCGACGCGACGCTCGCCACGCCGTACCTGTGCCGGCCGATCGAGCACGGCGCCGACATCGTGATCCACTCGGCCACGAAGTTCCTCGGCGGCCACGGGACCACGCTCGGCGGGGTGGTCATCGAGTCGGGCCGGTTCGACTGGGGCAACGGCCACTTCCCGCAGATGACCGAGCCGGTGGCGTCCTACGGTGGGCTCAGCTGGTGGGGCAACTTCCAGGAGTTCGGGTTCCTCACGAAGCTGCGGGCCGAGCAGCTGCGGGACGTCGGGGCTTCGCTGTCGCCGCACAGCGCGTTCCTGCTCCTGCAGGGTGTCGAGACGCTGCCGCAGCGCATGGAGGCGCACGTGGCGAACGCGCGGGCGGTGGCCGAGTGGCTGCACGCGGACCCGCGGGTGTCCTACGTGCGCTGGGCGGGGCTGCCCGACCACCCCCACCACGACCGTGCGGCGCGCTACCTCCCGCTCGGACCGGGCGCGGTGTTCTCGTTCGGCGTGCGCGGCGGTCGCGCGGCGGGACAGCGGTTCATCGAGTCCGTGCAGCTGTGCAGCCACCTGGCGAACGTCGGGGACGCCCGCACGCTCGTCATCCACCCCGGTTCCACCACCCACCAGCAGCTCGCCGACGACCAGCTGCGTGACGCCGGCGTCCCGCCGGACCTGGTGCGGATCAGCGTCGGGCTGGAGGACGTCGACGACATCCTCTGGGACCTCGACCAGGCACTGGCGGCCGCGGCGAAGGGAACGGCATGACCTGGGAGAACCCGTCGGCGACCCGGCGGCAGCAGATGCTGCGGGAGACGCGGGCCGTCGCCGTCGTGGGGGCGTCGCCGAACCCGGCCAGGGCGAGCAACTTCGTGGCCACGTACCTGCTGGCGAGCACCGACTACGACGTCTACTTCGTCAACCCGAACGCCACGGAGATCCTCGGCAGGCCGGTGTACCCGGGCCTCGCCGCGCTGCCCGTGGTGCCCGACCTCGTCGACGTGTTCCGCCGCCGCGAGGACCTGCCCGGAGTGCTGGACGAGGTGCTCACGCTGCCCGGCGGGGTGCGCACGCTCTGGCTGCAGTTCGGCCTGTTCGACGAGGAGGTGGCGGGCCGCGCCGAGGCCGCCGGGCTGGAGGTCGTGATGGACCGCTGCCTCAAGGTGGAGCACGCGCGCTTCCACGGTGGGCTGCACGTGGCGGGCTTCAACACGGGCGTGATCAGCTCCCGGCGCCGGGCGCGCTGAGGTCAGCCGAGAGGCAGGTTCAGCAGGGCCCGCAGCACCCAGAAGATCGGTGCTGCGACGAGAACCAGCGGGCCGAAGCCCCAGTCGCGGCGCCGGGCGATCAGCCAGACGGCCAGTGCGGCCAGCAGGGTCGGCACGATGAGGCCGCCGAGGAACGCGCCGAACACGCGGGCGCTGCCGGGCGCCCCGGCCACGACGAGGACGAGCACGAGGTTCACCGCCGCCCAGACCGCCGCTGCGCCGAGCGCGGCGCGGAACCGGGTGCCCGCGGGCCGCCTGCCGATCGGCGGGGGCGGAAGCTCGGGTGCCTCCGGGTACGGCGGGGCGCCCGGCATCGGGGCGTGCGGGGGCAGGTCGTCGCGGTAGGGGACGTAGCCGGGCCCGCCCATCCAGGACGGGCGCTCGTCCTCCGGGCGCGGCTCCGGTGGCGGAGGGGTCACGGACGTCGACGGTAGTCCCGGACACGGACCGGCGCGGAGGGTTTCACGGAACCGGCCGACACGAGGAGGGCGACTCGCGCGCCGAGAACGGGCGACTCGCGGAACACCCCGCGAGTCGCCCG
>NZ_JAHKRK010000114.1 GCF_019396355.1 Pseudonocardia nigra
GCTGATCAAGCTCGAAGCCCGCAATGCCTTCGGGTTCCGCAACCCCATCAACCAACGCCTACGATCACGCTGCGCGAGCATCCGAGCGGCCCTCCGACCAGCCAAGCCCGGTTAACTTCGAAGACCCCCAATAGGTGTTGAATCCGCCGAGCTCACGCACGATCTGGAACTGCGGAACCAACAGCACCTGGAACGGGACCAGAACCGTCCCGAGAACGAGCATGAACAGCACGTTCTTGTACCGAAACTCGTATTTCGAGAAGGCGAACCCGGCGAGCGAGCTGATGAACAGCGTCAACGCCGTACCGAGCACGGCGACGATGACCGTGTTGAGGTACCACCGCGCGTACGGGAGGAGGTCGAACAGCGCGGCGATGTTGGCCAGCGTGGCATCGCGGGGGAGGAAGCTGATCGGTGTCGAGAAGATGTCGTCCTGCGCCTTGAAGGCGCTGACCATCATGAAGACGTAGGGCGCAGCCATCGCGAGGGCCAGGACCGTCACGAGTCCGGTGACCACTACGACGGGGAGCCGCCGATTCCTGCGCCGGCTTCGGCGCACCGGCGCACCCGGGCGTCGGACGTCGCCACCGGAGACGGATGTCGTACTCATCGCCCCACCCTTCACTTGGACGTGCGGTAGCCGCGGAACAACATGATGTTCAGGATCGACAGGATCAGGAGCACCGCGAACATCGAGTACGCGATCGCGCTCGCGTAGCCGATGTTGAAGTACCGGAAACCCTGCTGGTAGAGGTACAGGGAGAGCGTCAACGACGCGTCGGCCGGCCCGCCCTCGGTCATCAGCATCGGCTGGGCGAACAGGTTGTAGGAGCCGACGATCGCCTGGATCACGACGAACAGCGCCACCGGCCGCAGCAACGGCAACGTGATGTAGCGGAACGTCTGCCACTTGCCCGCACCGTCGACGGTCGCGGCGTCGTAGTAATCCCGGTTGATGGCGGCCAGCCCGGCCAGCCAGTACAGCGAGTTCAGCCCGAGATAGGTCCAGATCCCCATGAGGATCATCGAGGGCATCACCACTCGGGGATCAGTGATCCATCCCACCTCGACGCCGAACATCTGCAGGCCGGCGTTGAGCAGCCCGAAGTTCGTGTCGAAGACCTGCAGGAAGATGACGGAGATGACGACGGACGAGGTGATGACGGGCATGAAGAAGACGACCTTGAAGAGCGTCTTGACGGCCAGGATCCTCGACCGGAACAACAGCGCCAGACCGAGCGCCAGGGGCGAGAGGAGGAAAACGCTGCCCATCGTGTAGTACGTGGTGTTGAGCACCGCCCGCAGGTACTGGGGATCGCCGAGCATGTACGCGTAGTTGTCCAGCCCGACGAACGTCAGGTCGCTGAACCCGACCCCCTGGAAGAAGCTCAGGTACAGCGAGTAGATGATCGGGAAGAGCCCGAAGACGCCGAAGATCACGAAGAACGGGACGAGGAAGAGGTAGGGCGCCGTCCGCTTGCGGACCATCCACGACCCGCGGGCGCGCTGCCGTGGTCGCGGTGCGGAGGTGGCCGGCGGTGGCGTCTCTACAGTGGTTGCCATGGTGTCCTCGCCTCGTCAGGGGGTCGCCAGATCGATGACCTTCAGCGCTTCGCGCTGCGCGTTCTGCATCGCCGTTGCCGGGTCCAGGTCGCCTCTCATCCCGGGCGTGATCCCCGCCCGCAGCGTTGCCTGCGTGACCTGCGGCCAGAACGGCGAGTTGAACCAGTTGTTGATCTCGGACGCGTAGTCGCCGACCAGCTGCCCCACCGGCTGGTCGTCGAAGAACTCCGCCGGTTCGGTCAACCACGGCTCGCGATAGGCGGGCCGGTACGTGGGGAAGGTCTGGCGCTGGTCGTAGTCGAACCGGATGGATCCGATGTCGGAGTGCAGGAAAATGACGAAATCCACGGCCTCGGCGGGCAGCGGACAGGCCCGCGTGACGCACACGCCGGTTCCGCCCCAGGTGGCGGTGCGCGACGCCGAGGCGGCACCGTCCCACTGGGGGAACCCCTGCATCCGCCATTTCCCCGATGTCTCGGGGATGAAACTCTGGGTGTTGCCGCTGAAGAACCAGGGCGGGCCGAACATCGTCGCCACGGCTCCGCTGCCGAACGCCGCGAAGTGCTGTGGGCTGCCGCTCTCGAGATTGCTGGAGAGCATCGCCCAGCCGTCCTCGACGGCCTTGCGCCGGAACTCCATCGTGCGGATGCCGTATTCGTCGGCAACCCGCGGCATCCCGTTCTCGTCGAAGAAGCCGCCGCCCTGCTGGAGGGTGAACATCCACCACTCCGGCCAGTCGAGGTACTCCATGTCGATCAGGTACCGGCCGGTGTCGCGGCGGTACCTCCGTGCCTCCTCGGCGAACTGGTCCCAGGACTCGATCGGCGTGGTGACCCCGGCCTCCTCGTAGAGGTCCGAGCGGTAGCACATCAGGCAGGTGTTCTGCTCGCTGCCGATCCCGTAGATCCCGCCCCGGTAGGACCAGGGGTCGAACGCCGACGGCCCGTAGAACTGGTCCACCAGGTTCCGGCGCCGCAGCTCCGGGGCCATGTCGACGAAGATGGGCTCGCCCAGGACGTAGTTGCCGAAGCGGCTGATCTCGACATCGCAGAGGTCGGGTCCGCCGAGCCGGCCATCGCCGCGATGAGGATCTTGTCGTGCATCTGCTCGAACGGCAGGTACACGAACTCGAGCTCGAAGTCCGGGTTGTTCTGCTGCTTGTAGAGCTGCCAGGCGTTGCGGTGCCAGTCCCCGCGACCGGTTCGGTCCCACGACCAGACGCTGAGGACCGGCTTACCGTCGATCGTCTCCCGGGTGTCGGTTGCACACCCGCTCGCTCCGAGGCCGACCGGAGCGAGCGCCCCGATCGAGGCGGCCCGCAGGAAGTCTCGGCGTGACAGTTGCGGCACAGAAACCACTCCTTTGTGGTGATCCTCCCGAGAGGCACTCGGCTAGGACGTGCTCGTCGCCTTCCGGCCCGGATCGCCGTTGAGCAGGATCACGGACTTGATCGTGTCGGATCCGGAGTCGAAGGTCTCGGCGTAACCGTCCAGCGGCACGACGGTCGTCAGGAGGCCGCGCAACCACTCCCCGTCGGCGTGCAGCAGCGCGGCGTGGGCCGCCTCGAAATGGCCGCGACCGGAGCTGGACACGCCAGTGATCACCCGGTTGCCGCCGGTCAGGCCGCGGCTGAAGGAAGCGAGCTCCACCACGGGGACAGCTCCGCCGTGGCCGCCCGCCACCAGGCACAGTGCCCCGCCCGGGGCGGTCGCGGCGATGGCCGCCGCCACCAGTTCACCGGTGCACTCGATGACCGCGTCGAATCCAGCACCACCGACGCCGGTGCCGAGATCGTCGGTGCCGCGGTGGTACACGGCCCCGAGGGCGCGAACCTGACGGACCTTCGGCCCCCCACTCACCTGATCGACGACGTGGACCTCGTAGCCGCGCTGCGTGCCCAGCAGCGCGGCCAGGAGGCCGATCGGCCCGGCCCCGAGGACGAGCGCCCGCCCCGGCTGCCGTCGCACCGCGCCGTCCACGCGCTCCCACGCCTTCGCCACGATGCTGGCCGGTTCGACGAGCACGCCGGCCAGCCCGAGCTGCGGGCTCACGGCGACGGCGTAGCGCTCGGCGAGGACGTAGCGCTCGGCGGCGTAACCGTCGCACCCCTTGATGCCGCGCTCGGTGAAGTCGCCGTTCAGGCAGATGTCCAGGTCACCCGCCGCGCAGTTCGCGCACGGGTGCGGGTCCGGGCGGCGCACCAGCCCCGTGACCAGGTCGCCCGGCGCGAACCGGGAACCGGGCCGGGCCCGGCGCACGCGCCCGAGCGACTCGTGGCCCAGCACCAGCCGGTCGCCGGGCGCGGCGCCGCGAAGACCCCGGGCGAGGAGCGAGCGGTCGGTACCGCAGACACCGACCGCGATGCCGTCGACGAGCAGGTCCCCGTCGTCGGGCGTCGGCTCCGCGAGGTCCGCCAGGCCGAGACGTGCCCCGCCCCCGCAGTCGTGGATCGTCAGCCCGCGCATGGGCGTCCTCCCCCGTATCCGCTAGATGCCGAGCTTGCGGAGGTTCTCCCGACTGATCCGGGCGCTCTCCAGCGGACTGGCCTTCTGCGTCACGTCGGTCTCGACGATCAGCCAGCCGTCGAAGTCGACGCCGTCGAGAATCGAGAACAGGCCGGCGAAGTCGACCCCACCCTCGTCGATCTCGGTCCAGATCGCGTGCTCCTCGAAGGTCTTGTAGTCCCAGCCCGCCGCGGCGCCCTCGTCGCGGACGCTGAAGACGACATCCTTGAGGTGCATCGTCTTGATCCGGGTGGCGTGCCGGCGGGCGAACTCGACGACGTCGACCCCGGCCCACGCCAGGTGGCCCGTGTCGGGGCCGAGGAACACGACCTCCGGGTCGACTGCGGCCAGGAGCCGTTCGATCTCGTCCTCGGTCTCGATGAACGTCCCGGCGTGGTTGTGGTAGCAGGCGCGCACGCCGAGCTCCAGCATGACCTCGCCGACCGCCTGCAACGTGTCCGTCAGCTGCCCGAACTCGCGCTCGGGCAGCGCGTCCTCGGCGGTGACGTGGCCGACGGCCTGCCGCCGCGTCCGACCCGACCCTGTCGGGCGGTCGAATCCGCCTGCGGAGACGTAGACCTCGGTCAGCCCCAGCTCCTTCGAGAGCTCGGCGTACCGCCGCGCGGCGGCGAGGTTCTCCTCCCGCTTCCTGACGTCCCAGAAGTCGCCCCAGAGGTATCCAGGCGCGACGTCCAGTCCGCGGTTGTCGAAGTACGCCTTGATCTCCTCGGCGTTCTCGCCGTGCCGTGGGCTCCAGGGCGCGCCCTCGTATCCGGCGCGACGGATGTCGTCGAGCGCGGTGTCGTCGGGAAGACCGCGCCAGGTGATCTGGCCACATCCGATTCGGACCTGCATTCTCTTCTCCTCCTGGTCGGGTGGTGCGTCAGGCGAGCAGGCGCTCTCGTGCACTTGCCGGAATCGGGGACGACGGGTGGCAGGTGGTGGCCAGCTCCACTCGCTCGCCACCCTTGGCGGAGCGGACCAGCGAGGCGATCAGGTCCACCACGTGGCAGGCGAGCTCGGCGCTCGCGCGTGGGGCGCGGCCCTCCCACAGCGCGAGGACCATCTCGGCCACGCCGAGACCGCGCTGGTTGCGCGGCCACGCGCCGCCTTGCCGACTGCCCGGCAGCTCGCTCCAGTCCCGCTCGCCGTGCATCCGGACGTAGGCGGCGTCGCCGAAGTTGTTCGGGTTGGGCAGCGCGATGGCCCCGTCGGTGCCGTACACCTGCACGACCGGCACCTCCGAGCGGTGGGAGATGCCCCAGACGAGGCCCACGTTCGCCACTGCCCCACTGGCGAACTCCACGACGCCGGAGACCGAGATGGGGGCGCCCATCGGCCGCTCCTCCGGCCGCCCCTCCGCCGTCCAGGTGCGCGCCGCCCCGCTCACGCGGACGGCAGGCCCGAACAGGTTGACCAGCGCGCTCAGGTAGTACGGCGCCATGTCGAAGAACGGCGTTGGGCCGTCGGTGTAGAGGCTGGGGGCGGCCAGGGAACTGCGCAGCATGACCGCCGTCGCGGAGAGCGGGCGACCGATCCGGCCCTCCGCCAGCGCCGCCCAGGTGGCCTGGAACCCGGAGCCCAACATCGTGTCGGGAGCGCACGCAAGGGAGAGCCCCCTCCGGGCCGCCTCTGTGATCAGGTCCTGAGCCTCGGTCACGCTCGTCGCCAGCGGCTTCTCCGAGTAGACGTGCTTGCCCGCGGCCAGGGCCGCACGCGTCACGTCGACGTGCGCCGTGATAGGCGTCAGGTTGAGGACGATCGCGATCGAGTCGTCGGCGAGGAGCTCGTCCGGGGCCGCGACCCGGGGGATCCGATACTGGTCGGCGACCCGTTTGGCGACGTCGGTATCGACGTCCGCGACCGCGGCCACGTCCATCACTGAACTTCGGACCAGATTGGGCAGATACTGGTGGCTGACCTTGCCGCAGCCCAGGATTCCGATGCGAACTGGTTCCATGGAGGCCCCCTGGAAGCCGATCGACGCAGGCTGAACACATCGCCCGACGTCAGACGGGAGACGGAGTCAGATGAGTGGGAATCTGCAGAGTCCGCCGAGAGCGGCGAACGGCCGACCATCGCGACAGGAGAGGATCCTCGCCTCGAGCTCGCGATGGGATCTCGTCGGAATTAGTAATGGCTCCATACGTAACATACTCCGAGGGTGAGATTTGTCAACCCGCCGGAACTGCTCGGTCACGGTTTGTGGGGAGAATTGCATGATGATCCTTATTGCGCTTCGCGATGACCGCCCATGACGGACGAGATCCGGCGAGCGGACGGATGACCCGGGTTCAGGACCGCCCTCTGCAGGCCGTGCGGCACCCGACACGGCAGGATGGCGGCATGGTGCGGTACGGGACGGCGCACGGGGCTGCGGTCGGAATCCGCTGGGGTGCGCGGTGACGTCGGGCTCAGGCCGGGACACGGTCAGCGTTCGCAGGCACAACCTGCGCACCGTGCTGCGCCACCTGCACCTGCACGGACCCACCACCAGGACCCAGCTCGGGAAGATCACCGGCTTGACCCGCAGCGCCGTCGGCGACCTGGTGGCCGAGCTGACGGCGCGCGAGCTCGTGAGCGAATCCGATGTGGTCGCCGAGTTCGGCCGCACCCGCGGCCGCCCTTCCCTGCTCGTCGCCCCCCGGGCCGACGTGGCGCGCGTGCTCGCCGTGGTGATCGGGGACGACACGCTACGGGCCGCATGGGTGGGCCTCGGCGGCAGCGTCGGCACCGTCACCGAGATGCCCCACGATTACGTTCCCGGCGACCCGGAACCCAGCCTCGAGCAGCTGACGACCATGCTCCGCGGGCTGCTGTCGGGCACCGCGCACCTGCCTCTTGCGATCGGAGTGGCCGTCCCGGGCCTGGTGCGGGCCACCGACGGCGCGGTCGCGCTCGCCCCGCGCCTCGGCTGGCGGGACCTGCGACTCGACGACGAGCTGCGCCGCCGGATCGACGTACACGCGCCCCTGGTGACCGGGAACGACAGCAACCTCATCGCGCTCGCCGAGCACCTGCGCGGAGCCGGCCGTGACCACGACCACATGATCTACCTGGGCTGCGAACTCGGTGTCGGCGGCGGCATCATCGTCGACGGCAGGCTGCTGCAGGGCGGGCACCCCGGCTACGCGGGTGAGGTCGGCCACATGGTGATCGGTGACGGGGTGCTCTCCTGCTACTGCGGGGGGCACGGCTGCTGGGAGACCCAGGTCGCCGCCGACGCCGTGTTCCGGCACGCCGGGATGACGGTCACAGGCGCGCATGCCCGCAAGGCCGCCCTTGCCGAGCTGCTGGCCCGGTCCGAGCAGCGCGACACCGAAGCCCGGGCCGCCCTTACCGCCTTGCTCCCGGCCTTCGCGGCCGGCGTCGCCACCCTGCTCTCGCTGTTCAACCCCGGCCGGGTCATCCTCGGCGGCGTGTTCGCCCACCTGCTGCAGCACGCCGAATCCGAACTGCGCGCCGCCATCGCCTACCGCCGCCCGGTCCTGTCGAACGGCCCGATCGACCTGGTCTCCGCCGAGCTGGGGACGCAGGGTCCGCTGCTCGGCGCCGCCGAGGCCGCCGTCGACGCCTTCCTCGCCGGCTTTCGCACCGGGCCGGCCGCAGCTCCTCGAGCGGCTCGGGGCGCCGACCGCTGAGCTCCGGCATGAGTGAGCGACGGCGCGACGGCGAACCCGTCGGTTGTGGGCGGCACCGGGTATCCGATCACGCTGGCCGGCCCGGCCTCGATCCCGACCGCGGAAGTCTTACCGTCGCCCTGCACGCCGCCCGCGATCAGCTCGTCGCCGCAGCCAGTGTCATCGCCGACACCATGATCGACCCGTGATCGGCCGCCGCGTCCTGGACCATCTCCTGCCCGCCCGCCGGGTCCGCGCCAACTTTGCGCCTATCCCTTGACCGCGCCCGCCAGCAGTCCCCGCATGAACAGCTTGCCGAGCAGGAGGTAGACGACGATCGTCGGCAGTGCGGCGATGAGCGCACCCGCCATCTGGACGTTCCACTCCACCGAGTAGCTGCCGGCGAGGTTCTGCACCGCCACGGTCACCGGAGCGACCGTCGGGCTGTTGAGCACGACCACGGCGAGGATGAAGTCGTTCCAGATCGTCGTGAACTGCCACAGCAGCACCACCGCGATCACCGGGGGCGCCACGGGCAGCATGAGCCAGCGGAAGATCCGGAAGAACCCGCAGCCGTCGATCTTGGCCGCGTCGAGCAGCTCGTCGGGGATCCCGGCGAAGAAGGTGCGGAACATCAGCGCCGTGATCGGGATGCCCAGGATGGCGTGCACCACGATCAGTCCCGGGATGCTGCCGTAGAGCCCCAGGGTCCGCAGCGTCAGGACGAGCGGGATGATCAGGCCCTGGTACGGCAGGAACATCCCGAACAGGACCAGCCGGAAGATCACCTCCGAGCCCCGGAAGCGCCACTTCGCGAAGACGTACCCGTTGACCGCACCGATCATCGTGGAGACGAGCGCCGCCGGGATGACGATCAGCATGCTGTTGGTGAAGTTGCCCCCGATTTGCTCCCACGCCCGCAGGAAGGCGTCGAAGGAGGGGACGGCCGGCAGCTGCCACATCGTGGCGACGTCGACACCGGCGTACGGCTTCAACGCGGTGATGACGAGCACGTAGATCGGCATCAGGAAGTACGCGGCGAACGCGATCAGGATCGCGTAGATCGCAGCGCGAGCGGCGACGTTGCGGGCGCCGAGCCCGGGCCGGACGGCCGACGTTTGCAGCGTCATCCCAGCCCCATCCTCTCCCGCCTGCGGCTGCTCATCACGTACGGGATCAGCAGCAGACCGGCGATCAACATCATGATCACTGCGACCGACGCCGACCGCGCGAACAGGTTCGACTGGAACGCGAGGTCGTACATGAACAGGCCGAGCATGTCGGTGGCGAACCCGGGCCCACCGCCGGTCATCGTCGCCAGGATGTCGAAGGTCTTCACCGACACCATCCCCGTCAGCAGGACGGCGGTGAACGTAACCGGGGTGAGCAGCGGGATGATCACCCGGCGGTACAGCGCGAAGCTCCCGCACCCGTCGATCCGGGCCGCCTCGACCAGCTCCTGGGGGATGCCCCGCAGGCCGGCCAGGTAGATCGCCATGATGTACCCGGACATCTGCCACGCGTTGGCGGTGGAGACGGCCAGGATCCCCCAGTCCGTGCTCGTGTACCAGCTCGGCTGGACGGATCCGAGCCCGATCGCCTGCAGGATCAGGTTGATGCCGGTCGTCGGCTGCATCAACCAGTGCCAGGCGACGCCGGTGACGATGAGGGACACGGCGAAGGGCAGGATGTAGATCGTCCGGAAGAACGTCTCGCCCTTGATCCGCTGGTTCAGCAGCACCGCCAGGACGAACCCGGTGACGATGCACTGCGCCATGAAGGACACGCTGAACAGCACCAGGTTGCGCAGATCGGTGTGGAAGCGTTCGTCGGCGACGACCTCCCGGTAGTTGTCCAGGCCCACGAACGTGTAGTCGGGGAAGATGGTCGTCCAGTCGATCGTGGACGCGTACCCGGTCCACACGACGAACAGGTAGACGAACACGGCCACGGCCAGCAGCGACGGGCTCACCACGAGGATCGCGATCAGCCGGTCGCGGTGACGCGCATCGAACCTGCGCGGCGCCGGAGCGGCCCCGTGGGGGCCGCCGCCGGCGGGCGGGCGCAGGCGTTCGGTGGGCCTACTTCCGGAAGTCAGCATCGGCGGCCGCCCGGACGAGCTCCGCCTGCGTGGCGGCGGGGTCCTGGTTCACGTCGAACTTGTGCATCGTGTCGTCGAACGCAGCGAGGAAGCGGGGGCCGGCAGCGGAGCCGTCCTCCAGCGACGGCACGATCGACGGGGCGCCGTCCCACTGCTCGACCGCCCACAGCTGGTACTCGTCGTAGCGGCTGGTGTCGCGGTCGGACCGCGGCGAGATCGACCCCTTGAGCGGGTTGAACGCGTCGTGGCCCTCCTTGCTCCCGATCACCTTGAGCCAGTTCGTGGCGTCCGTGGGGTCGTCGAGGCCCATCGGCAGGCCGAAGGAATCCGAGACCAGGTCGTAGACGCCGTCCGTCTCGGGCGCCGGGACCCACCCGTAGTCGGTGAACCCCTGCTGCTTGAGCAGCCCGTTGGTCCAGTCGCCGTTGATGAGCGTCAACGCCTTGCCGTCCGAGATGAGCTTGGGTGCGTCGGAGCCCTGGTAGCTCAGGTAGTCCTGGTTGGCGTACGGGAAGCACCGCACCGCGGTCTCCAGCGCCTCGGTCACCTCCGGGCTGTCCCACGGCGTCGTCCCGTCGAACAGGCCCGTGTACCCGTCGGCACCGAGCTTCGCCAGCAGCAGGGCCTCGACCAGGTGGGCGGTGGTGTTGCCGTTGGCCTCGGCCATGCCGATCGCGGGGATGCCCTGTCCCTTCGCCTTCTCGGCGAGGGCGAAGAACTCGTCCCATGTCGCGGGCGGCGTGCCGCCGACCTGGTCCATGAGTGGCTTGTTGTACCAGAGGACGTTGTTGCGGTGGATGTTCACCGGGACGCCGTACGGCTTGGCCTCCCAGGACGCGATCTCGATCAGGGAGGCCGGCAGCACCTTCGCGTAGCCCTCCTCCTGGTACAGGGAGTCGAGCGGCTCCATCGTCCCGACCTCAACCCAGGTCTCGATGAGCTCGGCACCGAGGTGCACCTGGAACGAGTCGGGCGGGTCGTTGCCCAGGACGCGCGTCTGCAGGATGGCCTTCATGTTGGCCCCAGCGCCCCCGCCTCCTGCCACCGCGGCGTTGACGATCTCCACCTCCGGATGCCGCGACCGGTAGACGTCGAAGAGCGCGTTGAGCGCCTCCACCTCACCACCGCTCGTCCACCAGGAGAAGATCTCCAGACCGCCACCCCCACCGGCACCGGAGGTGCCGCACGAGGCGAGGAGCGAGCCACCGGCGACAGCTGCGCCGGCCATACCCAGCGGGCGAGGAATTCTCGTCGCCCCATCCTCATCTGAGTCACCTTTGACTCCTTTTCTGGACTGGTTCGGATCACGCGGTGAAGCGGATGACCGCCTTGATCTGTTCGGGGCCGGTGTCGAAGGCCGCTCGCCAGTTCTCGAGCGGCACGCAGTCGGTCAGCAGACCGTCGAGCCATGCCCGATCGGCCCTCCGGAGCGCGGCGTGTGCCGCTTCGAAATGTCGGCGGTTGGAGTTGACGGTGCCCATGACCGTCCGGCTCCGGGAGATCAGCTGGCGTGCCAGGTCGGCCAGGTTCATCTCGCCTACGGATCGGACGTCACCGACGCCGACGAGACAGGCGGCACCGCCGGGAGCGGTGCGGTCGATGGCCTCGGCGACGAGCACCCCGCTGCATTCTATGACGGCGTCGAACGTGCCGTGCAGGGATTCGGTCGAGGAGTGGTACGTGGCGCCGAGGGCACGGACCTGCCGCGGTTTCGGACCGTGCGCCACCTGGTCCACGACGTGGACGTCCAGGTCGCGCTGTACTCCGAGAAAGGCGGCGAGGAGACCGATCGGGCCGGCCCCCAGGATCAGCGCCCGGTGCCGCGGCAGCCGCACCGCGTGGTCGAGCTGCTCCCAGGCCTTCGCGACCACGCTGGTGGGCTCGAGCAGCACACCGGCCAGGCCGAGGTCGGGGTCCACCCGCACGGCGTACTCCGGCTCGAGCCGGAAGCGTTCGGAGCCGAACCCGTCCCGGCCGAGGATGCCGCGCTCGGTGAAGCCCCCGTTCTCGCAGAGGTCGAACTGGCCCACCGCGCAGAACGCGCACGGGACCGGGTCGGGGCGCCGCACGATGCCCACCACGAGATCGCCCACCACGAAATCATGCGGTGCGACCCGCGACCCGGCGGGGGCTTCGAGGACCCGGCCCAGCGACTCGTGGCCGAGGACGAGCCCGGAACGGCCTGCCGGTGCCAGCCGAGGCCCCTTCGCGACGATCTCACGGTCGGTCCCGCACACTCCGAGGGCGAGGGCCTCGACGAGGAGGTCCCCGTCTTCCGGGGCGGGTTCGGGGACGTCGTCGAGCACGAGAGTGCCGCCGTGCCCGTTCGGATGAACGCTGAGCGCCCACATTGGCGCCTCCCGAGGCTTTGTTTTGTTCCCGTCCTTATCATAAAGGAGGCCGGGACATTGTCAACCTCCGCGAAATGGCCCGCGGAGGCCGACCCGGAAAGATCGCTCAGTTCGACAAGATCGCGCAGTTACATGATCGCGCAGTTCAAGATCGCGCAGTTCAAGATCGCTGAATTCAGAGGCCGGAATCCGCGAGCGTGTAGCGCAGGCGGGGCCGGTTCATCTTCAGCTGGTGCCAGTACGGGTACGGCAGCGGCCGCGCGGACACCCGGTCCAGCGCCGCCACCTCCTCGTCCGTCAGCGCCCAGGACGCCGCGTCGAGGTTGTCCTCGAGCTGCTCCGGGGTGCGGGCCCCGATGATCACCGACGTGACGCCGGGACGCCGCAGCAGCCAGTTGATCGCGACCTGCGCGATGCTGGTGCCGCGCTCGCGCGCGATCCCGTCGAGCGCATCGACGATGTCGAAACCCTGCTCGGTGTCCATCGTCCCGGTGTCGCCGAGCGTCTCGCGCCTGCTGCCCGCGGGCGGCGTCTGGCCGCGGCGCTGCTTCCCGGTGAGGAAGCCACCGGCGAGCGGGCTCCAGACGAGCACGCCGACGCCCTGGTCCTGGCTGACCGGCAGCAGCTCGTGCTCCAGTTCGCGGCCGACGAGGCTGTAGTACGCCTGCAGGGAGACGTACCGCTCGAAGCCGCGCCGCTCGGACACCGACAGGGCCTTCATGAGGTGCCACGCCGAGTAGTTCGAGCAGCCGATGTAGCGGACCTTGCCCTGGCGCACGAGGTCGTCGAGCGCGCGGAGGGTCTCCTCCATCGGCGTGCGCTCGTCGATCGAGTGCACCTGGTACAGGTCGATGTAGTCGGTGCCGAGCCGCCGCAGGCTCGCTTCACACGCCTCGATGATGTGGTGGCGGGACTGGCCCCGGTCGTTGGGGCCGTCACCCATCGGGCCGTTGAGCTTGGTGGCGACGAGGGCGTCCTGGCGTCGCTTCCCGAGCGCCTGTCCCAGGATCTCCTCCGAGAGCCCCTGCGAGTAGACGTCGGCGGTGTCGAAGAAGTTCACGCCCGCCTCGAAGCACCTGTCGACCATGCGCGTCGCCTCGTCGACCTGGACCTTCCCCATGGGGGCGTGCCGGCCGGCGCCGCCGAACGTCATCGTCCCCATGGTCAGGACCGGCACCTGCAGGCCGCTGTTCCCCAGGAACCGCGTCTCGATGCTCGCGTCGTTCATGTCAGCCTCTCCCGTTCCGTCCGAGCCGATGGACACCGATCGGCCGGGCCTTGCTCGGAACGATCACCGTCAGTTCGGGGTGATCATTTTCGGTCAGTGCGACCGCGCGCGAGGGGTGGCCCGGGTTGCCCTCGAACATGTCCCAGTGCATCGGGACGAGCACCTCGGCGCCCGCGCGCACGGCGAGCTCGACCGCCTCCTCGGCGGACATGTTGCCGACGATGTTGCGCGCCTCGCGCTCGGCGTCGCGGCCGTTGATCGGCAGCAGCACGACGTGTGCCTCCAGCCCGGCGAGCTCCTCCGCCAGGCCGGGATAGGCCAGGCAGTCGCCGGAGTGGTAGACCCGCGTGCCGCTGAGGTCCACGACGTAGCCGAGGAAGCGCACCAGGCCACCGGACAGCTCGGCGCCGGTGCCGTAGGCGTCCGCCATGTCCACGCCGTGGTGGGCGGGGAGCGGGTCGACCCGCACCGAGCCGACCGTGACGGGCCGCCCCGGCTGGGCCGGCTCGATCAGCTCCCGACGGATCCCGAGGGACTCGAGCCGGTCGACCACCGGCTCCGGCACCACCCACCGCGCCGCGGAGCCGGCCTCGGCGAACGCGCGGGCGACGTCGACGTCGAGGTGGTCACCGTGCTCGTGGGTCACGAGCACGGCGTCCACGCCCGCGCCCACCTGTGCGGCGTCGGCCGCCGGGAACGGCGGCGGGAACCGCCGCGCCCCGGCCGGGGTCAGGTACGGGTCGACCAGCAGCGTCGTGCCGGCGCCGCGGAGCAGGAACCCGGCCTGCCCCAGCCACCACAGCAGCACCTCGCCCTCGCCGAGCGGCACGCCCGCCGCGTCCGCGAACGACCACGCCCGGGTCCGCGCTGCCGCCGTCATGCCGGTGTGGGGGTGTCGGGGGCCAGCAGACCCTCGTCCCGCAGCGCCGTCCACAGCTGGGCGGGGATGTCGTGGCCGAAGGCCTCGAGGCAGGACTGTGCCTCGCCGGCGTTCTTCACCCCGGGGATCACGGCGGCGACCGCCGGGTGCCCGAGCGGGAACTGCACCGCGGCCGCGGGCAGCGGCACGTCGAACGCGGCGCACACCTCCTGTAGCCGGCGGGCCCGTTCCCGCTCCTCCGCGCCGGCCTCCCGGTAGTAGTAGGTCGCGCCCGCCACCGGGCCGGTGGTGAGGATCCCCGAGGCGAACACCTGGCCGATCACGACCCCGACGCCGCGGTCGGCGCAGCGGTTCAGCTCCGCCAGCCCGCCCTGCTCCATCAGCGTGTACGGGCCCGCGACGAGGAACAGGTCCGGGTCGAACCGGTCCAGCCAGTGCGGCACCAGCCCGATCTCGTTGATCCCGAAGCCGACCCCGCGGATCACGCCCTGCGCCTTGAGGTCCTGCAGCGCCGCCCAGCCCGACCGCAGCAGGTCGTCGGTGTGGGCGTCCATGCGCGCCTGCGGCGCGAGGTGGACCAGGTCGAGGTCGTGCACGAGCACGAGGTCGATCGCGGAGATGCCCAGCCGCTGGATCGAGTCCTCGATCGAGCGGAGGACGCCGTCGCGGCTGTAGTCGTAGTGCACCTCCCACGTGCCGACGTCACCCATGGCGGTGCGCGCCGCCGGGCGCTGCACCGAGCGGGCCGGCCGGATCAGGCGCCCGACCTTCGTCGAGACCACGAACGACTCGTCACAGCGACCGCCGAGGAAGCGGCCCAACCGCTGCTCGCTGATCCCGCGCCCGTAGAACGGGGCGGTGTCGTAGTAGCGCACCCCGCCGGCCCAGGCCGCGTCGAGGGCGGCCGTCGCATCCTCGTCGCGGTACTCGGGTCGAGGCAGCTTGAGCGCGCCGCCGCCGAACCCGAGCTGCGTGACCTCGACGCCGGTCCGTCCGACCTCCCGCGTCGCCGCCGGTTTCACGACGTACCTCCCCGCTGCGCCGCTGCCTCCAGCGCGCGGCGGACCAGCACGCGCACGAGGTGCCGCCGGTACTCCGCGCCCGCGCCCGGCTCGTCGGGCGGCTGGGTGCCCTCGGCCGCGCGCCCCGCGGCCTCGGCGATCGATGCCCCGCCGGCCAGTGCCTGCTCCACCGCGGTCGCCCGCAGCGGGGTCGGCCCCATGTTGACCAGCGCGATGCCGGTGCCGGACACGGCCACGCCGACGATCGCCCAGTCGAGCGCGCGGCGGGTGAACTTCTGGAAGTCCCATCCCGGCGACGCGGGCTTCGGGATCCGGATCTCGGTGAGCAGCTCGCCGGGCTCGAGCGCGGTCTCGAACAGGTCCCGGAAGAACTCGCCGACCGGGATCTGCCGGGTGCCCGACGGGCCGCGGGCGACGAGCGTGGCGTCCATCGCGAGGGCCACGGCGGGCAGGTCGGCGGCCGGGTCACCGTGGGCGAGCGAGCCGCCGATCGTGCCGCGGTGGCGGACCTGCGGGTCCCCGACGAGCCCGGCGGCGTGCGCCAGCAGCGGAGCCTCGCGGGCAACCACGTCCGAGGCCTCCAGGTCCCGGTGCCGGGTCAGCGCGCCGATCGCGATGACGTCGCCCTCGTCGCGGACGTAGGACAGCTCGCGCAGCCTGCCGATGTCGACGACCGTCTCCGGCGCCGCGAGCCGCAGCTTCATGAGCGGGAGCAGGGAGTGCCCGCCGGCGAGCACCTTCGCCTCGTCGCCGTGCTCGGCCAGCAGGGCCAGCGCGGCGTCGAGCGAGTCGGCCCGGCGGTAGGTGAACGGAGCGGTGATCACTGCGCACCCCCGTCCTTCGCCGCTGCCAGCACGGCCCGGACGATGTTGTGATAACCCGTGCACCGGCACAGGTTCCCCTCCAGCCCGCTCCTGACCTGCTCCTCCGTCGGATCGGGCACCTCGCGCAGGAGCGACACCGACGCCATCACCATGCCCGGTGTGCAGAACCCGCACTGCAGGCCGTGCTCGGTCTGGAACGCCTGCTGCATCGGGTGCAGCGAGCCGTCCTCCGCAGCGAGCCCCTCGATCGTGGTGACGTCGGCGCCGTCGGCCTGCGCGGCGAGCACGGTGCACGACTTCACCGACTCGCCGTCCAGCAGCACCGTGCACGCCCCGCACGAGGTGGTGTCGCAGCCGACGTTGGTTCCGGTGAGGTCGAGGTGCTCGCGCAGGTAGTGCACGAGCAGCGTGCGGTCCTCGACCTCGGCGGTGGTCTCCTTGCCGTTGACCCGGATGGCGACCTCCATCAGGACCGTTCTCCCTTCGCGTCGACGATCGCGGCCCAGACCCGCTCCGGGGTGGCCGGCATGTCGATGTGCCGCACGCCGAGCCCGGCGAGGGCGTCGACCACGGCGTTCTGCACGGCGGGCGTGGCGCCGATCGTCCCGGCCTCGCCGATGCCCTTGACCCCCAGCGGGTTGAGGCCGGTCGGCGTCTCCATCTCCAGCAGTTCGAAGCTCGGCAGCTCGCCCGCGGTGATGAACGCGTAGTCCATGAGGTTCGCCGTGACCGGGTTGCCGTCGGCGTCGTAGGCCATCCGCTCCAGCAGCGCCTGTGCCGCGCCCTGCGCGATGCCGCCGTGCCGCTGCCCCTCGAACGTCACCGGGTTGAGCACGCGGCCCGCGTCGTCGACCGTGATGTGGCGGACCAGCCGCACCTTGCCGGTCTCGGTGTCGACCTCGACGACGGCCAGGTGCGTGCCGAACGGGAACGTCGGCGACTCCTCGGCGAACAGGACGTCGGCGGCGAGCCCGCCGTCGGGGGCGGCCCGCTGCGCCACCTCGGCCCACGACAGCATGGGTCCGGCGGTGCCGCGGACCTGCCAGACCCCGCGGCCGGTGTCGAGCTCGAGGTCGGCCTCCGCCGCCTCCAGCAGGTCGGCGGCGAGCCGCCGCGCCTGCTCCACCACCTCGGTGCCCGCCTGGTGCACGGCGGCCCCGCCGAGCTGCAGCGACCGGGACCCCATCGTGCCGTTGCCCGTCGGCACCAGGTCGGTGTCCCCGTGGCGGACGGTGATCCGCTCCAGCGGCACGCCGAGCAGGTCGGCGACGAGCATCGCGAAGGACGTCGCCAGCCCCTGGCCGTGCGGAGAGCTGCCGGTCAGCACGTCGACCGACCCGTCGGGGCGCACCTCGACCCGCCCGTACTCCCCCGCCGCGTTGTTGGGCGCGGTGATCTCGACGTACGACGACAGCCCGAGCCCCAGCTGCACCGGTGAGCCGTCGGCCCGCCGGCGGGCCTGCTCCTCGCGCAACCCGCGGTAGCCGGCCGCGTCGAGCACCGTGTCCAGTGCCTTCGCGTACTCACCGGTGTCGTAGGTGGCACCGGACGGGGTGGTGAACGGGAACGCCTCGGGCCGGATGTAGTTGCGCCGCCGCACCTCGGCCGGGTCCACCCCGGCCTCGGCCGCGAACAGGTCCATCGCCCGCTCGACCGCCGCGGTCGCCTCCGGCCGGCCCGCGCCGCGGTAGGCGGAGATCGGCGTGGTGGTGGTGAGCACGGCCCGCGCCGCCGACTCCACCTTCGGGAAGGCGTAGGCGCCGCTGGTCATGAGCATCGTGAGCTTCGGCAGGAACGCGGCGTCGCACGGGTACGCGCCGACGTCCTGCAGGACCTCGAGGCGGTAGGCGAGGACGGTGCCGTCGCGGCGGCCACCGATCGTGACCGTCTGGCGCTGCCCGCGCCCGTGGGTCATCGCGACCATGTTCTCGCTGCGGGTCTCCACCCACCGCAGCGGGCGCTCGACCCGCCGCGACAGCCACCCGAGCAGCACCGCGTCCGGGTCGACACCGATCTTGGCGCCGAACCCGCCGCCGACGTCCGGCGTGATGATCCGGACCTGGCCGTCGGCCAGCCCGAGCGCCTGCTGCACGGTGTCGCGGCAGGACTGGACGTTCTGGGTCGAGAGCCACATGGTCAGCCGGCCCTCGCCGCCCCACCCGCACGCCGCGCCGCGCACCTCGAGCGGCGCTGGGGCCACCCGCTGGTTGACGATCGTGCGGGTGACCACGACCTCGCAGTCGTCGAACAGGTGCTCGTCGAACGGTTCCCCGGCGGTGCCGGTGAGGTTCGTGCCCGCCTCCGGGAACAGCAGGGTGTCGCCGCGCAGCGCGTCGTCGAGGTCGACGACGGCGGGCAGCGGCTCGTAGTCGACGACCACCAGTTCGGCGGCGTCCTCGCCCCGGTGCCGGTCGTCGGTGATCACCACCGCGACCGGCTCGCCGACGTGGCGCACGACGTCGGTGGCCAGGAACGGCCGGGTCATCGCCGCGGGCGGGCCGTCCCCGATCCCGTTGCCGGGCGGCAGCGGCGCCAGGTCGACGTCGGCGCCGGTGAACACCGCGACCACGCCCGGGGCGCGCCGCGCCTCGTCGACGTCGATCCCGGTGATCCGGGCGTGTGCGATCGGGCTGCGCACGTAGGTGACGTGGGCCGCGCCCGCCAGCAGCGGCTCGCGCAGGTCGTCGATGTAGACGCCGCCGGTGTCGAGCAGCTTCGGGTCCTCGGTGCGGACCACGCGGGTGCCGAGAATGCTCATGACCGTCCCTCCGCCGCGGGCGCCAGCCGCCGGGCCAGGTCCTCGTTCAGGTCGTGGCCGAGGCCGGGGCGTTCCGACAGGACCACGTAGCCGTCGCGCCACTCGATCGGCTCGTCGAGCAGCTCGGCGTGCAGCCCGCCGAACCGCTCGATCGCCTCCATGATCAGGAAGTTCGGGCAGCAGGCGCCGAGCTGCACCGACGCCGCCGCGATCAGCGGACCGCCCCACACGTGCGGCGAGATCTGCAGGTAGTGGGCCTCGGCCATGCCGGCGATCTTCTTGCTCTCCAGGATTCCGCCGACCTGGCCGACGTCCAGGTTGAAGATCGCGGCCGCCTCGTGCTCGATCAGCCGGGCGAAGTCGTACTTCGTGGTGAGCCGCTCCCCCGTGGTGATCGGGATGCGGGAGGCGCGCGCGACCTTCGCCATCTCGGCCATGTTCTCCGGGGGCACCGGCTCCTCGAACCACAGCGGGTCGTACGGCTCCAGGCGCCGCGCCAGCCGGATCGCGCCTGCCGCCGTCATCTGGCCGTGCGTGCCGACGAGGATGTCGCAGCGGTTGCCGACGGCCTCGCGGATCGCGCGGATCACCGCCTCGGCGGTGTCCAGCGCGGAGAGCGAGTACTGCACCGGCACCGTCTGGCCCAGCCCCTGGTCCTGGGTGACGGGGAAGCCGAACGGGTCCAGCTTGACCCCGGTGAACCCCAGGTCGGCGTAGTACGCGGCGCGCTCGGCCACCAGGTCCGGCTGCATCCACAGCTCGTGCCGGTCCACGTCGCCTGCGTCGTCCGGGTAGATGTAGGTGTAGGTGCGGACGCGGTCGCGCACGGCGCCGCCGAGCAGCCGGTGCACCGGCTGGCGCACGTCCTTGCCGACGATGTCCCAGCAGGCCATCTCCAGGCCACTGATGATCGCGAGCTTGGTCTGCTCGGGGTAGTGGCTGTAGCCCGCCCGCGCGTACAGCTTCTCGTACAGCAGCTCGATCTCGTACGGGTCGTGGCCGAGCAGGTGGTTCTCCACCAGGTCCTCGATCAGCACGGCCATCGCCTGCGGCCGGAACGCGCTGGCGAGCATCATGACCTCGCCGTAGCCGCGCACCCCGGTGTCGGTGTCCAGGCGCAGGAAGAGCCACACCTTGCCGCCCTTGTGCGGCGGCGGGACCTCGATCGGGAAGGTCTCGACCCCGGTGATCTTCATCGGATCGCCTCCTCGGCGTGGGTCGGTGGGAATGGGGGCCGGTCCGAGTGGCAGGAAAGCCACGTTCCGGACGGTGAATGACAGGAACGTGGCTTTCCTGCCGGTTGTGCGGGGGCTACGGGACCGGCGTGATGGCCTGGCCCGTCGTGAACCAGGACCGGATGTTGTCGACCATGCACCGGTCCATGTCCTGCCGGGTCTCGAACGTGTTGCTGGCGATGTGCGGGAGCAGGACCACGTTGTCGGCCTCGCGCAGCGCCTGCGGAACGTTCGGCTCGTCGTCGAAGACGTCCAGGCCCGCCCCGCCGATCGTGCCCGTGACCACGGCGTCGACGAGCGCCTCCTCGTCGACGAGCCAGCCACGGGAGATGTTGACGAACACGCCCTGCGGGCCGAGCGCGGCGAGCATCTCGCCGTCGACCAGATGCCGCTGCCCCGGGCCACCGGCCGCGCACAGGAACAGGAAGTCCGACTCCCGCGCCAGCTCCACTCCCGTGGAGTACGGCGGGTAGTCGACGTCGGGCGCCGGCCGCGGGTCGTAGTAGGAGATCTTCATGTCGAACGCGGCGAGCCGCTTGGCGAGCATCCGCCCGATCCGACCCATGCCGAGGATGCCTGCGCGCTTGCCGGAGAACCGGCTGCCCGACGCCGGCTGCTGCCCGGCCGCCCAGGAGCCCGCCCGCAGCCACCGGTCCCCGGCCGTGACCCGCCGGGAGACGTCCATCGCCAGCACCACGGCGGTGTCGGCCACGTCCTCGTAGAGGACCGGTGTCGTGGTCACGACGATCCCCCGCTCGCGGGCGCAGGTGAGGTCGGTGCGCTCGAGCCCGACCCCGAACAGCGAGACGATCTCCAGCTTCGGCAGGGCGTCCATGACGGGCGCCGACACGCCGACCATGGGGCTGGTGACGATTCCGCGAACGCGCTCGGCCGCAGGCCCCAGCGCGGCGGCGACGTCCGCGCTCGCCCCGACCTCGTGCAGCGTGAATTCGGCGGCGAGCGCCTCGAGCACAGCAGGGCGCAGCGCGCCGATCGCGGCGAGCTCCACCCGGTCCGACATGGTCACGAAGACCCCCTGGGGTATCGGGAGACCGTGGTCTCCTTGCTGGTCATGAACTCGAGCAGCGCCGGCTGACCCGCCTCCGTCGCCGCGATGCCGCGCTTGATCGCCGGGACGATCTCGCCGGGCTCGGTGATGCGCTCCCCGTGCCCGCCCAGTGCCCTGGCGAGCGCGGCGTAGTCGCCGGAGATGTCCGTGGACCGGTACCTCTGCGTGGAGACCGGCATCCGGGACAGCTCGATGGCCATGCTGTGGTTGTTGAGCAGCACCGACAGGATCGGGATGCGTTCGCGCACCGCGGTCTCGAAGTCCATGCCGGTGAAGCCGATGGCCGCGTCGCCCCACACGTTGATGCAGAGCGCCTCGGGGCGGGCGAGCTTCGCGCCCATCGCCAGGCCCAGCCCGTAGCCGAGCTGCGTGGTCTTGCCCCACCCGATGTAGCTCAGCGGGCGGGTGCTGGTCCAGAACGGCGAGAGCTGATCGCGGGGGCTGCCCGCGTCGTGGGTGATGATCGTGTTGTCGACGTCCACCGTGTGCTGCAGGTCCCACAGCACCCGGTAGGGCGACAGCGGGGACTCCTCCGAGGTCAGCTTCGGCAGCCACTCGGCGAGCCATTCCTCGCGGACGCCCGCGATCTCGGCGGCGACCGGGCCGGCGTCGCGGGGGGCAGCGATGAGCGGGCGCAGCTCGGCCAGCAGCGCATCCAGCGTGAGCGCCGCGTCGCCGACCAGTCCGATCTCCGCCGGCAGGTCCTTGTTCAGGTGCGCCGGGTCGAGCGTGGCGTGCACGACCCGCTTGTCCAGCGGCAACTGCGTGCCGAACGAGGTCTCGGTGAAGCTGCACCCGATTCCGAGGATCACGTCGGAGGCGTCGAGGAAGTGCCGCACCGGCTTCGGGATCGCGAGACCGCCCGAGCCCAGGGCGAGCGGGTGGTCCTCCGGGAACGCGCTCTTGCCCCCGAGGCTGGTGGTCACCGGAGCGGCGAGCAGCTCGGCCAGCTCGCGCAGCAGGTCCCACGCCTCGGCGTAGTGCACGCCCTGCCCGGCGTAGATCACCGGGCGCTGCGCCTGCGCCAGCAATGCGGCCGCGCGTCGCACGTCGGCCGGGTCCGGCCCGTACCGCACCCGCCGGACGGGCGTGTACACGAGCGGCTCCGGCACCTCCTCCTCCCACAGGTCGACCGGGATCTCGACGATGACCGGCCCACCGCGCCCGCTCCGCAGCCGGGTGAACGCCCGCCGCAGGACGTTCGGCACCTCGGCGGCGGTGACGATCGGCTCGGCCGACTTGCTGATCGCCGCCATGCTGCGGGAGGCGTGGTAGTTGGGGTCGACGTACGCGAGCCGGCGCGGATAGCCCGCGGGCAGCACGAGGATCGGCACCGACTCCGAGTACGCCTGCGCGATGCCGCCGTAGGCGTTCTCGGTACCCGGCCCGTGCTGCATCGCGAAGACGCCGATCGTGCGGCCGCTCGTCACCCGCGACATGGCGTCGGCCATGTGCAGCCCGATGCGCTCCTGCCGCACGACCACCGGCCGGATCCCGGCGACGGCCGCCTGCTCGATGATGTCGTTGACCGGATACCCGGTCAGGATCTCGACGCCCTCGCGCCCGAGGATCTCCGCGACGGCCTCGCGGACCTTCATCCCGCCCCCTCACCGGTCGGGACGAGCCGGTCGGCCACCTCCGGGTTCACCAGGTTCTCCGGGCGCTTGCCGAGCAGGGCGTCGCGCACGTTGCGCGCGGCCATCCGGCTCATCTCGCGGCGCGTGGTCCCGGTCGCGCTGCCGAGGTGCGGCAGCAGCACCACCCGATCGCGGAGCTCGCGCAGCAGTGGGTCCACCTCGGGCTCGCGCTCGTAGACGTCCAGCCCGGCCCCCGCGATGACACCGTCGCGCAGCGCCGCGGCCAGCGCCGCCTCGTCCACGATCGGGCCACGCGCGGTGTTGATCAGCATCGCGGTCGGCTTCATCCGGGCGAACGCGGCGGCACCGAAGACGTGCCGCGTGGAGTCCAGCAGCGGCGCGTGCACCGACACGAAGTGCTGCGCTCCAGCAGCTCCTCGAACGACACGAACGTCACCCCGAGCTCGCGCTCGTCCTCGGCCGCGAGCCGGTGCACGTCGTGGTAGAGCACCGTCATGTCGAAGCCGCGGGCCCGGCGGGCGACCGCACTCCCGATCTGGCCGAGCCCGAACAGCCCGAGCGTGGCGCCGTGCACGTCCACTCCCATCTGCTCCTGCCGCACCCGCCAGTGCGTGTACTGCCCGGCCCGCAGGAACGCATCACCCTCCGGGACCCGCCGGGCGGTCGAGAGCAGCAGCGCGAACGTCAGGTCGGCCGTGGCGTCGGTGAGCACGCGCGGAGTGTTGGTGACGGCGACGCCCGCCGCGGTCGCCGCGGCCACGTCGATGTTGTCGAAGCCGACGGCGACGTTGGCCACCACCCGCAGCTGCGGGCACGCCGCCAGGAACCCGGCGTCGATGCGGTCGGTGAGCAGGCAGATCAGCCCGTCGTAGCCCGCCACCGCGGCCCGCAGCTCCTCGGCGGCCAGCGGCCGGTGGTCGCGGCGCACGTCCACCGTGATGCCGGACCCCTCGAACTCCTCCAGGGCGTCCTCGACGATCTCCTGGGAGACGAAAACCCTGCTCACTGGTGCACCATCCTTGTGTCGGTAGCCGCCAGGCTGCTGATGCACCCGAGGTGCCCCTGGGTCACCGCCCTGCTCGCTCGACGCTGCGACGTCCAGCATGAGTTTCGCGGGGCCCGGTGG
>NZ_JAHKRK010000115.1 GCF_019396355.1 Pseudonocardia nigra
GGGGTTCCCGCGAGTCGCCTGGTTTCGGCGGCCGAGTCGCCCCGGCGGCGGTAGGTCAGGTGGTGGGCAGGGGCGTGCGCCGGGCGCGGCGGACCGCCCACACGGTGCCCAGCAGTGCCACCCCGACGAGGGGGTAGCCCATCGCCAGCCGGGCGATGCCGAGCCAGGTCTCCTCCTCGGCCCGGTACAGCAGGCCCTGCACGACGACGCGGGCGGCGAACACGAGGGTCCACAACGCGGTGGCGAACGTGTACGCGCGCAGCAGGCGGCGGTCCTGGCGCCAGCCCTGGCCGTCGCCGTTGATGCCGTGCCACACGACGCCGGCGAGCGGCCAGCGGACCACCATGGAGACCAGGAACGCGAGCCCGAGCGCCGCGCTGAACAGCAGGCCCGGCAGGTAGAAGCCGCGCGCCTCGCCGGTGCGGTAGGCGATGAACGCCGCGATGCCCACGGCGAACAGACCGGAGACGGCGGGTTGCAGCGCCTGCTTGCGCACGATCCGCCAGATGGCGATGAGCACGCCGGACGCGAGCGCCGCGATCAGCGCGGGCTGCAGGCCGAAGAGCACGTTGCTGACGACGAACACCGCGACCGGGATCGTCGAGGCGACCACCCCCTGCACGCCGCCCATCTGCTCGAGCAGGGTGGGGAACTCGCGCTCGGGGCGCGCCGGGTCGCCGGGCTGGTGCTGCGGTGCGCCTGCCGTCACTGTTCTCCTACCGTCGTTCGCTCATTGGGCCTGGCAGATCTCGTAGAACGGGTTGTAGAGCACCTTGCGCCCGTCGCGGACGGCCAGACGGCCGCGCGCACGCATCGTGCGACCGGGCTCGATGCCCGGGATGCGCCTGCGGCCGAGCCAGATCAGCGTGACGCCCTCGGTGCCGTCGAACAGCTCCGCCTCCAGGGAGGCGTTGGCGTCCTGCGGTCGGAACTCCACGCTCCGTAACCTACCGAACACGGTGACCTCCTGACCGCAGGCACACTCCGCAGCGCGCTGCGCCCCGGATTTCTCGGCGTCCTCGGACAGGTCGTCGGCGTCGAGCACCTCGACGTCACTGGTCAGCCTGCGCAACATGCGGCGGAATGCACCGCCATCGGTGCCGGCCATGTCTCCCCCAGCTCGCTCGGCGCCCGCCTTCGGGGCCCGTTACGGTTCCAGCGTAACTCTCCGGAAACCTCCCCGGCTGGTTCCGCCGCCCGCCGGTCGGACGCATCACAGCGCCGGCACCCGTTCCGTCGCCGAGCGGTCGCCGGGCCGCGACGTGCGTCCGGTCCGGGCCGTCGTGCTGCCCGGGTCCGGGTCGGACGAGGAGTTCGTCCGGGCGGCGTTCGGGCCGCCGTTGCGCGCGCTGGGCGTGCGGCTGCACGCGGTCCGGCCCCGCACCGGCGCGGACGTCGTCGCCGGCTACCGCGCGGCGCTGGACGCCGCCCTCGACGGCCCCGGCCCGCTGCTCGTGGGCGGCATCTCCCTCGGCGCGCACGTCGCCGCGGCGTGGGCCGCGCAGCGGCAGCACGCGGCCGGCGACGGCCTCGCCGGGCTGCTCCTGGCCCTTCCCGCCTGGACGGGTGCGCCCGACGGCGCCCCCGCCGCACTGGCGGCCAGGGCGATCGCGGCGCAGGTGCGGGCGGGCGGGGTGACCGCCGCCGTGGCCGCGGCGCGCGCGGGTTCCCCCGACTGGCTCGGCGCCGAGCTGGCCAGGGCGTGGCCGCGCTACGGGACGGGCCTCGCCGCGGCCCTCGAGGCAGCCGCGGTCGAACCCGCCCCCGACCCGGCCGCCCTGCGGTCGGTCGCGGTTCCGGCCGGGATCGCCGGCCTGGTGGACGACCCGGTGCACCCGATCGCCGAGGCGCGGCGCTGGCATCGGCTGCTACCCGCCGCGGCGCTGCACACCGCCACGCTCGCGGCGTTCGGGGCCGACCCCGCCGTGCTCGGCCGGGCCGCCGTGCTCGGGTGGCTCGGGGTCACCACCCGCTGATCCGCGACCGGGGCGCTCATTCCGTCCTGCGGTGCCGTCCGCTCGGGCCCAAGTCCGCCTCCGGCGGGAGCTGCACGCGGATCGGCACGGTCTCGGGTGCGACGTCCTCGCCGGGCTCCGGGGCCGCGTGCCGGCCGCGCCGCCGCGGGGCGTCGGGGGACGGGTCGGGAGTCACGGGGCCGACGGTCACCGGGGCGGCGAGCGGCTCGGTCCAGGCGTCGCGCTCGACGGCCCGCCGCCTGCGCCCGTTGCGCGGGGCGGGCTGCCCACGGGTGGCGGCGCTGACGTCGAGGAGGTACTCGGCGGCCAGCACCCTGCGGACGCTGCCCTCCGTGCGGTCCCCCGGCTCGGGGGCCCGCCTGCGGCCCCCGGTCGACCCGCCGGCGTCGGCGGCCGGCTCGTTCCGCGGCGCCGGGGTCCGGGAAGCGCCGTCCCCCGCGAGCTCCTCCAGACTCCACGGCCGCGTGGAGACCTCCGCGTCCGCCCACAGCGACGAGCGCGACCCGAGCCTCCAGCTCGGGGTCGGCTCCGGTTCGGGCAGGGCCGGTTCGGGCAGGGCCGGTTCGGCCGCCCCGTGCCGACCGGGCCGGTCGTCGTCGAGCAGCGCGCGCTGGACGGACAGCGGCTCCGTCGGCAGCCGGTCGACGTCCAGCGGATCGGTGGCGGCGGCATCCGGCTGCGCGGCCGGCTCGACGGGCGGCGCGGACACCGAGGCCCACGCCTCCGTCGGTGGCTCGGGCTGCCAAGCGGGGCGATCGACCGCATCGGGGGCGGGCTCCGCCGGCCGGATCGCGGCCCACGGCGGCGGCGTGGCGGGCCGCTCGCGGCGGGCTGGCGGCGCGGCCGTGAACCGTGCCCACGATCCCGTGGTCGTGGCCCGGTGGACCGTCGGCAGCGCCTCGGTGACCGCGGGAGCGTCGACCCCGGCCGGCTCGTCCACCCGGTCGTCCGTCCCGGGTTCCGGGGTGCGCGCGACCCGGGGCAGCGCCTCGGTGGGCGGTGCGACGGGCGCGGGCTCGGCCGGCCCCTCCACCCGGTCGGCCGCGGCCGCAGCGGGCCGCATCCCCGGACGCATCTGCGGCAGGGCCTCGGTGACCGGCAGGTCCGCAGCGGCGGGCGGCGCCGCGGGCCGGGCCGTGGGCATTGCATCGGTGGGCGGCGACGCGGGCCGGGCGGCAACCTGCTCCGCGGCGGGCACCGGGGCCGCGACGGACCCGTCGGAGGCAGCGGGCACGGCGGCCGTCCGGACCACGACCGGCGCCGCCTCGGGGTCCGGCGTCGCCTCGGCCGCCAGCTCCTCGGGGACGACCAGCGGCAGGACCGTGCGCACCGGGTACGGCGAGCGCCCGCGGACCACGACGATGCCTCGCAGCATCCGGCGCAGCTCGGCCTCGAGCGGGGCGGACTGGGCGGTGGGTCCGGTGGCGACGCCGTAGAGCATCCATCGGGGGCCGTCGACGCCCACGAAGACTGATGTCGCGGCACCGGAGGTGGCGTGCAGCTCCCGGCCCCAGTCGCCCGTGAACGACCGGACCCTCGCGCCGCCGTCGCGCAGCGAGGTCTCGATCTCCTTCGCCAGTTCGGGCCACAGCCTGGACGACTTGGGGGCGGCCAGCGCGCTCACCGAGAGCCGCCCCTCGGGCAACGTGATGTGGACGGCCTGCATCCGGCCCTTCGCGGTGGGCTCGACCGAGACCGTGCCGCGGGGCGAGACCGGCACCCGGACCGCGCCGAAGTCGACCGTGCCGAGCGCGTCGGTGACCTCCGGGTCGATGTCGTCGACGTCGTAGGGGCCGGTGCCGGGCGGGTCGTCGGGCCGGTCGAGCGCGAGCGCCGTGTCGCCGCGCGGCAGGTCCGCCGCCGCGTCCTCCTCGGGGTCGGCCGTCGAGCGGTTGCGGCGGGCCACTAGGCCATCTCCGCCGGAGGGGTCTCCCCCGCGCCGAGCCCGTCGTGCCCGCCGGTGGACCCGTGCCCGCCCGCCCCGCGTTCGGACGCCGGCAGCTCCGCCACCTCGACGAACTGCACCTGCTCGACGCGCTGGACCACCAGTTGCGCGATGCGGTCGCCGCGGCGCAACCGCAGCTCCTCGCGCAGGTCGTGGTTGATCAGGCAGACCAGGATCTCCCCGCGATACCCGGAGTCGACCGTGCCCGGCGTGTTCACCACGGACAGGCCCGCCCGCGCGGCCAGGCCGGAGCGGGGGTGGACGAAGCCGGCGTATCCCGGCGGGAGGGCGATGGCGACCCCGGTGCCGACGACCGCGCGCTCGCCGGGGGCGAGCACGACGTCGGCCGTGCAGCGCAGGTCGACACCCGCGTCTCCGTGGCGCGCGTAGGACGGCACGGGCAGTTCGGGGTCGAGCCGGGTGAGGAGCACCTCGACCGCCCGCCCGGGCGGTGGTGCGGCCGGCGGTGCGGTGAGCGGCTTGTGCTGGGGAGCGTCGACGGGGCCGGACACGACGGGCGAGGCTACCCTCGGAAGGGTGAGCGAACATCCGACCGCCCACCGGGCTGCGACGTCCGGCGCCTCTGGATTCGACGAGCGGTTGTCGGTGCCGTTGTGGTGGTACCTACCGGCGCTCGCCGTGGCGATCCTGCTCGGCGCCGAGGTCCACATGGGCTACCCGGGGCTGCGGTCGTGGATCGGCTACGCGATGACGGTGCCGTTGTGCCTGATCGCACTGTTCTGGCTGGGGCGTGCGCGGGTCCGCGTCGCCGACGGCGAGCTGCGGGTCGGGGACGCCGCGCTGCCACTGCGGTACGTGGGCCGCGTCGAGGTGGTCGCCAAGGCCGACAAGCAGGCCGCACTGGGCCCGGAGCTCGACCCCGCCGCCTTCCTCATGCACCGCGCCTGGGTCGGGCCGGTCGTCCGGGTGGAGGTCACCGACCCGGACGACCCCACGCCCTACTGGGTCGTCAGCGTGCGCGAGCCCGAGCGCCTGCTCGAGGCGCTCGGGCGCTGACCCGGGCCGTCACGTCCGGCGAGGGCCGGGCGGCACCCGGTCCTCGTGTCGGCCGCCCGGACTCAGGCAGCCCGGACTCAGGCAGCGCAGTCGCGGCAGATGAACTGGTTGCCGTTGGTCTCGGCCAGCCGGCTGCGGTGGTGCACCAGGAAGCAGCTGGCACAGGTGAACTCGTCGGCCTGCTTCGGCAGCACCTTGACCGTGAGCTCCTCGCCGGACAAGTCGGCGCCCGGCAGCTCGAAGCTCTCCGCCGTGTCCGACTCGTCGACGTCGACCACGGACGACTGGGCCTCGTTGCGGCGGGCCTTCAGCTCGTCGAGCGAGTCCTCGGCCATGTCGTCGGTCTCGTTGCGGCGCGGCGCGTCGTAGTCGGTCGCCATCGTTTCCACCCTCTTACACACATGTCGTCGTCGTGCGGCTGGACAACGTCACAGCGCCGGGGTTTGTGCCCGGCACTCGAGTGACGCCGGTCTCACCCAAACCCCGGGTCGCGGCTTCGATCAGCTCGACGCCGGTGCACGCTCGGACTCCCCCGGGGCGGAGAGGGTAACCCAGGCCGCCACGCCGCGCCCGGCGCCCCGACCTGCGAGGTCCAGCCCATTAGGGTGCCGACGTGGTTGTCTCTCCCGATCCCTCTCCAGGGGCCGATCCGGCCGCCGTCGGGGCCTGGCTGGCCCAGCAGCTGGGCGACCCCGGATGGCGGGACTGCACGTTGCAGCCGGTCGGCGCCGGGCGGTCGAACCTCACCTACCGCGTCGACAGCCCGGCAGGAGCGGTCGTGCTGCGGAGGCCGCCGGTCGGCCAGGTGGCGGCCACCGCCCACGACATGGGCCGGGAGCAGCGTGTCATCAGTGCGCTGGCCGGCACGGCCGTGCCCGTCCCCCGGGTGCTGGCCACCTCGGCGGGCGGCCCACCGGTCGACGCGCCCTGCTATGTGATGGAGCTCGTCGACGGGGTGGTGCCGCTGGGCGACCTGCCGGCGGGCTGGGCCACCACCGAGGACGAACGGGAGCGGATCAGCCGGGCGTTGGTGGACGTGCTGGTCGCGCTGCACGCCGTCGACCCCGCCGCGGTCGGCCTCGCCGACTTCGGCAGGCCCGAGGGCTTCATGGCCCGTCAGGTGCGGCGTTGGGTGACGCAGTGGGAGCAGGCCCGCGCGGGCGGTGACCTCACCGACCCGGACACCGCCGCGGAGCTCAGCCGGCTCGCCGAGGCGCTCGCGGCCGCGGTCCCCTCGACGCAGCGACACGGGATCGTGCACGGCGACTACCGCATCGACAACTGCCTGTTCGACGCGGCCGACCCCGGCCGGATCCGCGCCGTCCTGGACTGGGAGCTGTCGACGCTCGGCGACCCGCTCGCCGACGTCGGGCTGCTCCTCGTGTACTGGCGCCAGGCCGACGAGCAGCCGGTCTGGCGGGCGGCGCAGTACCTGCCCGGCCCCACCCGGCTACCCGGTTTCCTGCGGCGGGCCGAGGTGGCCCAGGCCTATGGCGCCGGGAGCGGCCTCGACCTCGCCCCGCTGCCCTGGTACGTGGCGTTCGGGGCGTTCAAGCTGGCGGTGGTGCTGGCGGGGATCCTCTCCAGGGTGCGGGCGGGCATGGTGCCCGCGTCGATGGCCGCGGGCCTGGACGGCGCCGTCGGCCCGCTGGTGACGCTGGGGCGGCACGTACTCGCGGAGGGGTTGGAATGACGAGCGACACGACGAGCCGGCGCGTGCGGCCCTACCAGCGCCGCAGGCGCGACCCGGTGATGGCGGTCGTCGCCGTGCTGGCGGTCGTCGCAGTGGCGACCTGGACCGTCGTGCTGCTCAACGCCACGGGCCCGGCGGGCACCATGAGCTGCCCGGCCCCCGTGGGCGGCCCGCCGCCGCCCGGTGAAGTGCTCGCGTTGGACGCGCTCGACACCGTGCCCCCGGTGCCGCCGGACGCGGTCCGGGTGCGGGTGTTCAACGCAGGTGGGCAGCGCGGCCAGGCGAACCTCGTGGCCGCGCAGCTCGGCGACCTCGGGTTCGCGGAGGCGGCGCCGCCGGCGAACGACCCGTTCTACCCCGAGGAGAACCTGGAGTGCGTCGGCCAGCTGCGCTTCGGGCCCGCCGGTGAGCGGGCGGCGAGCACGCTCGCGCTGGTGCTGCCGTGCGCCGAGCTCGTGCGCGACGCCCGGGAGGACGACACGGTCGACGTCTCCGTCGGCACGGCGTTCGGCGACTTCAACCCGATGCGGGCGGCACTCGACGCACTCGACCAGCTCTCCGCGCCCGGTGGCGGCAGTGACGGCTCCGCCAACGCCGACCCGGAGGCCGCCGACGCACCGGCGCCGCAGCAGCAGCCGACGGTCGACCCCGCGGTGCTCGAGGAGGCCCGCACGGGCGTCTGCTGAGCGGCTTCGCCGCTCGTGAGTGGAAAGGGTGCCAGAGCACTTCTTTCCACTCACGAGCCCGGAGGGCTCACACCGCGCCGGCGCCGTACTCCTTCGCGAGCGCGGCGAGCTCGGCGGCGATGCCGGGGGCCGCGGCGAAGAGGGCGTCGGCGCCGAGCCCGTCGTCGGGCGGGGTGCTGCCGGTGGGCCCGGGCGTCCGCACCACCGCCCCGGCCTCGGCGGCGATGAGGGCGGCGGCGGCCCAGTCCCACCAGTTGCAGCCGTGCTCGAGGTAGGCGTCGGTCCAGCCGGCCGCGACAGCGCACAGGTCCAGCGCCGCGGCGCCCGCCCGCCGCACGTCGCGCACCCGGGGCAGCAGCCGGGCCACCAGGTCCACCTGCCGGACCCGGCGCTCCGCCCGGTAGGAGAAGCCGGTGGACAGCAGCGACAGCGACAGGTCCGTGGCGCCCGACACCCGCAGCGGGCTGCCGTCACAGGTCGCGCCGCCGCCCGCCGACGCACTCCACAGGCGCCCGGACGCGGGCTCCATCACCGCCCCCGCCACCGACACGCCGTCCCGGGCGGCCGCGATCGAGATCGCGTACCAGGGCATCCCGTAGAGGAAGTTGACGGTGCCGTCGATCGGGTCGACGACCCACGTCGTGGCGCTGCCGCCGCTGCCGCCGTGCTCCTCCCCCACCACGGCGTCCCCGGGGCGCAGCTGCGCGAGCCGTTCCCGGATCAGCGTCTCCAGGGCGTGGTCGGAGGCCGTCACCACGTCGGTGGGTGTGCTCTTCGTCGCGACGCTGTCGCCGGGCGTGCCCTCCCACGGGCGGGGTAGGCCGCGCAGGTGGTCGGCCGCCTCGGTGACGATGCGCTCGGCGATCCGCCGGAGCGCCTCCGGCTCGTCGGCGGACGGAATCGGGGACGCGGGGAGGTCGTTCACGCCGTCCATCCGACCACACCGGGCAGCGGGCCACACGGGAGATCGACCCGCCGGACGCTTCCGCGTGGCGAGGCGCGGACGCACGGAGCACACGCAGTTACAATGGAGCGGTACCCCGATGCGGGATGGCCTCCGGCAGCACCAGCGGACGGCGATCCGGCGAGGTATCCGACAACATCTCGACCTGCCGCCGGAGCTGGATATGCGTCCCGGCGCACCGCAGACGCACTGTAGCGAGAGGGCCTAGTGGCAGCCGCAGACTCCGCAACCCGCATCGATCCGACCGTCGACGACCCGACGGCGGGTCCAGCACCCGCACGCCGCACCCATTCGCGGGCGGCAGGCGCGTCCGCCAAGACCGCGACCAAGTCGGCGCCCAAGACCGCGAAGTCGCGCACGGCGAAGAAGGCAGGGGCGCCGGCCAAGAAGGCGGGTGGGGACGCCGATCCGGCGGACCTCGACGGCGACGTCGAGCTCGACGGCGCCGACGTCGAGCTCGAGGACGTCGAGGTCGAGCTCGACACCGACCTCGTCACCGACGAGCCGGAGAGCGACGCCGCGGACGACGAGGACGACGACGAGGACGACGAGGAGGTCGCCAACACCGGCGCCAACCGTCGGGCCCCCACCACACGCAGCTCGCAGCAGAAGCAGTCGGGCGACTTCGTGTGGGACGAGGAGGAGTCCGAGGCGCTGCGGCAGGCCCGCAAGGACGCCGAGCTCACCGCGTCGGCCGACTCCGTCCGCGCCTACCTGAAGCAGATCGGCAAGGTCGCCCTGCTCAACGCGGAGGAGGAGGTGGAGCTCGCCAAGCGCATCGAGGCGGGGCTCTACGCCGCCGAGCGGATGCGCCGGTCGATCGACGCGGGCGAGAAGGTGTCGCCGCAGCTGCGCCGCGACCTGCGGTGGATCGTCCGCGACGGCGAGCGCGCGAAGAACCATCTGCTGGAGGCGAACCTCCGCCTCGTGGTGTCGCTGGCCAAGCGCTACACGGGCCGCGGCATGGCGTTCCTGGACCTGATCCAGGAGGGCAACCTCGGTCTGATCCGTGCGGTCGAGAAGTTCGACTACACCAAGGGCTACAAGTTCTCCACCTACGCCACGTGGTGGATCCGGCAGGCCATCACCCGCGCCATGGCCGACCAGGCCCGCACCATCCGCATCCCGGTGCACATGGTCGAGGTCATCAACAAGCTCGGCCGCATCCAGCGCGAGCTGCTCCAGGACCTGGGCCGCGAGCCCACCCCGGAGGAGCTGGCCAAGGAGATGGACATCACCCCGGAGAAGGTGCTGGAGATCCAGCAGTACGCCCGGGAGCCCATCTCGCTGGACCAGACCATCGGCGACGAGGGCGACAGCCAGCTCGGCGACTTCATCGAGGACTCCGAGGCCGTCGTCGCGGTCGACGCGGTGAGCTTCACGCTGCTGCAGGACCAGCTGCAGTCGGTGCTCGCCACGCTGTCCGAGCGCGAGGCGGGCGTCGTCCGGCTCCGGTTCGGCCTGACCGACGGCCAGCCGCGCACGCTCGACGAGATCGGCCAGGTCTACGGGGTCACCCGTGAGCGGATCCGGCAGATCGAGTCGAAGACGATGTCGAAGCTGCGCCACCCGTCCCGGTCGCAGGTGCTGCGCGACTACCTGGACTAGAAGGATCACCGGAAGGCCTCTGAGCTGCGGAAACGCAACTCAGAGGCCTTTCGCTTGCGTCGCACAGCGCTCTCAGTCAAGAGAGCGACGTGGCCGCTCCCGACCTCGCGTCGCTGCTCGCATCGTGGGAATTGAGCCTGCGCGCGGAGCGCAAGAGTCCGGCTACGATCAAGGTCTACGGCGACGGAGTGCGCCGTTTTCTCTCCTGGTGCGAGGAGACGGGCCTTTCCCCCGGAGCTCAGCCGCCGCACGGTCGCCACCTTCGTCGCGGACCTACTCGACGCCGGCGCAAAACCTGCGACGGCTCGCTCCCGGCACCTGTCCCTGCGCCGCTTCTCGGCCTGGCTGGTCGAGGAACGCGAGCTGCGGGAGGACCCCCTGCTCGGGTCCAAGCAGCCGAAGCTCGACAGCAACGTCGTACCGGTGAGGGGCAAGGGCAGCACTCTCGTACTGGCTACTACACCCGGGCTCGCCCTGATCTCGGCGCGCACCCGGCGCCGCGTCAACCAGGACCAGACAGCCTGCTTGTCCTGTGGGGCCGGGAGCAGCGTGTCAGGTTCGATGGGACCCCCGTATTCGGTGCCGGAGAGATCAGCGAAGACCGCCCCGGTGAGCAGCATCAACGCGCGGTCGTACAGCCAGTAACCCGCGTTGGCGGAGGAGAATTCGGCGCTTGGCAGCCCGATGGCGCGGGCGTTCGGCAGCGCGCGGAACGACAGCAGTACGGCTTCGCCTGAGCTGGCCGTCGAGTTGTCCTGCAGCACGACCACCGGCTCGTGTGTCGGGTTCCCGTTCAGCAATGCGGTTCATTGCCGCAGCGCCACCGTCTGGCGATTGCCGTGCCTCCGGCCATCCACCCGCCACGAGCACGCCGCGGCGTCACAGGCGGCGACGTGCCGCTTCGAGCTCGGCCGCGACGAGAAGGCTCCCGAGCTGGGGTGACCCGCTCGGCGCGTCCCCGAGAGCGGCGAAGATCTTCTCGAGGCGCTGGTAGAGGCTCTGCCGCTGGAGGTGCAGCGCGGCGGCGGTGTCGGTCTTGCGCCCCAGGTGCCGGACATAGGCGATCAGGGTGTCGACCAGATCGCTGCCCCGGTCCCTGTCGAGTTCGATCAGAGGGCCGAGCTGCTCGTCGATGAACTGGTCGATGACGGTCGGCTCGCCCAGCGCCAGCAGCAGGCGTTCGACGCCGAGCTCGGCCGCGTCGACGACGGTGCCGAGCGACCTGGCAGCGAGGACGTCGAGTGCAGCGGCAGACTCCCGCATGGACCTCCCGATCGTGTCGACGTCGTGCGCGCCCGGGCCGACAGCCACCTGGGCCCCGGGTCGAAGGGCGGCGGACCTCAAGTCGGTGAGGACGTCGCGGCGCCCCCGGCTCAGTGCCGTTCCCCCGAGCGCGACCACCGCGAGATATCGCTCCTCGTGCACCTGGGCGATCGTGAGTCGGCCGCGTCTGCGTAGCGCGGCGTCGATGGACGCCGACCCGGCCGGCCCGCCGAACTCGGCAACGACGGTGACGTAGGGGCCGGCCGTGGCAACGCCGAGACGCGCGGCCAGATCGGCGTATCGCTTCCTCGACGTCGGACCGCCCACGGTCATCCTCAGGAAGTCGCGGACATCGCGTTCGACGTGCGACGGTGAGCGGACCCGCATCAAGGCCAGGCTCAGCACCTCGGGGGCCCGGTCGCGGGCCGAATCCAACAGCCGCAGGTCGGTGTGTGGGAGCGGGCGCAGGGTCAGGACCGCCACGGTGACTCCGGCGATCGCCACCGGCGCGGTTACGGCATGGTCGTGCATGCCGGCGGGCTCGTCGCCGCGTGCGAACCCGGCGGCGATGAGCTCGCCGGTGAGCGACACGAGCTCGGTGTCGGCGCCCGTGCGCCCGCTCAGCACCTGCATCAGCTCGGGGAGACCGGCGCCGGACGCCATCGCCTCGGCCAGGGCGTGCGAGATCTGGTCCGCGAGCTGCAGGCGCCGGACCGACTCGTGGATCAGATGGCCGTTGATCGCCTGCGTGACCTCGACGAACCGGACGACGCGCCGGAGCTCGACCAAAGGCAGGCCGAGCGCCTCGGCCTCGTCGATCATCTCATCGGGCACAGTAGGCAGCCGACCGCCCGTCTCGATCGCCAGCCCGGCCACCGAGCGGGCCGCCAACGCGCGCAGGTAGCGCCGCCGCTCGTGCGCGTCGGCCGTCTCGAGGGCGACGCCTCCGACGAGGAGCAGCTCGCCGCCGCGGAGCAGGTCCGCGATGTTGAGCACCTCGCTGGTGTGCACCCAGCTGACGGTCCGGGACAGCCGATCGCCGCCGGCGAGAACGACGGGATCGGCTGCGGCGAGGCTGGGGTCGTCAAGCACCTCGCGCAGCGGGAGCGGCATGACGGAACGTCCTCCTTGACGCACTGATGACTGACAGAACGTACCTTGTTCGCCGGAGTGACGCGGGACACGCTCGTTCCTCAACAACCCCGACACCCGGGAGGGCGCAGATGGGTTCTGCGAACGGCTCCGCCGGAACGTTCGATCTCGAGCAGGTCCTGCAGCCGATCCCCGAGAACGCGCGGACGACAAGCGTGTCCGGCCAGTTCTGGATCTGGGCAGGGGCGAACATCGCGCCGATCAACTGGGTGCTCGGCGCGCTCGGAATCCACCTGGGGCTCGGCCTGCGCGACACGCTCATCGTCCTGATCGCCGGCAACTTCGTCGGGATGGCGCTGTTCGGCCTGTTCGTGCTGATGGGACAGCGCACCGGCGTGACGGGCATGGTGCTGTCCCGGGCCGCGTTCGGGCGCCGCGGCAACTACCTTCCGGCCGCGATCCAGGCCTGCCTGGCGATCGGGTGGTGCGCCGTCAACACGTGGATCATCCTCGACCTGGTCATGGCCCTCCTCGGGGAGATCGGCGTGGTCGATCCCGCGGGGCACAACTACGCCTGGAAGATCGCCGTCGCCGCCGTGATCATGGCGATGCAGGTGACGATCTCCTGGCTCGGTTACCGCGCGATCGCGGCCTTCGAGAAATGGACCGTGCCACCGACGATCCTCGTCCTGATCGCGATGTCGGCCGTGGCCTGGTTCTCCGTCGGCGTCGACTGGGGCTACGCCGGTCCGCCGGGCGAGGTCCTCACCGGGAGCGCCCGCTGGGCGGCCATGACCAGCGTGATGACCGCGATCGGCATCGGCTGGGGCATCACCTGGTTCACCTACGCGGCCGACTACTCGCGGTTCGTGAGCCGGTCGGTACCCCACCGCAGGCTCTACGTCGTGAGCGTGCTGGGCCAGTTCCTCCCAGTCGTCTGGCTCGGTGTGCTGGGTGCGAGCCTCGCCACGAAGAACGGCTCGGTCGACCCGGGACAGCTCATCGTCGAGAACTACGGCGCGCTGGCGGTTCCGGTGCTGCTGCTCGTGGTGCACGGTCCGATCGCGACGAACATCCTCAACATCTACACCTTCTCGGTCGCGGCACAGGCCCTCGACATCAAGGTCGAACGCCGCACGCTGAGCCTCTTCGTCGGCCTGTTCGCCATGCTCGCCGTGGTCTTCTTCGTCCTCCAGGACGACCTCGCGACGATCCTCGACACCTGGCTCGTGGGAATCGTCGCCTGGGTGGCGGCCTGGGGCGGCATCATGCTCGTCCACTACTACCGCTTCGAGCGGGCCGACCTCGACGCCGACCGGCTGTTCGAGCCCGTGCACAGCAAGCGGCTACCGGACGTCAACTGGGCCACGATGACCGCCTTCGCCCTCGGCGTGTTCGCAACGTGGCTGTTCATGTACGGGCTCACCGACCCGCTCCGGGGGTTCGCGGCCCGCGCCATGGGCGGGGTCGACCTGTCCTGGCTGGCGGGCGGTCTCACCTCGGCCGGCGTCTACGCCCTGCTGGGCGGGCGGGTGCACGCCCGCTACGCCCACCGGCCGGACGAGGCCCCTGCCGGCCCGCCGCTCGGCGCGCCCGGGCCGGCCCTGACCGAGCCCTGATTCGAGGGCCCCGCATTGCCACTCCGATTTCCCTGCGCAGCGGACCGGTTTTCCGCGCCGGCTCGCCGCACTCACCCGACAACGGAAGGATGATCAATGACTGCCTCGAGTGCCCCCGTCACCCGCGTCTCGGAGCTGGAGCGCCTCAAGATGCTGCACAACGGGGAGAGGGTGCCGTTGACCTTCTCCGAGGCCGAGATGGAGCGCCGGCTCGCCGGTCTGCGGCAGATCATGGTGGAGCAGGACCTCGATGCCGTGATCCTCACCAGCTACCACAACATCAAGTACTACTCCGACTTCCTCTTCACCTACTTCGGCCGCTCGTACGCCCTCGTCGTGACGCCGGACGACTCCGTCACCGTGACCGCCAACATCGACGCCGGCATGCCCTGGCGGCGCAGCTACGGCGACAACATCGTCTACACCGACTGGCGGCGGGACAACTTCTCCCACGGGCTCCAGGAGCCCCTTCGCCAACGCGGGATCACCGCCCGACGCATCGGCGTGGAGGACGACACCCTGCCGCTCATGTCCCGCCGGCGGATCCAGGACACCTTCGACCGCGCCACCCTGGTGGACGTCTCCCAGGACGCCATGCGCCAGCGCATGATCAAGTCCGCCGAGGAGATCGAGGTCATCAAGCACGGGGCCCGCATCGCCGACCTCGGCGGAGACGCCATCCGCGACGTGGTCCGCGAGGGGATCACGGAGTACGAGGTGGCGCTGGTCGGCACGGAGGCCATGACCCACGAGATCGCCCGCACCTTCCCGGACAGCGAGATCCGCGACACCTGGGTGTGGTTCCAGTCCGGGATCAACACCGACGGCGCCCACAACTGGGCCACCACGCGGAGAGTCCAACGCGGCGACGTCCTCTCCCTGAACTGCTTCCCCATGACCTCCGGGTACTACACCGCTCTCGAACGGACCATGTTCCTGGGACAGCCCGACGAGCGTTCCCTCGAGCTCTGGACCATCAACGTGTCGGTGCACTGCCGGGGCCTGGAGCTGATCAAGCCCGGGGCGGTCTGCAAGGACATCGCCGCGGAGCTCAACGAGATCTACGTCTCCCACGGCCTGCTGCCCAGCCGCACGTTCGGCTACGGGCACTCGTTCGGCGTGCTCAGCCACTACTACGGGCGCGAGGCAGGCCTGGAGCTGCGCGAGGACATCGACACGGTCCTGGAGCCGGGCATGGTCGTCTCGATGGAGCCGATGATCACCATTCCCGAGGGGCAACCCGGCGCCGGCGGCTACCGCGAGCACGACATCCTCGTCGTGCACGAGGACGGCGCCGAGAACATCACCACGTTCCCGTTCGGCCCCGCGCACAACATCGTGTCCGCGTAGTTCGGCCCGACGGCGGCGGCGCGGCCCGGGCGGGCCGCGCCGCCGTGCCCCACCCCATCCCCAGCGACGGCAAGGATCACGGTGCTCACCACTCGCCACCTCGAGGATCTCGACGCGCAGACCTACCAGGAGTACACAGCCACCGGCCGCGGGCTGGTCCTTCTCCCCACCGGCGCCACGGAGCAGCACGGCCCGCACATGCCCCTGGGCGTGGACGCGATGCTCGCGAGGGCCGTCTGCGCCGCCGTCGCCGACGACGTCGATGCCCTGGTCGCGCCGGCCTTCTGCTACGGATACAAGTCCCAGCCGCGCTCCGGCGGCGGCAACCACCGCATCGGCACGACCAGCCTCTCGGCACAGGCGCTGATCCTGCAGACCCACGACGTCGTCATCGAGTTATTCCGCCACGGCATCCGCAAGGTAGCGGTCGTCAACGGGCACTTCGAGAACTACCAGTTCTTGTACGAAGGCCTGGACCTCGCGGTCCGGACGGCCCGGTTGCTCGGCATGGAGGACAGCCGGGCCATGCTGCTCTCGTACTGGGACCACGTCGACGACGAGACCCTGCGGGCCGTCTTCCCCGATGGCTTCCACGGTTGGGACATCGAGCACGGCGGCGTCCTGGAGACGTCGCTGATGCTGCGGCTGCACCCCGAGAAGGTCGACATGTCGCGCGCCCCCACCCACCCACCGGCCGAGCCGGCCCCCTACGACATCTTCCCCGAACACCCAGCTCGAACCCCGATCTCGGGCTGCCTCTCCTCTCCGGCAGGAGCCACCGCCGAGCGCGGTGACCTCCTCTTCGACACCGTCCGGTCCGGGATCTCCCGAGCGATCAGCGCGGAACTACGGCAATGAGTTGGTCAGCGCGTCCTCGACGCGACCGCCTCGCCCTTTCCGGCACGGGGTCGATCAGGTCGTCCCGACACCGATTCGGTCGAGATCCTGGCCGACCACCAGGGTGCCGGAGAAACCGTTCTTCGCGCGCTGCCACTCCTCGGCGGGCCAGTTGCCGGGTACGAGGTGGGACAGGACGAGGGTTCTGACCCGTGCGCGCTCGGCGATCGGGCCGACGTCCTCGATCACGGTGTGCACGTTGATCAGGTGTTGGAACAGGCTCTCCTGCGCGGCGTCCCGGGGCGCCGGAAGGAGACGTCCGACCCACTCCCGGGCGATGACCTCGTGCACGAGCACGTCCACATCCTGGGCCAGCTCGATGAGGTTGCCGGTCGGGCCGGTGTCGCCGGAGAAGGCGACCGAACCGTCGTCGGTGTTGAACCGGAAGGCCAGCGCCGGGAACACCGGCGCGTGCTGCACGAGGGTCGCCGACACCTGCGCAACCGCATCTGCGACGTGCTCGGCAAGCTGCACGCCGCGAGCCGGGCCGAGGCCATCGCCCGGGCCCGGGACGCCGAGCTCGGCACCGGGGCTGAAACTTACTCATCGGGCCTCCCCGAACCGGCTGCTGACGCGGGCCGGTCCACCAGAGCCCGGCCAGGACGGACGGGTCAGGATGCGAACGGATGCGAACGGATGCGAACGGCGTCCGGTCGAGCTGGTCGAGTGCGCAGACGCGCGCTCGGCACGGAGGCCAGGCGAGGGGCCCACGTCGGGTTGTCCCCACTCGGGAAGGGGGGTTGATTCGCACCGGAGTAGGGATTCCTCGGTCGATTCGACCATGGCGGACCGCTGACGATTAGCGGGCAACACCAACTGCCCGCCCGTCATGAAAGGGAGTGCCGCCATGTCGACCGTCCAGGAGCTCGCCAGCACGTTCATCGACCTCCGCACCGAGGACCAGGAGGCCCTGAGCGAGTGGGCCCGCACCGAGAGCGAGACGTTCGAGGCGTTCGCCTCCGCGTACCTCGCGCCCGCCAGGCCCTGCGGAAAGGGCTGTCACTAGCGCAGCCGCCACGAACGTCGCCGGCGTGATCGCGCGAGCAGGACGACGCCTCACAAGACGGCCCCGCACCCCTGTACCGGGCGTACTCGGGTGCGGGGGCAACGCGGCGAGGCGTCGTTCCGGCTCCCGAGGACCCGGTGGGCGTTCGTGGCCCCCACAGTAGGAGTTCGGGCCCACCAGGAAGGACGGCCGATGCCCCGCCCGCTGCTGTTCTCGTCGAGCATCCACGAGATGATCCTCTCCGCGGACTCGAGGGACTTCCAGGCGTGCATCGGCCGTCCCCCGGGGGCCGGGCTGCCCGCGAAGGCCGTCGTGCTCATCACGCGCGCCGGCGACCGGGAGGCCGACGAACTGTCCCTCCGCCTCGCGGCGCGCAACGTGCCCGTCGTCCGGTTTGACAGCGACCGCGTGGGACGTGCCTCGTTCCAGTGGGACGTGCCCTCGGGTGTGTGCACGTTCGACGGGAGTTCCTTCATCCCGAGCGTGTGCTGGGTCCGCTCGTTCTACCGATCCTCGATAGCCGCCACCGGCGACGCCGCCGCCGATGCGTACGTGACCGACAACTGGGCCGCGCTCGTCGCGGCGCTGACCGAGGACCCGCGCACCGACACCGTCAACGCCGATGCCGACATGTCCCGCCCTGGCGTGCTCGCGCAGCTCGCCGCCGCCGTCCGTGCCGGGCTTCGCGTTCCAGCGAGCATCGTCACGACCGATCTCGCCGACGGTGCCCGCAGCCTTCCCGGCGACGGTGACGTCGTCGTCAAGACGCTCGGCGATCACTTCGTCGAAGTCGTTCCCGGCCGGCTGGTCGCCGTCCTCCCCCGCCGCGTGGCCCGCCCCGACCTGGCGGACCGGCCGCTCGAGCCGGCGCCCGTTCTCGTGCAGGAGTTCATCGCCTCGACACGCGAGCTGCGCATCTACGGCGTCGCCGACCAGCTCGTCGCCTTCGAGGTGGCGAAGGCCTCGCCGGAGTCGCCGTGGACCGAGCCCGACAGCGTGGCCATCCGCGAGGCCCCGGTACCCGCACACCTGCGCCGCCCCCTCCGCGCGCTCATGTCCCGCCTGCGCCTCGACGTCGGCGCGTTCGACGTGCTCGAGACCCTCGACGGGCCGGTCTTCCTCGAGGTCAACCCCACCGGCGACTGGCTGACCTTCGAGTCAAGGGCCGGGGTCACCACGGTGACCGACGCGGTGGTCGACCTCCTCGCCGGCCGCTACGCGAACCCCCGCACCGCTTCCTGAGAGGAGCACCCCGTGAAGGTCAAGGTCGCCGAGTGCGCCGCCCTGTTCTGGAGCGGCGGGCAGCCCGTCTGGGACGACGCGCTGGGCCACCGCCAGCTGGCGCTGACGCCCGCGAGCGAAGGCCTGCTGCGTACCTTCGCCACCTGGCGCGAGCTCGACGACGCGGGGCTCGGTCCGGAGCAGCGCTCCATCGCGGCCCGGTTGATCGATGCGGGTGTGCTTCTCGAATGGGGCTCCCCGGCGCACGAGAACGAGGTGCAGGTCCTCACCGGCTGGCAGCCGTGGGGCGCGGCCGCCCGCCAGTACCACCTCGCGTCACGCACGCTGGCCACCACCGTCTATCTCGACGATGCCGACAGCGACGCCGAGCTGGAGGCCAGAGCCGCGTACGCTCCGCCGCCGCCGCCGTTCAAGACCTACCCGGAGGCACCGGCCGTCGCGCTGGCCACGGGCCCGCCGGCGTCCGACGACTGGGAGCACGGCGACCTCGTCGACGCGCTGCACCACCGCCGGTCGGTCCGCGAGTTCGCGCCGTCCGCGGTCGATCTCGGCCGGCTCACCGCGCTCCTGCAGCTCGGGGGCGGCATCGTCGAGCGCCGCGCCGACTCCCTCTACGGGACGGTGGCATTCAAGGCGAGCCCGTCGGCGGGCGCACGGGACCCGATCGAGATCTACGCGATCGTGCGCAACGTCGTCGGTGTCGATCCGGGCCTGTACCACTTCTCGCCCGGCACGAACGCGCTCGAGAAGGTCGGCGAGCTGCCGTCCGACGATGCGCAGGCGGCCGCGCTCGGCGGTCAGGGCTGGCTGGCGGCTGCGCCGGTGGTCCTCGTGTACAGCGCGGTCATCGCCCGCACGCAGTGGCGCTACCCCTCCGGCCGGGCGTATCGCGACGTCCTGATCGGGTTCGGCCACGTCAGCCAGACCGTGCTGGTCACGGCCGCCGCGATGGGTCTCGGCGCCACTGTGGTCACGGCGGTCTCCGACGAAGACCTGGAGACGATGTTCGGCCTCGACCGCACCGGGGAGCCGGTTCTCGGGGTCACCGCGGTCGGCGTTCCCGCGCCGCGCCGATGACCGGGCCGGGCTGCCGGAGATGAGCGTGGACCGGCAAATGGCGGACCGGCGCGACTTCCGGCTGCTCTGGTGGGGCCAGGCGGTGTCGCAGCTCGGAAGCCGCGGGTTCCACATCGCCTACATGCTGTGGGTCGTCGCGATGACGGGGTCAGCCACCCAGGCCGGCGTGGCCGGCACCGTCATGCTGGGCACGTCGACGCTCGGGCAGCTGCCGGCCGGATGGCTCGCCGACCGCCTCGACGCGCGCCGGTTGATGATCGGATGCGACCTGGCGTCGGCCGCCGCAGCCCTCTCGCTCGCCGCGGCCGCCTTCGCCGGCCGGTACTCCCTGGTGCACCTCGTTGTCGCCGGCGCCGTTCTCGGCTTGGGGTGGGGCACCCGCAGCACCGCCGAGGCAGTCGCCCTACCCCAGCTGGTGACCAAGGACGAGCTACCCGGTGCAGCCGCGTTGAACGAAGCCCGAAGCCATGCGGTGGGGCTCGCAGGACCGCCGTTGGGCGCTGCCCTGTTCTCGCTCGCCAGGGCCCTGCCCTTCCTGTTCGACGGGCTGTCCTACCTGGTCGCCATGGTGTGCACGGCGTCCATGCGGACGCCGCTGCGCACGGCGACAACCCCCACCGACCGGCACCCGCTCCGGGAGATCGCCGACGGCCTGCTGGCGTTCTGGCATCAGCGCTTCGTCCGGGTCACCGCGGTCCTGACCGCCATGAACGAGCTCGTGGTCGCCTCGATGGCGCTCCTGATCATCGTCCAGCTGCGCGACGCAGGTGCATCACCCGTTGCCACCGGCGTCGTCTTCGCGTTCGGCAGCCTGGGTGGGCTGGCGGGGGCGACGGTGGCGGCCCCGCTCCAGCGGCTGATCTCACCTCGCTCGCTGCTCGTCGCCATGCCCGCCATCGGCACGGGAGCGGTGCTCGCCGTGCAGGCGGCGCCGGCTACGTGGGCGATCGGCCTCGCCTTCGGCGTCCTCATGATGGTGCTGGCGGTCTGGGACGCGTTCCTGGCCGGTCGCTGGCTGGCGGTGACCGACGCCGCCGTCCGCGGCCGCGTGCTCTCGGCAGCCGGAACCGTGGCGACGGTTCCGGCGATCGGTGCCCCCGTCGCCAGCGGCGTCGCGCTCGAGCACCTCGGCCGTCAGGGATGCGTCCTGATCCTCGCGGGGATCCTGGCTGCGGTTGCGCTCGTCGCCTCCCGCAGCGTCGGCAAATGGTCGGCCGGCGGCAGCCGGCACAGCGCTCGGTTCGTGAGCACCACCGTGAGAGCGCCGGTCTCCGGAGGGCAGAGGAAGGTGCCGTAACCGGCCTCCGTCTCGTCGAGCGGCATCCGATGTGTGATCATCCGGGTCGCGTCAGCGCGCCCGTGGTGATGGAGTTCATGAGCTGAGGGATCGTCAATCCGGAGGGGATCCCGGTCGTGATCGGCACCTGCTTCGCCCATCGCGGACGCGGCGAGTCCCGTTGCCGGAGCTGCTGGACCTCATCGCCCGGACCGCGTGCTCGCTGACCGGGTACGAGGCGAGCGGAGTGCTGCTCGCCGACGAGACCCGGCGCTCGCTGCACATCTCCGGCGTGTCGGGCTCGATGGCGCGTTGATCATTCCGGCGAGCGAGGACGGACGGTCGCGGCGAGTTGCGCGTCACGGTGGTAGCCGACCATCCACCAGGAGACCTCGGCGCGCCCTCGAGTACCTGCGCTCACACTGTCGAGGTCACGCCGTCGAGGTCACCCCGGTCGAGGTCACCCGGTCGAGGCAGTGCCCTCGTGGCGCAGCTCGGCGCCGCGGGGGTCGGGAAACTTCAGCAGCAGGCCGACGACGAGGCCTGCGGCCATCAGCACCGCGAGCGCGATGGACAGGCTCGTCCAGCCGAGGCCGGCGAGCGCGACCGGGAACACCAGCGACGCGATGAAGCCGCCGATCTTGCCGCTCGCCGAGGACAGCCCCTGCGCGGTGGCCCGGTACAGCGTCGGGAAGGGCTCTACCGACATCGGGAAGAGCGCCACGGCCATGATCTGGATCGGAATCGTGGACAGCGTGATCAGAGCGAACATCAGGACGACGTTGCCCTCGTCGACGAAGGCCAGCGCGAGCGTGAGCACCGTGGCGGCGGCCCAGCTCACCAGGATGTACGCACGGCGCCCGAAGCGGTCGAGAGAGAGCGTCGCCACCAGGACGGCGATCGTGTAGATGATGTTCACCGCCACGCTCATGGCCAGCGTCTGCACGGTTCCGGACAGCCCGACCTCCCTGATGAAGATCGGGGTTTAGAGGTTGAACCCGGCGCCGCGGATGGTGACGAGGAACCAGAACAGGCAGGAGAAGATCAGCGCGATCCGGACCGTTCGGTTGGCCAGCAGTGGGTTCGACCCGGCCACCGCCGTTCGCGTCGAAGTCGCGGTGGGCTCGGCGCGCCGGGCGTCCTGCCAGGCGGCGCTCTCCTGGCTCCCGCGGCGCAGCAGCATCCTGACCACAGCGAGCACCGCCGCGCTCCCGAGCATCCACCGCCACGACGATTCGCCCAGCGCGAGGTAGAGGAGTATGCCGGCGATGCCCGAGGCACTGGCGCCCGCGAACCAGAACACCTGCATGAGCCCGGTGACGCTGCCCCGCCGCTTCGGGCCGACGGACTCCGCGATCAACGTGGTGCTGACCGGCAGGTCCGCGCCGATCCCGAGCCCGACGACGAACCGCCCGAGGATCGGCGCGAGCACCGGCTGCCCGGTCACCGCCGGCGCCGGCGGTCCCGCCGCGGGACCCTCCGAGATCCGCGCTCTGCACCCCGGCGCTGCCCGGTGCCGCCGGCTGCTCACCGCGCTCGGCCGCGACGGCGAGGGCGCCGCGATCTCCGAACTGGGAGTGGTGGGCTCCTTGCTCGAGGACATCTCGACCGAGCAGGTGGAGCGCCTGCTCGAGCGCACCCTGGGCGCGCTGGAACGCTACGACCGCGAGCACCAGGCCCAGCTGATCGACACGATCCGCTGCTACTTCGCCTGCGGACACAACGCACCAGCGGCGGCCCGCGAGCTCGGCGTGCACGTCAACACCGTCTACCAGCGCCTGGAACGGATCGACCACGTGCTCGACAGCAGCGCCTGGCGCTCACCCACCGGCGGACTCGAGGTGCAGATGGCACTGCAGTTCCACCGACTGTTGCGCCGTTAGCGCCAGGCCACAGCGTGATCAACGGCGACGGCCCGACTGCGCCCGACCCCGTACCGTTCGTCGTCGGTCTGCACAGGCCGGGGCAGGCCCGCACCCGGTAGCCCTCCGAACGGAGGCCGCCGCCCCGTCAACGTGCCGAGGGGTTCCAGCTCGCCGCGGCGGCCGAGGCGATTGACGGCACGTGCGGTTCGACCCCGACCAGCTCGGCGAGCCCGAGCAGGATCGTCGCGGAGATCAGCGGGCGCTGCGGCGGGTGGGATGCGCCTTGTGGCCCACTCGCCGCGGCCCCCAGGATGGTGCGCGACCGGCGCACACCCCAGGAGGTCCTCGGAGGAATGCCCGTGGACGACCTCGACTTCATGAAGCACGCGATCGACCAGGCGCGTACCGGCCTGCAGGAAGGAGGCATTCCCATCGGCGCGGCGCTCGTCCACGACGGTGCGGTGCTGGCGGTGGGCCGCAATCGGCGGGTCCAGCTGGGCAGCGCGATCCGGCACGGTGAGACGGACTGCATCGAGAACGCCGGCCGACTTCCTGCCCGCACCTACCATGCGTCGACCCTCTACACGACGCTCTCGCCGTGCTTCATGTGCGCCGGAACGGCCCTGCTCTATGGGATCCCCCGCATCGTCATCGGCGAGAACCGCACGTTCGAGGCCTCGGAGGACCTGCTGCGCCGGCACGGCGTCGAGGTCGTCGTGCTCGACCTGCAGGAGTGCAAGGACCTGATGGACGAGCTCATCGCCGCCGCACCGCAGCTGTGGAACGAGGACATCGGGGTCGAGGCATGAGTAGCCCTGTGTCAAGCCGCCGCCGGTTGATCTTGGTTGAGGAGTCGTTGGAGGGCTCCGTGGCGGGCGGGGTCGTAGGTGGTGTGGTCGTGCCAGCAGTGCCAGATGACGTAGAGCCAG
>NZ_JAHKRK010000116.1 GCF_019396355.1 Pseudonocardia nigra
CGGCGCGGCAAGGGGGACCGGCGGCGGGACGGCGGGCGCGGCCGGCCGGGGACGGCCGGCACCGGGCGGCGGGCCGGGACGCGGCGGCCCGGGCACCGGGGGCGGCGTGAGCCGGACCGACGGCGGCTCGGGGGTGGTGGGCCGGGTGGCCGCGACCGTGGCGTCGGCGTCGTCGGTGCTGGGGGCCGCGACGGTGCCCGGGACCGGTTCCGAGTTCTGCTCCCGCGTCTCCCCGCCCAACGTGGCGTCGGCCTCGTCGGTGGTGGGCGCCGTGACGTCGGCCGCCACCGGCGACGCCGGGCCCTCCTCCGCGGGGAAGGACGCGCCCTCCTCCGCGGGTGCCGTCGCTGCTGCCTCGACCTCGGCGCCGGGTTCCGCCGCGGCCCCGGACGGGTCCACCGGATGCCCGGTCCTGGGTGCCGCCGCCTGCTGCGCGCCCGCCGGGACCGGGGCCGTCCCGTCGTTCTCGGTGGTCGTCTGCGGGTGTTCCGTCCCCTGCTGCTCCGACACCGTGTCCTCCTCGCTCCGGCCCACCGCGTCGGTGGGCGCCCCGCCCGAGGGCGGAGCCGTGCACAGCGGCCGTGACCGGTCCTCGTGACCGGCGGCCGTCCGGCGATTCAAACAGCTCGAGGCGCGGACCGGAACAGCCCGGACGGGCGCAGCGCAGCCAGCGGCCGGTCCGGATCGGCGAGCCGCGCCCGCACCGGGCGCGACGGAGGCACCACCTACGCTGCGTCGCGTGCTGTCCATGGTCGCGGTGCTCCCCGAACCGCCGCTGCTCGTTCTCGAGCTCGCGACGGGCGCCGCCGCCGAGACCGCCGAGCTCCGCGGCGCCTGTGTCGCGGCCGCCTCCCGGCTGGCGGGTGCCGCGCCGAGGTGGATCGCCGTCGGCGCCGACGCCGGTGGCAGGCGCACGGTCGGCCCGGACGTGCGGGGCAGCTTCATCGGGTTCGGCGTCGACGTCGTGGTCGGGCTCGGTCCGGACGCCGACGGCCCCGTCGACCCCCGCCTCCCGTTGCCACTGCTCGTCGCCGGGTGGGTGGCCGGCCGGACGGGCGCGCTGGTACGCGTGCGCGGCGAGCTCGTCGCCCCGGACGCCGACCCGGCCGAGTGCGCCCGGGTCGGGACGGAACTGGCCGCGGAGTGCGCCGCCGACCCGGAGCCGGTGGGCCTGCTCGTCGTCGGCGACGGAGCGGCCACGCACACGCTCAAGGCGCCCGGCTACCTCGACGAGCGCGCCGGCCCGTTCGACGCCGCCGTGGCCACCGCATTGCGCACCGCCGACCGCGCCGCGCTCACCGCGCTCGACCCCGGGCTCGCCGCGCAGCTGTGGGCGGCGGGCCGGGCCCCGTGGCAGGTGCTCGCCGCCGCGACCGACGGTGGCGCCTGGCACGGCGAGCTGCTGCACTCGTCGATCCCGTTCGGCGTGGCCTACCACGTGGCCGTCTGGACGCCCGCCCCATGACGCCGCCGCTGGTCGTCGTCGTCGGGCCCACGGCGACGGGGAAGTCCGACCTGGGCCTCGCCCTGGCCGCCGAGCTGGGCGGCGAGGTCGTCAACGCCGACGCGATGCAGCTCTACCGCGGCCTCGACATCGGCACCGCGAAGCTGACCCCCGTCGAACGCGCGGGCGTCCCGCACCACCTGCTGGACGTCCTCGACGTCACCGAGACCGCCTCCGTCGCGGCCTACCAGCGGGCTGCCCGGGAGGTCGTCGAGGACCTGCGGGCGGCGGGCCGCACGCCCGTGCTGGTGGGCGGCTCCGGCCTGTACGTGCAGGCCGTCGTCGACGAGCTGGAGTTCCCCGGCACCGATCCCGGGCTGCGCGCGGCCCTGGAGGCCGAGCTCGCCGAGCGGGGGCCGGCGGCGATGCACGCCCGCCTGGCCGAGGTCGACCCCGCGGCGGCCGAGGTGGTGCTGGCCGGCAACGGCAGGCGGATCGTGCGTGCCCTCGAGGTGATCGCGCTGACCGGCCGCCCGTTCCCGGCGCGGCTGCCCACCGCGGGCGCACCCCGCTACGACGCCGTGCTGCTCGGCGTCGACCGCGACACCGCGGAGCTGGACGAGCGGGTGGGCCGGCGGGTGGCGCGGATGTTCGCCGCTGGTCTGGTCGAGGAGACCCGCGGGCTGCTCGCGCACGGCCTGCGCGACGGGCGCACCGCCTCCCGAGCGCTGGGCTACCAGCAGGTGCTGGCCGAGCTCGACGGCGGCGACCTCACCTGCGCGGCCGCGGAGACCGTCCGCGCCACCCGGCGGTTCGTCCGGCGGCAGCGCTCCTGGTTCCGGCGCGACCGCCGCATCACCTGGCTCGACGGGGCCGCCCCGGCCCTGGTCAGGCGCGCCATTGCGGTCGTCGCGGAGCACGTAGACTTCTGAGGTGCAGTTCAGCAAGGGGCACGGCACGGAGAACGACTTCGTCGTGCTGCCCGACCCCGACGGCGCGCTCGACCTCACCCCCGAGCGCGTGGCCGCCCTATGCGACCGCAGGCGCGGCCTCGGCGCCGACGGCGTGCTGCGCGTGGTGCGCTGGGCCGCCCTGGGCGACGGGCCGGCGCCGGAGCCGGGCGTCGAGTGGTTCATGGACTACCGCAACGCCGACGGGAGCGTCGCCGAGATGTGCGGCAACGGCGTGCGGGTGTTCGCCCGCTACCTCGAGCACGCCGGCTGGCTCCCCGGCGACGAGCTGCCGCTCGGCACCCGCGGCGGGATCCGCACGGTGCGCGTGCGCGGCGACGAGATCTCCGTCGACATGGGCGCCGCCGTCGTCGGCGAGCCCAGCACGGCGAGCATCGACGGGCGGGCGTTCCCGGGCATCGCCGTCGACGTCGGCAACCCACATCTCGCCTGCGTCACCGACGTGGCGATCGACGGGCTCGACCTCACCCGGCCGCCCGGCCACGACCCCGCGCTCTTCCCGCACGGCGTCAACGTCGAGTTCGTCTCCCCGGTCGACGCGGACGACGAGGTGACGATGCGCGTGCACGAGCGCGGCGTGGGGGAGACGCGGTCCTGCGGCACCGGCACCGTCGCGGCGGTCGTGGCGGCGCTGCGGCACAGCGGACGCGGCACGGGCACCGTCGCCGTCCACGCGCCCGGCGGGCGGCTGCGCGTCACCGTCGACGACACCACCACCACGCTGCACGGCCCGGCGGTGCTCGTGGCCCACGGCGAGCTGGCCCCCGCCTGGTGGGACGCCGTCGCCTCCCGCGAGTCGGCACCGATCGGCGGCTGAGCCGCACCGATCCGGCACTGCCCGTCGTGCGGTGGCGGAGGTCAGAGCGGGACGTCGGCCGGCAGGTCGCGCATCCGGCGCAGCGGTGAGGTCACCAGCCACACCGGCGCCGCCGCGAGCCCGGCGGCGGCCACCAGCAGGGTGGCCCGCAGGCCGATCAGCTCGCCGAGCGCCCCGCCCAGCAGCCCGCCCACCGGGATCGTGCCCCAGACGAGGAACCGGATGCTCGCGTTCATCCGGCCCAGCAGCCGGTCCGGGCAGATCGCCTGCCGGAAGCTCACCTGCGCGATGTTGTAGACGACCCCGCCGTAGAGGATCGCGAAGTACGCCGCGGCGAACCACACCAGCCCGGGTCCCGGGCCCGCCAGCGGGAGCAGCAGCGTGACCGGCCCCGTCACCAGCAGCGCCGTGATCAGCACCCGGCCCTGCCCGAACCGGCCGATCCAGGATCCGGCGGTGAGGGCTCCCACCACGCCGCCCACGGTGCCCGCGGCCAGCACGAGACCGACGACGCCGGCCGTCAGCCCGAGCTCCCCGGCGAGGAACAGCACCGCCACCGCCTGCAGCACCCCGTTGAAGAGGTTCGCGGTGCCCGTGCACAGCACGATCGGACGCAGCAGGCGGTGCCCGACCACGTAGCGCAGGCCCTCGGCCATGTCCGCGCGCACCGACTGTCCCGGCACCGGTTCGGGGACGGTCTCGGGGCTGCGCATCCGGGTCAGGAACGCCGCGGACACGAGGTAGCTCACCGCGTCGAGCAGCATCGTGTTGGCCGCGCCGAGCAGTTGGACGAGGCCGCCGCCCATGGCCGGTCCCGCCGCCTCCGCCGCCATCCGCGTGGACTCGAGCTTGGCGTTGCCCTCGACGAGCCCGGCGCGGCCGACCACCGACGGCAGGACGGACTGGTAGCCGACGTCGAAGAACACCGTGGCGACACCCCCGAGCAGCACCACGGCGACGAGCTGTTCGAAGGTCAGCACCCCGAACCACCACGCGACGGGGACGCTCGCGAACAGCCCGAACCGCACCACGTCGGCCGCGATCATCACCGGGCGGCGCCGCACGCGGTCCATCAGCGCCCCGACCGGCAGCCCCACCAGCAGGAAGCCCGCTCGTTCGGCGGCGACGAGCAGGCCCATCTCCCACGGTGACGCGCCGAGCACGGTGGCCGCGAGCAGTGGGACGGCGAGGTGACCGACCATCGTCCCGACATGGCTGACCGTCTCGCCCGACCACAGCAGCAGGAAGTCGCGGTGCCGCCACAGCCTCGTGCCACCCCGCCGGCTGCCGTCCCCCTGGGTCATCACCCCATCGTGCTCCAACTGATTGGAAGCGGTCAATCACTTATGCTGGCACCGTGCCGACACCCCCACGCCGCAGGGCCACCACCGCCGAGGCGGCCACGATGGCGTCCGCCGTGCGGCTGCGGATCATCCGGCTCACCCGCCTCGAACCGCTGACCAACGCCCGGATCGCCGCGCGCTTGGGCCGGGACCCGGCCACGACGCTGCATCACGTCCGACGGCTGGTCCGGCACGGCTTCCTGGAGGCGCTGCCCGCCCGGCGGGGCACCCGCGGGGCGAAGGAGATCCCGTACCGGGCCACAGCCCTGTCCTGGTCCCTCGAGGGGGCCGGGCTCGAGTCGGGGATGCCCGAGGCCGTGCTGGAGGCCTACCTGGACGAGGTCACCGAGGTGGGCATCGGTGCACTGGAGCAGAGCAGGCTCGTCGTGCGGCTCGCCCCGGCGGAGGCGGCCGCGCTGCGGGCCGAGCTGCACGCGGTGCTCGACGCGTACGCGACGCGCCCCGACCCGCCCGACGGCGAGGCGGTCGCCGTGTACCTGTCGGTGTACCCGGGGGAAACAAACCAGACATCAGGGGCGTTGGCATGGGAGCATGAACCTCACGATGACTGAACCCGCCCTGTCCACCGCCGCCGACGAGATCCTGCGCGAGCAGCGCGACGCCGCCGAGATCACCCGCGGCGAGTTCGAGCTCGAGGAGCGCACGTCGCTGCGGCGCGTCGCCGGCCTCTCCACCGAGCTCACCGACGTCACCGAGGTCGAGTACCGGCAGCTGCGCCTCGAGCGCGTGGTGCTGGTCGGCGTGTGGACCGAGGGCAGCGCCGAGCAGGCGCGCGCGTCTCTCACCGAGCTGGCCCGCCTCGCCGAGACCGCCGGCTCCCAGGTGCTCGACGGCCTCGTCCAGCGCCGCTCCCGGCCCGACCCCGCCACGTTCATCGGCGCGGGCAAGGTCGACGAGCTGCGCGACGCCGTGCTGGCGGCCGGCGCCGACACCGTGATCTGCGACGGCGAGCTGTCGCCCGGCCAGCTGCGCCAGCTGGAGGACAAGCTCAAGGTCAAGGTCATCGACCGCACCGCGCTGATCCTCGACATCTTCGCCCAGCACGCCCGTTCCAAGGACGGCAAGGCGCAGGTCGAGCTGGCCCAGCTGTCCTACTTGCTGCCGCGCCTGCGCGGCTGGGGTGAGGCGCTGTCCCGGCAGGTCGGTGGCCGCGCGGCCGGCGGCGTCGGCATCGGTGGCCGTGGTCCCGGTGAGACGAAGATCGAGCTGGACCGCAGGCGCATCCGCAACCGGATGTCCAAGCTGCGGCGCGAGATCGCCGGCATGAAGCAGGTGCGCGAGACCCAGCGTGGGTCCCGGCGCCGAGGCGGCGTCCCGTCGGCGGCGATCGTCGGCTACACCAACGCCGGCAAGTCGAGCCTGCTCAACGCGCTCACGGGTGCGGGTGTGCTCGTCGAGGACGCGCTGTTCGCCACGCTCGACCCCACCACCCGCCGCACGTCCACCACCGACGGGCGCACCTACACGCTCACCGACACGGTCGGGTTCGTCCGGCACCTGCCGCACCAGCTGGTCGAGGCGTTCCGCTCCACGCTGGAGGAGACCGCCGACGCCGACCTGCTCGTGCACGTCGTCGACGCCTCCGACCCGCTGCCGGAGGACCAGATCAAGGCGGTCCGGCAGGTCCTCGTCGAGATCGGCGAGGAGCACGAGGGCGTGATGCCGCGGGAGCTGCTCGTCGTCAACAAGACCGACGCGGCGAGCGACCTGCAGCTGGCCCGGCTGCGTCACCTGTTGCCCGAGGCCGTGTTCGTCTCCGCGCGCCGCGGCGACGGCGTGGCGAAGCTGCGCGAGCGGATCGCGGAGCTGCTGCCGCGGCCCGAGGTCGACGTCGAGCTGCTGCTGCCCTACGCCCAGGGCTCGCTCGTGGCGCGCGTGCACGCGGAGGGCGAGGTGCTGGCCGAGGAGCACACCCCCGACGGCACGCGCCTGCACGCGCGGGTCGGTGCCGAGCTCGCCACGGCCGTGCTGCCGTTCGCGCTCGCGGGCACGCCCGGCGAGAACGGCTCAGCATGATCGGTACAGCCCGCTGATCCGACACGCCGCGGCCGGCGCGGCGATCGCCGCCGTGCTCGCGTCCGGGGCCGCCGCCCCGCCGGTTCCCGAGACCCGCTGCGCGATCGAGGACCCGCGCCTCGCCGAGCTGTCGGGTCTCGTCGTGCACGACGGACTGTGGGCGATGGGCGACGGCGGGCGCAGCATCCAGGTGCATCGTCTTGATCCCGGCACCTGCGCGGTCGTCGACACCCGCAGCGCCGACATCGATCCCTACGACGCCGAGGACCTCGCCGTCGGCCCGGACGGCGCCCTCTGGGTGTCCGACACCGGCGACAACGACCGCGACCGCGACACCGTCGCGGTCATCGTGCTCCCCGAACGCGGCGAGGCGCGGCTGCACCGGCTGACGTATCCCGACGGGCCGCACGACGCCGAGGCGCTGCTGGTCGACGCCGAGGGGCGCCCGGTCGTGATCACGAAGGAGGTCGGGGGGCCCGCCGGCGTCTACCGCACCGCCGAACCCCCGGAGGGCAGCGGGCCGACTCCGCTGGAGCGGGTCGGCGCGGTGGCGCTGCCCGCGTCGGAGTCCGTGGGTGGGCCGGTCGGGGGGCTCGGCTCGCGGGTGGTGACCGGCGCCGCGGCGAGCGCGGACGGGTCGGTGCTCGCGCTGCGCTCCTACACCGACGCCTGGCTGTACCCGGTGGCGGACGGCGAGCTGGTGGCGGCGCTCGACGGCGCCCCCGTGCAGGTGCCGCTCGCAGACGAGCCGCAGGGCGAGGCGATCGCGTTCGAGCCCGACGGCACGTTGCTCTCGGGGTCGGAGACCCGCGGCGGCGTGCCGGGGGCGATCCGGGCGGTGCCCGGGGCGGCGGCGCTCGCGACGGACGACACCACCCCGACCGCCGCCCCGCCCGCGGCCGCCGAGCCGTACGATCCGGCGCCGGAGTGGCTGCCCGCCGCGATCGCCGGGGGAGTAGCTGCAGGCGTGCTGCTGCTCCTGACGGCGGCGATGGCGCTCCGCGGCGCGCTGCGCCGGAGGCGCTGACCACGACGATGCACACCGCGCGGTGTCCCTGCACACCGCCGAACATGTGCACGGACCGCCAGAGGTGTGCACGCCGGAGAGGGTCAGAGCCTCCGCAGCACCGCCACGACCCGCCCGAGCACGGTGGCCTCGTCACCCGGGATCGGCTCGTAGGCGGGGTTGGCCGGCATCAGCCAGTTGTGCCCGTCGCGGCGCTTGAACGTCTTCACGGTGGCCTCGCCGTCGATCATCGCGGCGACGATCTCACCGTTCTCCGCGACCGGCTGCTGCCGGACGACCACCCAGTCGCCGTCGCGGATGGCCGCCTCGATCATCGAGTCGCCGCGGACGTTGAGCAGGAAGAGCGTGCCCTCACCGACGATCTCGCGGGGAAGCGGGAAGACGCTCTCGACGGCCTGCTCGGCCAGGATCGGGCCACCGGCGGCGATGTTGCCGAGCAGGGGGACGAACGCGGGGGCGGGTCGTCCCTCGGCAGTCGCGTCGCCGAGTTCGGTGTCGACGCGCGGGCCGGCGAGCTGCTGGGCCTCGGCGGCCGCGTCGTCCGGACCGCGGACGTCGACGGCGCGGGTGCGGTTGGGGTCGCGGCGCAGGTAGCCCTTGCGTTCGAGGCTGCGCAGCTGGTGGTGCACGGAGGAGGTGGAGGTGAGGCCGACGGCGTCGCCGATCTCGCGCACGCTCGGGGGGTAGCCGAACCGTTCGACCCAGTCGCGGATGACCTCCAGGACCTTGCGCTGCCGCGGTGTCAGCCCCGCGGGCGTGGTCGGGGGGTCGGGGAACGCCGTGACCTGCGCGGTGCCGCCACGCCGTGCGGTGCCTCGCGGTGCGTGCGGGCCGGCCTCGCTACCGGCCCCGGTGCCGGGGTCGTCCCGTGCCATCTCGTCGTTCCTCCTCGGTGTCGGTTTCGGTGCCGGCACCGCCGGTGGAGCCGGCTCCGGTGATGCCGTGTTTCTCGCCGGGTCGCCCCGTGCGCCGCGCGCGGGCGCACCGGGACCACCGTCGTCGGGAACGACGGTAGCCCCGATCGTGTCTTTCGCCAAACACATGTTCGAAGGACACGCCGGATTCTCTCGATTCTGTCGGTGCGTGGTGGTAGACATCCCGCAGGCGTGGTTCGAACGCTTGTTTGAAGGTCGAACGGAGAGCAGCGGAAGCGGAGGCGGCGGGAAATGCGTGAGCACGACGAGATCTGCCGGTCGCGCGAGGATCGGAAGGGCAGGAGGGGCCCGGCTCGGGCCGTGACCGGTGGTCGCGGCCGGGTGGGCGGACCGGGCGTCCCGGTCTGGGTGCGCACCCGCCGCAGGGCGGGCGGCCCGCGGCCCGTGCGGCCCGTGGTGGTGCCGGTGTCGGTCCGGCCGGCCCAGCTCGAGCGCCCTGTCGTCGACGGCGTGCCGGTGCGGTCGGGGCAGCGCGTGCTGGTGCGCACCCGCACGCTTCCCGCGGTGCGCGCGATGCGGGTGCGCCGGGTGCTCACCGGGCTGGCCGTCACGGCGGCCGGCGCCGCGGTCGTGGTGGCGCTCGGGCTGATGGCCTCGTTCGCCGCCGACGCGAGGGCGGGCGCGGGTCCGTACGGCGTGGAGAGCGGGCCGGGGGTCGTCACGGTCCGGGTCGGGGAGCCGGGCACGGTCTGGGACGTCGCCCGCGAGATGGCCCCGGCGGCGCCCGGGGTGGAGGTCGGTGAGCTCGCGGAGCGGATCGTCACCGACAACGCGCTCCCGTCGGTGCAGTTGTACCCCGGGCAGGTGCTCCGCGTGACCGTCGGTTGACGCTCGGCGCGCGCTCCCCGGCTCGTTCCTGGTCGTGCGCGCGTTCGGACGACACACCGGCACCGATGGGGGTCTCCTGCTTTCCCCGGCCCCACATGTTGTGGTTACACTCTTGTCGTTCGTCAATCCGGTAGGGCTCCGTTCGCCGCGGAGCCAGGCCGTCTCGGGGGAGGGGATCGGTCGATGCGCTGCCCGTTCTGCCGGCACTCGGACTGCCGGGTGATCGACTCCCGCGAGGTGGACGACGGCCAGGCGACGCGCCGCAGGAGGTCCTGCGCGGCGTGCGGTCGCCGGTTCACGACGGTCGAGGAGGCCGTGCTCGCCGTCGTGAAGCGCAGCGGTGTCACGGAGCCGTTCAGCCGCGACAAGGTCGTTCGCGGCGTGCGTCGGGCGTGCCAGGGTCGCCCCGTCGATGACGACGCACTCCAGCTGCTCGCGCACCGCGTCGAGGAGGCCGTCCGCGCGGGCGGCACCGCCGAGATCCCCAGCCACGAGGTCGGACTGGCCATTCTCGGCCCGTTGCGCGAGCTCGACGAGGTCGCCTACCTCCGGTTCGCCAGCGTCTACCGCTCGTTCTCCTCGATCGAGGACTTCGAGAAGGAGATCGCCGACCTCCGCAGAGTGCCCGGCGCCGACCCGTCCGAGTGACCGGCCGGCGCCACAGGAGCCCCACCACAGCGCGCGCACCACAGCGCACCATCGCCGGCACGCCGGCTCGAGAACCACAGCGCACGCAGTACCGCCACCAGCCGCGGTACCGGCGGGGCCCCAGCCTGCCGGTACCCAGGAGAGGGAGAGCATGACCGAGACCGTCGGCACCACGTCAGGACGCGGCCGCAAGAGCAGCGCCAAGTCGGGGGACGACCGCCGAAAGCCGGGCGGGCTCACCGTCGGGCGCATCTACACCACCCCCGGCATGCACCCCTATGACGAGGTCACGTGGGAGCGCCGCGACGTCGTCATGACCAACTGGCGCGACGGCTCGATCAACTTCGAGCAGCGCGGCGTGGAGTTCCCCGACTTCTGGTCGGTCAACGCCACCAACATCGTCACCAGCAAGTACTTCCGCGGCGCCGTCGGCAGCGAGCAGCGCGAGTCGAGCCTGCGCCAGCTCATCGACCGCGTGGTCGGCGTCTACCACCGGGCGGGCCTGGACAACGGGTACTTCGCCACCGAGGACGACGCCGAGGTGTTCGCCCACGAGCTCACGTGGATGCTGCTGCACCAGGTCTTCAGCTTCAACTCGCCGGTGTGGTTCAACGTCGGCACGAGCTCGCCCCAGCAGGTCTCGGCCTGCTTGCCGTACGACTCGCTGGTGAGCACGCCTGCCGGTCTCGTGGCGATCGGGGAGCTGGTCGAACGCGACGCGGTCGGCACGAAGCTCTTCGACGCCCACGGACTCACGAGCATCGTCGCCACGAAGGCCAACGGTGTCCGCGAGGTGCTGCGCCTGCACACCAAGTCGGGACACACCCTCGACGTCACCCCCGACCACCTCGTCTGGAAGAGCAGCGGAACAGGAACGGGGCGGTGGGTCGAGGCCGGAACTCTCCAGGCCGGCGACCAGCTCGAATGGCACCGCACGCACTCGTATGGCGAGTCGGTCATCGAGGTCGCGCAGATCGCGGAGGCGGCGCTGGCGGGTTGGCTGCAGTCCGATGGCTCCATCTGGCGCAACCGGACAACGACGCACATCGAGGCAATGACGGTTACGGCAGCTGAACTGGACTGGGTGACGACGCATCTAGATGCGGTGTTCCCGGGAGTTCATCGGCACGAGCGCAGCGTCGAGACGCAAGACAAGTCGCTTGACTGCCGTCGTGTCCGTCTCTGCGGCAAGGTAGTGGACGCCTTCGTGGATCGCTGGGGACTGCGCACGCGAGGCGCCGAGATGACTGTTCCTGCCCACCTGTTCACGGCACCACTACCCGTGGTGGCCTGCTATCTGAGGAGCCTCTTCCAGGCCGAGGGGTATGTGTCTCGGCGCGAGCGCTCCACGCTGCTGGCCATGGACATGATCAGCGAGCAGCTGATGCGCGGTGTGCAGGCCCTGCTCGGGCGCTTCGGCATCTTCGCCCGTGTCGCGAGGAAGGCCGACCCGCGCCCCGATCGGCACGACATCTGGACCGTCCGCATCCAGAACGCCGGCGACCGGCGCACCTTCGCCGACGAGATCGGCTTCATCGACCCGGTCAAGGAGGCGAAGCTCGAAGCCTCGTTCGATCTGCCGGGGCGCCCTGCGCGCGACGTGAAGCGCCTCCAGATCGCCCGGATCGAGGAGCTCGGCGCGCAGGAGGTCTATGACATCCAGACCGAATCAGGTGAGTTCCTGGCCGATGGCTTGCGGGTCCACAACTGCTTCATCCTCGCGGTCGACGACACGATGGAGTCGATCCTCAACTGGTACCGCGAGGAGGGGCTGATCTTCAAGGGCGGCTCCGGGGCCGGCCTCAACCTCTCCCGCATCCGCTCGTCCAAGGAGCTGCTGTCCTCCGGCGGCACCGCGTCCGGCCCGGTGTCGTTCATGCGCGGCGCCGACGCGAGCGCGGGCACGATCAAGTCGGGTGGTGCCACCCGGCGCGCGGCGAAGATGGTCGTGCTCGACGTCGACCACCCCGACATCGAGGAGTTCGTGCTCACCAAGGCCAAGGAGGAGGCCAAGGTCCGGGTGCTGCGCGACGCCGGGTTCGACATGGACCTGGGTGGCTCCGACATCACCTCGGTGCAGTACCAGAACGCCAACAACTCGGTGCGGGTCACCGACGAGTTCATGCGCGCGGTGGAGGACGACACCGACTTCGGGCTGCGGGCCCGGATGACCGGTGAGGTGATCGACCGGATCCCGGCGAAGAAGCTCTTCCGCACCATTGCGCAGGCCGCGTGGGAATGCGCCGACCCCGGCATCCAGTACGACGGCATCATCAACGACTGGCACACCTGCCCCGAGTCGGGCCGCATCTCCGCGTCCAACCCGTGTTCGGAGTACATGCACCTGGACAACTCCAGCTGCAACCTCGCCTCGCTGAACCTGCTCACGTTCCTGGGCAGCGACGGGCAGTTCGACGCCGCGCGGTTCCAGAAGGTCGTCGAGCTCGTCATCACGGCGATGGACATCTCCATCTGCTTCGCCGACTTCCCCACCGACCCGATCGCCGACACCACCCGCAGGTTCCGCCAGCTGGGCATCGGCTACGCCAACCTCGGCGCCCTGCTGATGGCCACGGGGCACGCCTACGACTCCGAGGGCGGCCGCTCGCTCGCCGCCGCGATCACCTCGCTGATGACCGGCGCTGCCTACAAGCGCTCCGCCGAGCTCGCCGGGGTCGTCGGCCCCTACGAGGGCTACGCCCGCAACGCCGAGGCCCACCAGCGGGTGATGCGCAAGCACGCCGCGGCCAACGACGACGTGCGCCTGCTCCCGGCGGCCACCTCGATCCACAAGCTCGCCACGATCGCGTGGAAGGACTGCCTCGCGGTCGGCGAGCGCAACGGGTGGCGCAACGCCCAGGCCTCGGTGCTCGCCCCCACGGGCACCATCGGCCTGATGATGGACTGCGACACCACGGGGATCGAGCCGGATCTCGCGCTGGTCAAGTTCAAGAAGCTGGTCGGCGGCGGTTCGATGCAGATCGTCAACCAGACGGTGCCGCGTGCGCTCGCGAAGCTGGGCTACCAGGGCGAGCAGATCGAGGCGATCGTCGAGTACGTCGCCGAGCACGGTCACGTCGTCGACGCGCCGGGCCTGCGCCCCGAGCACTACGAGGTGTTCGACTGCGCGATGGGTGAGCGGTCGATCGCTCCGATGGGGCACGTCCGGATGATGGCGGCGGTGCAGCCGTTCCTGTCCGGGGCGATCTCCAAGACGGTGAACATGCCGGAGGCGGCCACCGTCGAGGACGTCGAGCAGATCTACCTCGAGGGCTGGCGGCTCGGCCTCAAGGCGCTTGCGATCTACCGCGACAACTGCAAGGTCGGCCAGCCGCTGTCGGCGGGCAAGGAGGCCAAGAAGACCGAGACCGCGGAGGCAGCGGCCCCGGTGAAGGCCCGGCCGGTGCGCCGGCGGCTGCCGAAGAAGCGCCCGAGCGAGACCGTGTCGTTCACCGTCGGCGGGGCCGAGGGCTACCTCACTGCGGGGTCCTACCCCGACAACGGCCTCGGCGAGATCTTCGTCAAGCTCGGCAAGCAGGGCTCCACGCTGGCCGGCGTGATGGACGCCTTCTCGATGTCGATCTCGGTGGGCCTGCAGTACGGCATCCCGCTCGAGTTCTACGTCTCGAAGTTCTCGAACCTGCGCTTCGAGCCCGCGGGCATGACCGACGACCCGGACGTCCGGATCGCCACGAGCGTGCTGGACTACCTGTTCCGGCGGCTCGCGCTCGACCACCTGCCGTACGAGAAGCGCGCCGAGCTGGGCATCTTCTCGGCGTCCGAGCGCACCGAGCAGGTGGCGAACAGCGACTACGGCTCGAACTACGGCGACGTCGACATGGACGCGCTGCGGTCCTCGGTCGACGCCGCCCCGGCGACCGAGAAGTCGCCGGCGGCCACTCCGGCCCCGATCGAGGTGGGCAGCTCCACCGAGCTGCTCGAGCTGCGGCTGGGGAAGGCCGCCGACGCGCCGCTGTGCATGACCTGCGGCACGAAGATGCGCCCGGCCGGCTCGTGCTACCTCTGCGAGGGGTGCGGGTCCACCAGCGGCTGCAGCTGACGAACGTCCGCGGGGCCGGGCGGCGGGTTCTCCGCCGCCCGGCCCCGCGCGTGTTCAGCCCCTGTTGTGGCGCCGGGTCGTGGTGGACGACCGCGGGGACCGGTCAGCTCGATCGTCGCAGGGCGTCGACGTGTCGGTGAGCTTCCTGCGCGGCGTCGCGCCACAGGGCGAGTGTGGCCCCGCGGTCATCGTGGGCCGGAAACGCGATCCATTCACGCATTGTCCGCTTGCCCATGACAACTTTCTCGGCGGTTCCCGCGTTGACGAACTCGCTGGCTCGATCGCTCGGGAGTTTCACGATGAGCTGCCCGTGATGCCCCAGGAAGGCGAAGACCTTGCCGCCGACTCGGAGCCCGGGGCTGTGAAACATCGTCCCCATGGCGACGTCTGGTTCGGTGTCGAAGTCCTCGGCGATCCGATCAAGGAGGTCGCCGTTGAGTGCTTCTGGCCGGTCAGCCATGTGATCCTCCTCCGGGCAGAACGCGTTCGAGTGCCGCGGTGGAGCCGTCCACGACCAGTCCTTGGGTCATGGCCGCCCGCATGGTCAGCTGTCCGGTGAAGAGCGCGACGAGCACCTCGGGTGGCGCGGTGATCGTGGTGTCGGGTTGGCGCTTGGTCGAGCATGGGCGCACATCGACGTGGCCGTGTTCGGCGATGATGTCGCAGCCGTCGTGCAGGTTGCCCAGGCGCACGGTGGTCTCCGGCTCATCGGGTGCGCCGTCGCGGCACAGGTGACGCAGTGGCAGCGAGAACCAGTGCATCCGGAACGCGTCGCCCTTCGGCGGGTCGACCATCAACGGTGCACCCCAGCGGGTCAGCTCGCGGACGACCCACTGAGGTCCTGGCCCCGGTCGGTGAGGCTGATCAGTGTGGCGGCGATCGGGGGCGGCTCGTCGTGCCGGGTGACCAGTGCGGTCAGCGACAACGCACCGCCCGTGATCCAGGCCTACTACCGGGTGCTCACGGGCGGGATCGAGAACTACGAGGACGGCCGGGAACTACTGCCCCTGCTGGCCGACGACCTCGACTTCTAAGGTCCCTTCGCCGGACAGGTGACCGGGGGCGCCCCCTTCACGCAAGGTGTCAGAGGATTCGTCGCCAACGTCAGGAAGGTCGAGCTGATCCAGGAGGTCCACGACCCCAACGGCACGGCCACCCTGTACGACGCCCACATGCCGAAGGGAGCCGTCAGGATCGCGGAGTTCTTCAGGTTCGCCGACGGCAAGATCCAGTGACTTCGTCTGCAGTACGACCCGGCCGACTACATCGCCAAGGGCGGCGGCTGAACCCGCCGTGGCGACCGGGCAGCGCGTGATCACGCGTGCTTCCGGGTCGACCCGGATCCGGCCACGCTGCTGCCCTGGCCGTGAGCAGGGCGACAGCGCGGGAGGCCGCCCGTCCGCCCTATGGTCGGACGATGCGCGACGACGACCCCGCAGGCGACTGGACGCAGCCGGGCGTGTTCCGCTGCGCCCCGGACGTGTACCGGATCCCACTGCCGCTGCCGAACGACGGGCTCCGCGCGGTCAACCTGTACGCGGTGGCCGACGGCGACGGCTGGACACTCATCGACGCCGGGTGGGCGCTCGCGGAGGCCCGGGACGTGCTGGAGGCGGCGCTCGGGGAGCTGGGGGCCGGGTTCGGCGACGTGCGGCGTTTCCTCGTCACCCACGTCCACCGGGACCACTACACGCAGGCCGTCACGCTCCGCCGGGAGTTCGGCATTCCCGTTGCGCTGGGTCGGGGGGAGCGGCCGGGCCTCGAGGCGATCCATCGGCCGGACCGCGAGGGCAACGTCAACCGGGACCGGCTGCGCCTGGCCGGGGCGGACGCGCTGCTGAGGCGCCTGGAGCAGGCGCCGCGCCAGAGCGGCGACCTGTCGCTGTGGGAGTTCCCGGACGAGTGGATCGACGACGGCGCCGAGATCGTGGTCGACGAGAACGCCGATCGCAAGCGCGTGCTGAGGGCGGTGGCGACGCCGGGGCACACGCAGGGGCACGTCGTGTTCGCGGACGAGGACGGGGATCTGCTGTTCGCCGGCGACCACGTCCTGCCGCGGATCACGCCGTCGATCGGTCTCGAACCGGTGGCCGCGGCGAGCCCGCTGGCCGACTTCCTCGCGTCGCTCGAACTGATCCGCACGCGCCCGGACGCCGCGCTGCTTCCGGCGCACGGCCCGGTAGGGATGCGGGTCCACCAGCGCGTCGACGAGTTGATCGCCCACCACGGCACGCGCCTCGACGCCACGCTCGCGGCCGTGCGTGAGGGGCGCTCGACGGCGCACGAGGTGGCGACCGCGTTGCGCTGGACCCGGCGGGAACGGCGCCTCGACGATCTCGACCTGTTCAACGCGATGCTGGCGACGATGGAGACGCTGGCCCACCTCGAGCTGCTGGCCGAGCGCGGGGTGGTGACGGCCGTCGACGAGCATGGCGTACGTCACTACACAACGTGATAACGATTCACTCTTCGTAGGGCCCCAGGGCAGACAGTTGGACCGTCCGGAACGTAGCCTCTCGCCCATGAAGGGGCTCGGCGGTGGCGTGGGGTCGGCGCTTGCGCGCGCGGCTTTGGCGGTCGCCACGTGCGGGCTGGCCGTGTCCGGGGTCGTCGTGGCCACCGAGGGCACGACGTTCCCGGGCACGAGCGTCCCGACGGTCGCGCTGGCGCCCGCGGCGGCCGTGGGCTGCGAGGCCAGCGCCCCCTACCGCGCACCCGAGCGGGGGAGCGTGGGCGTCCCGGCCGGGCTGGCGCTGTGCTCGAGCGGCGCCGTGGTGGTCTCCATCCCCGGCGCCGTGATCGACGGATGGGACGTGCGCGGCGGGATCCTGGTCGACGCGCAGGACGTGGTCGTGCGCCGCAGCCGCGTCACCGGCGACGGCAGCACGCCCTACGGGATCCGCACCACGGCGTCGGGGTCGGTCCGGATCGAGGACACCACGCTCACCGGCGACTTCACCGAGGCCGCGATCGTGGGCGACCGGTGGAGCGCGGAGCGCGTCGAGATCGTCGGCGTGAGCCACGACGGCGCGTGGCTCGGCGACGGGTCCCGGCTGCGCAACAGCAGCATCCACGGCTTCCTCCCTGCTCCGGGCGCCGAGTCGGACGCGCTCGTCGTGCGCAGCACGGGCGGTGACGTCCTCGTGGAGGACAGTCGCGTCGACCTCGGTGACGGCCCGAGGCGCGGCAGCGCCGTGCTGCTGGCACCCGACGAGCCGGGGGACCGCGACGGGCCCACGGTGATTCGCGGGAACGTCCTCGGCGGCGGCCGCTACACCCTCTACCAGGACTCCTCGGCGGCGCCGATGCCCGATCTGCGGATCACCGGCAACCGGTTCCTGCGCGGGTCGGGGGAGGGGCCACTGCGGGTGGCCCGCCGCACCGCGCTCGAGGACAACACCTATCTCGACGGCGGCCCCCTACCCGAAAGGTAGGGCCGGCCGCTGTAACGACACGCCCGACGGGTGACCCGGGTTGGCCACCGGGGGCCGGAGCGGGCAGACTGATCACCACAACCGAACCGGGCGGGGGCCCGGTGGCACTTACAGCCCACCGACGGGCGCGAGGACGTAGGGGAAGACGATCCTCGTCGACGTTGGAGGTCTGCAGTGAACGCACGCGGCGTGGTCTTCGTCCACTCGTCGCCGACTGCGGTCTGCCCGCACGTCGAGTGGGCGATCTCGGGCGTGCTCGGGTCCAAGGTGTCCCTGCACTGGACGCCGCAGCCCGCCGTGCCCGGACAGTTGCGCGCCGAGTGCAGCTGGAGCGGCCCGGCCGGCAGCGGTGGTGCGCTCGCGGGCGCACTTCGCGCGTGGCCGATGCTCCGGTTCGAGGTCACCGAGGAACCGACCCCCGGCGTCGACGGCGAGCGGTTCTGCCACGTTCCGACGCTCGGCCTGTGGTGCGGGCGGACCAGCGCCAACGGCGACATCGTGGTGGGGGAGGACCGGCTGCGTGCCTTGATCGCGGAGGTCCCGGCGAGCCAGCTCCCCGCCCGTATGCACGACCTGCTCGGGTCCGCGTGGGACGACGCCCTGGAGCCGTTCCGGCTGGCGGGCGACGGCGCGCCGGTCAGCCTGCTGCACCAGGTCGGCTAGCACCGCACACTGACCTCGTGGGGACGGTGCAGGGATGAGGGGACGCGTGTCCCTCGCCGTCGCCGCAGTGCTCGCCGTTCTGGTGGTCGCGGGTCTGGCCGCCGCACCGCTGCTGAGCGGCACCTCCGCGTCGCCGCGGTGGTCGGTGCCCGCCAGAGGGGCCGGCCCGACCACGGTGGAGGTCAGCGCCGACGTGGCGCGGCACCCGTGGGGTGAGGCCGTGCGGGCGCAGCTGCAACGGCACTTCGACGCCATCAACGCCAAGGACTACGCGCAGTGGCGCGAGACGGTGGTGCCCGAGCGGGCCGAGGCGCTGCCCGAGCCGGCGTGGCAGGAGGCCTACCGGTCGAGCAGGGACGGCTCGATCCGCATCGTCCGCATCGACGACGCCCCAGGCGGGGGCGTGCTCGTGCGGCTGCGGTTCGTCAGCACCCAGGACGTGGCGGACGCCCCGCCGGACCTGCCCGTAGAGCGGATCTGCTGGCGCTCCACGCTGCCGATGACCGGGCTGCCGCCCCGGATCGCACGGACCGGGGACGGCAGCTCGGACGCGGCGGCCTGTTAGCGCTGCTCAGGACTTGGTGAGCGCGATGGCGGCGTTGTGGCCGCCGAAGCCGAACGAGTCGCACACCGCGGCGGTCAGGTCGACCTTCCGCGGCTCGCCCGACACCACGTCCAGCTCGATACCCGGGTCGAGCTGCTCGAGGTTGAGCGTGGCCGGGATGACCCCGTCGCGGATCGACAGCAGCGTCACGATGCTCTCGACCGCACCTGCGGCGCCGACCATGTGGCCCAGCTGGGACTTCGGCGCTGTCAGCACCGGGTGATCGCCCAGCGCCTTGCGCACCGCCCGGGTCTCGCCCACGTCGCCCGCCACTGTGGAGGTGGCGTGGCAGTTCACGTGACCGACGTCGGTCGGCTCCAGGCCGGCGTCCCGGACGGCGGCCGCGATGGCGCGCGACTGCCCCGTGCCCTCCGGCTCCGGGCCCGTGATGTGGTACGCGTCCGCGGTGAGCCCTGCCCCGGCGAGCTTGCCGTGCACGGTGGCGGCACGGGCGGCCGCGAACTCGGCCCGCTCCAGCACCATGATCCCCGCGCCCTCGCCGAGCACGAACCCGTCGCGGTCGACGTCGAACGGGCGCGAGGCCCGCTCCGGCTCGTCGTTGCGCTGGGAGAGCGTCCTGGCCTGCACGAAGCCCGCCACCGTGATGCCGGTGATGCAGGCCTCCGCGCCGCCGGCGATCACCACGTCGACCTCACCGGTGCGCAGCAGCTTCAGCGCCCAGGCCAGCGCCTCGGCACCCGACGCACACGCCGAGACCGGCGCGTGGACGCCGCCCTGCGCGCCGAACTCGATGCCGACCCAGGCCGCGGGGCCGTTCGGCATGAGCATCGGGACGGTGAGCGGCGAGACCTTTCGCAGGCCACCGTTCTCCAGCAGGTCGTCCTGGTCGAGCAGCGTGACCGCGCCACCGATGCCGGTGCCGATCACCACGGCGAGCCGCTCGGGCTCCACCTCCGGCGCGCCGGCGTGGGCCCAGGCCTCCTTCGCCGCGACCATCGCGACCTGCTCGCAGCGGTCCATGCGGCGGGCCTGGACCCGCGACAACACCTCGGTGGGCGCCGCGGCGAGCGGAGCGGCGATCTTCACCGGCAGCTCGTGCCGGTTCACCCACTCGTGCTCGTCGTCGTCGATGCGCCGGACGCCGGAACGTCCGGCGAGCATGGCTTCCCAGGTCGAGGCGACGTCCCCGCCGAGCGGGGTCGTCGCGCCGAGCCCGGTGACGACGACCTCGACCTGAGAGGTCACTGGTTCTTCGCGATGTAGTCCACCGCGTCGCCGACCGTCTTGAGCTCGGCCAGCTGCTCGTCCGGGATCTTCACGCCGAACTTGTCCTCCGCCTGCACGGCGATCTCGACCATCGAGAGCGAGTCGATGTCGAGGTCGTCGACGAAGGACTTCTCAGCGGTCACCTCAGCAGTGTCGATGCCGGCGACCTCCTCGACGATCTCGGCGAGGCCACTGAGGATCTCGGTGTTGTCAGCCACGGTCGTTCTCCTTCTGGTGGGAAATCGGGGGTCGCGCCAAAGCTACGGGCAGACGACGACCTGTCCGGCGTAGGACAGGCCCGCGCCGAAGCCTACGAGGAGCACGGTGTCTCCGGAGCGCAACCGGCCGTCGGCGCGCATGTGATCCAGGGCGAGCGGGATCGAGGCCGACGAGGTGTTGCCGGAGTGCACGATGTCGTCGGCCACCCGCATGTCCTCGCGGGCGCCCTTCGCCCGCAGCCGCTTCGCGACGGCGTCGACGATGCGCAGGTTGGCCTGGTGCGGCACGAACACGTCGATGTCCGCCGGCGTGAGCCCGGCCTGCTCGATGGCGCGCAGGGCGACCGGGGCGATCTGGGTGGTGGCCCAGCGGAACACCGCCTGCCCCTCCTGGAACAGCGCGTTCGTGTCCGGGTTGATGCGGATGGTCTGGGCCATGTCGCCCGAGCTGCCCCAGATGAGCGGGCCGACGCCGACCGACGACTCGTCCGGGGCCGCACCCACGACGACCGCACCCGCACCGTCGGCGAAGATGATCGCGGTGGAGCGGTCGGTCCAGTCCATCCAGTCCGACAGCTTCTCGGCGCCGATCACCAGCACGTTCTTCGCCGAGCCGCCGCGGACGAGGTCGGCCGCGGTGCCCATCCCGTAGCAGAAACCGGCGCACGCGGCGTTGAGGTCGAACGCGCCGGGCGCCTTGATCCCGATGCGCTCCGCGGTCTGCGCCGCGGCGTTCGGGATCGGGTTGGGCATCGTGCAGGTCGCCACGATCACCGTGTCGATGTCGGTCGGCGCGAGGCCGGAGTCCTTGACGGCTCGGGCGCCCGCCTCGGCGGCCATGTCGACCAGCAGCGTGCCCTCCTCCGCGATCCGGCGGCTCTCGATGCCCACCCGCTCGCGGATCCACTGGTCGTTGGTGTCCATCCGCTGCGCCAGGTCGTCGTTGGTGACGACGTTGGCCGGCTGGGTGCTGCCCATGCCGAGGATCCGGGCGCCGGGGACGGCGGAAGCGAGTCGGAGGGTCACTGGTCGGCTCCCGCGTGTTCGGTGATGAGGTCGACGGCCGCGTCGAGGTCGTCGGGCGTCTTGAGGGCAAGGGTGGCGGTGCCCTTGAGGTCGCGCTTGACGAGGCCGACGAGCGTGCCCGCCGGGGGCAACTCGATGACGGCCGTGACGCCGAGCTCGCGCAGCGCGGCCATGCAGGAGTCCCAGCGCACCGGGCGGGTCACCTGGGCGACGAGCCTGCGCAGCGCCTCGGCGCCGTCGGAGACGACGCTGCCGTCGGCGTTGGACAGCAGCGGCCGGTCGGGGTCGGCCGGGGAGATGTCGCCGGCGTGGGCGCGCAGGGCGTCCTCGGCCGGGGCCATGAACCGGGTGTGGAACGCGCCCGCGACCGGCAGCGGGATCACCCGGGCCCGCTCCGGCGGGTTCTCGGCGAGCGCGGCGAGTGCTGCGACCGAGCCGGCGGCGACCACCTGACCGGCGCCGTTGCGGTTGGCCGGGTCGAGACCCAGTTCGTCCAGCTTCGCCATCACCCCATCGGGTTTCCCGCCGAGGACCGCGCTCATGCCCGTGGGTTCGAGCGCGCACGCGGCGGCCATCTCCCGCCCGCGGACCGCGGCGAGCGCGACGGCGGCGTCCGGGCTGAGCACCCCCGCGACGGCGGCGGCGGCCAGCTCACCCACCGAGTGCCCGGCCGCGGGCGCCCCCGCGGGCAGGGGGATCCGGGCGCCGAGGCGCGCGGCGGCGAGCAGCGCGGTGGCGACCACCAGCGGCTGGGTGACGGCGGTGTCCTTGATCTCCTCGGCGCCCGCCTCCGTGCCGAGGCGGCGCAGGTCGAGCGAGGTGGCGTCGGACCAGTGGGCGAGGGTGTCCTCGGCGTCGGGGCCGTCGAGCCACGGGGTGAGCATGCCGGGGGTCTGGGACCCCTGGCCGGGCGCGAGCAGGGCGATCACGACGACCATGCAACCGTGTCGCGGCCGTCGGCGGGAGGCCGGGGCGGTACCAAGTCGGCGGCCGTCTTTTGGAGGGTTCTGCCAAGAGGGGCTGCCGTGCGCGTGGGGTAAGTGGCGCGTAGCGCTCTGTGCGGCTGCGGCATAGTGGGCGGCCTTGCATTTTCCGGACAGGTGTTATGGCTCTTGATTACGCTACAAGCTGCTGATTCAGGTATTCGTCGTGGACCTCTTTAGGGGTCCGGTAGCCGAGCGCGGAGTGTAGACGCTTGGTATTGTAGCGGAACTCGATGTACCTCGCGACATCTGCGCGGGCGTCTTCGCGTGTCGGATAGACGGTGCGGTTGACTCGCTCGACCTTGAGCGCGGCATTGAAGGACTCAGCCTGGGCATTGTCGAAACACGATCCGGTGCGGCCGATGGATCTGCGGATTCCCAGTGTTGCGGTGGCTGCCGCGAACGCGGCGCTCGTGTATTGCGTGCCGCGGTCGGAGTGGAAGATCGCCTGGTCGGCGAGCGGGTAGTTGCGGGCGGCCATCGCGAGCGCGTCGATGACGAGATCGGCGCGCATGTGGTCGGCGAGGGCATAGCCGATGCAGGCCTTGGTGTGGCAGTCAATCACCGTGGCCAGGTACAACCAGCCCTCCCAGGTGGGGAGGTAGGTGATGTCGCCGACCAGTTTGGTGCCCGGCGCTGCGGCGCTGAAGTCTCGGCAGACGAGGTCGGGGATCGGGGTGGTGTCGCCGGCGATGGTGGTTGCCGGGCGCCAGGGCCGGGGCTGGCAGGGGACCAGGCCGAGCGCGCGCATGATCGCGCGGACCAGCTCGGGGCTGCACCGCTCGCCCTGGCGGGCCAGGGCGGCGTGGATCCGGCGGTGCCCGTAGGTCTGCTCGGAGTCGGTGAAGATCCACTCGATGAGGGTCGCGAGGTGGTCGCGGCGGCGCGTGGTCGCCGAGGCCGGCCGGTCACGCCACTCGTAGTAGCCCGAGGTTGACACCGCCAGCCAGGCGCACATCGTCTTGATGGGGAACTGTGAGGCCTATTCAGCCGCCAAGTAGAAGTGCAGTCCGATAACCGCCGAGATCGTCGTGTCGAACGTCGCCAGCGGCCGCCGGTAGTCGGTGTGCATGATGCGCCAGGTCTTAAAGTTTGCGATCACC
>NZ_JAHKRK010000117.1 GCF_019396355.1 Pseudonocardia nigra
CGCGCGGCCCCAAGGGAATCCGTGGAGCGCCGGATGCGGTGAGAGCCGCACGTCCGGTGCGGAGGGCGGGCCGGGGAAACGGGCTGGTCGCAAGACCAGTACCGCGCCCCGGTCCGACCCCTACTTCGCCGCTGACCCTGTCGCAGCAGGGCGGTGAAGCTGAGGACAGCCTGATCCGGGAGGTGCCGGGGAGGGCGGGAGCAGTCCTGACAACGCCGGGACGTGCCAGTACTGCCAGATGGTGCGGGTTCGGCAAGCGTGACGGAAAGGAGTACACCAGGAACCGGCGTCAAAGTCTCTCAAGACCGTACCGGCTCCAAATCTGGCGGATCTGGGCCGGGAGCGGCGCGCACCCGTCCGGGAGAACGTGTTCCGGGTGGGGAACTCCGAGGCGGCAAATGGATGGGTCGCCAGGAGGCCACGACGAAGTGCTGCGGGGTAGTCGTGGCGAGGCCGCAGGGACAAAGCCGGGCTCCTCCTCCGTCGAGCGAATCACAGTGAACACGGGAACCGTCCCGATCTTGCCCGACCTCGCGCATCCGGCGCGAACGTCCAGGTTGGGCCCACCGTCGGCCGATCAGATCGGGACGGGGCGGAGCCGCCGTAGTAGTCGGAGGCCGGGAAAGCCGGTCACAGGGCGAAGGGCGGCAGCGTTTCGAGGAAGGAAGGAGACTGCAATGCCGACAGACGCGCCGGTGAACATCAGCGCTCCGCCCGAGGTCCCGATGGGACCGACACGGCGGGTATCGGAGATGCAGACCAAGCTCCACCGTTGGGCGGCGGCCGATCCCGGCCGCAGGTTCGACGACCTGTTCAACTTCGTGCACGACCCGGCGACGCTACTGATGGCGTTCGACCGGGTCGCGGGCAACCGCGGGGCACGAACTCCCGGCGTCGACGGCGTCAGCGTCGCCGACGTCGAACGGGAGATCGGGCTCCCGAGGTTCCTGGACGATCTGCGCCACGCGCTGAAGGCGGGCACGTTCCGGCCGCTTCCGGTGCGGGAGCGCACGATCCCCAAGCCCGGTGGCAGTGGGAAGGTGCGACGACTCGGCATTCCCACGGTCGCTGACCGGGTGGTCCAGGCGGCGCTGAAGCTGGTGCTGGAACCGATCTTCGAGGCCGACTTCATGCCGGTCTCCTACGGGTTCCGGCCCCGGCGGCGGGCGCACGACGCGATCGCCGAGATCCACTTGTTCGGCACCAAGGGTTACCGATGGGTGCTGGACGCGGACATCGAGGCGTGTTTCGACTCGATCGATCACACGGCCCTGATGGACTGGGTGCGACATCGGGTGAAGGACAAGCGCGTGCTCGCGCTGGTCAAGGCGTTCCTCAAGGCCGGGCTCCTCACCGAGCTCGGCGAGCAACAGGACACCGCGACCGGCACCCCGCAAGGAGGGATCCTGTCCCCGCTGCTGGCCAACATCGCCCTGTCGGCGCTCGATGAGCACCTGCACGGGCCGTGGACGCACACAGACGGGAGGATGGCCAACTCCGGGCGCCGACATCGACGCCGGATCAAGGGCCTGCCGAACTGGCGAGTCGTGCGTTACGCCGACGACTTCGTCGTGCTCGTGAACGGCACCCGCACCGACGTCGAGGCCCTGCACGATAACGTCGCCACCGTGCTGGCACCACTGGGTCTGCGGCTCTCACCGGGCAAGACCCAGATCATGCACATGAGCGATGGGTTCGACTTCTTGGGGTTCCACATCCAGTGGCGCCGCAAGCGAGGCACGAACAAGCGCTACGTCTACACCTTCATCGCCGACCGGCCTGTCCGGTCGTTGAAGGCGAAGATCCGGGCGCTGACCCGCAGGACGTCGCAAGTCAATCCCAGGGCCGTGCTGATCCGGCTCAACCAGATCATGCACGGCTGGTCGACCTACTTCAAGCATGCAGTGGCCACGCACACCCTGCACCACCTGGCGCAGTTCGTCTGGTGGCGCGTCATCCGGTGGCTGACCACGCTGCATCGCTGGAGGTGGGGCGAGATCCGCAGGCGTTTCACCGACCATACGGGCCGGTGGAAACCCATCACCGCGGATGGGATCGCGCTATTTGACCTGCACTCGGTCACGGTCAGCCGCTACCGCTACCGGGGCGCGATCCCCAACCCCTGGGCGCAACCCCACCACGCCTGACGGCAGAAACCGTGGAGAGCCCGTTGCGTTGAAAGGCGCACGGCGGGTTCGGCGAGCGGCCTGGGGAAACGGACCGGTGGCAACACCGGCACCGCGCCCCAGGCCGACTCATCCTGCTCGGGTTCGTCGACCACGGCAGCGGCGGTGGCGGGGAACCGGTCACCGAGCTGCTGCGGCCGGGGAAGGCCGGCTCGAACACCGCCGCCGACCACATCGCCGTGCTCGACGACGCCCTGGCCCAGCTGCCCGCACCGCTGCGCGCCCCCGACGAGGCGGGTCGGGTGGCGGTACTGGTGCGCACCGACGCCGCCGGCGCCACCAAGGAGTTCGCCGCGCACCTGCACGACCACGGCGTGGAGTTCTCCGTGGGAGCGAGTTTCGCCCACCTCGACGTGCACTCCGCCCTCGCGCAGATCCCGGCAGCGGCGTGGACACCGGCGTATCAGGCCCGCAAGCCCCGCGCCGCCGAGACCGGCGTCCAGGTCGAGCCCCGTGACGGCGCGTGGGTCGCCGAGGCCACCAGCCTGGTCGAGCTGCGCGGCTGGCCGCCGGGAACCCGGTTGATCCTGCGCAAGGAACACCCACACCCGGGCGCGCAGCTGCGGATCACCGACGTCGAGGGCCTGCGGATCACCGGTTTCCTCACCAACACCGCCCGCGGCGGGCCCGGCGGCCAGCTCGCCGACCTGGAGTTGCGCCACCGCCGCCACGCCCGGGTCGAGGACCGGATCCGCACGGCGAAGGACACCGGGCTGGCCAACCTGCCCTTCCACGACACCGACCAGAACCGCATCTGGGTCGCCATCACCGCGCTCGCCCAAGACCTACTCGCCTGGTGCGCCCGCCTCGCCCTACCCACCACCGCCGCCGGCTACGAACCCAAACGGCTGCGACTGCGGATCCTCGCCACCGCCGGGCGCCTCGTGCGCACCGCCCGGCGGCGCGTCCTGCACATCGACCCGACCTGGCCCTGGGCCGAGACGATCACCACCGCCCACACCCGCCTGGCCGCACTCGCCGTCCCCTGACCACCGCAACCGCCACTACAACCAGGACCCGGAGCACCGGCCAACCGCAGGGCCGGGGACCGGCCCTGCCCGGACACCGACGACACCACCAGCAAGATCAGCAGCGGTCAAGTCAAGATCACAGTACGCCCGTTACGAAAGATCGAGGCTAGCCGCCGCCGACGTGCCTCCAAACGCCAGCAAGGTGGCGATACTGCCACTGGACGGCAGCATTGCCACCTTGCTGGCACCCGGGTGGGCGGTGGGGCGTCAGGCCGGCACCGCATGTCCCGCGGGCTGCTGCGGGGCCGGCGCCGGCTCGTCGCGGAGGGGGTCGGCGCCGCGGGGGGCGCGGTAGCGGTCCAGGTCGAGGATGCCCTCGCGCTTGGCCACGATCGTCGGCACCAGCGCCTGGCCGGCCACGTTGGTGGCAGTGCGCATCATGTCGAGGATCGGGTCGATCGCGAGCAGCAGCCCGACGCCCGCCAGCGGCAGGCCCAGCGTCGACAGCGTCAGCGTCAGCATCACGACGGCACCGGTCAGGCCCGCCGTCGCCGCCGAGCCGACCACCGAGACGAACACGATGAGCAGGTAGTCGGCGACGTCGAGCTGGACGCCGAACACCTGGGCCACGAAGATCGCCGCGAGGGCGGGGTAGATCGCCGCGCAGCCGTCCATCTTCGTGGTCGCGCCGATCGGCACGGCGAACCACGCGTACTCGCGCGGCACCCCGAGGTTCTGCTCGGTGACGCGCTGGGTCAGCGGCATCGTGCCCACGGAGGAGCGCGACACGAAGGCGAGCTGGATCGCGGGCCACGCGCCGGTGAAGAACTTGAGCGGGTTGAGCCCGTGCGCCCAGGCCAGCAGCGGGTAGACGCCGAACAGCACGATGGCGCAGCCGATGTAGACGGCGGCGGTGAACGTCGCGAGCGGGCCGAGCAGGTTCCAGCCATAGCTCGCGACGGCGTTGCCGAGCAGGCCGACCGTGCCGATCGGGGCCAGGCGGATGATCCACCACAGCACCTTCTGGACGATCGCCAGCGCGGAGCGGGTGAACGCGAGGAACGGCTCGGCCTTCTCCCCCACCTTCAGCGCGGCGGCACCGACGACGATCGCCAGCACGACGATCTGCAGCACGTTGAACGACAGCGAGCCGGAGTCGTTCGCGGAAGCGCCGAGCACGTTCGCCGGGATCAGGCTGGACAGGAAGTCCGTCCACGAGCCCTGCGTGTCGGGCGCCTCGGCGGCACCGGCGTCCAGCACCACGCCGCGACCGGGGTTGGTCACCAGGCCGAGCCCGATGCCGATGGTGACGGCGATCAGTGAGGTGATCCCGAACCAGAGCAGCGTGCGGGTGGCCAGCCGCGCCGCGTTGGTCACCTGCCGCAGCTGCGCGATGCTGACGACGATCGCGGTGAACACCAGCGGCGGTACCGCCACCCGCAGCAGCTGGACGAACGTCGAACCGACGCCGCTCAGCGTCGCCGTGAGCCAGCTGTCCTCACCCATTCCCCGGGCGAGCACCCCCAGCACCACGCCCACGACCAGGGCGATGAGGATCTGGGCACCGAAGGGCACCCGTCGAAGTCGAGCGAGCATGGTTACTACACCGTTCAAGCGGCCGTGGCGATTCCGCCGCGGGCCGTGACGGCGGTCGCGCTCCCCTCCGTCAGGAAAGCCACGTTCCGGACGCTGAACGTCAGGAACGTGGCTTTCCTGACACTTCGGGGACGGGCTCAGCTGCCCAGGAACGCCAGCACGTCCGAGCGCGTCACCACGCCTGCGGGCTTGCCGTCCACCAGCACGAGCGCGGCGTCGGCCTCGGCGAACGCGCTCATCGCCTCGGACAGGGCTTCGCCTGCACCGATCGTTGGCAGCGCGGGCGACATGTGCCGCTCGAGCCGGTCCGAGAGCTGGGCGCGCCCGGTGAACAGCGCGTCCAGCAGGTCGCGTTCGACGACCGCGCCGGCCACCTCGGCGGCCATCACGGGGGGCTCGGCCCGCACCACCGGCATCTGCGAGACGTGGAACTCCCGCAGGTAGTGCACCGCGTCGGCCACGGTCTCGTTCGGGTGGGCGTGCACGAGGTCGGGGATGGAACCGTCCTTGCGGCGCAGGACGTCACCCACGGTGGCGCCCTCGGACGGGGGCAGGAAGCCGTGGCTCGCCATCCACGGGTCGTTGAAGACCTTGCCGAGGTAGCCGCGCCCGCCGTCGGGGAGCAGCACGACGACGACGGCGTCGGCGGGCAGCTCCCGCGCCACCCGCAGAGCGGCCTCGGTGGCCATCCCGCACGATCCGCCGACCAGCAGCGCCTCCTCGCGGGCGAGCCGGCGCGTCATGTGGAAGGAGTCGGCGTCGGAGACCGCGACGATCCGGTCGCAGATGTCGCGGTCGTACGTCGTGGGCCAGAAGTCCTCACCGACGCCTTCCACCAGGTAAGGCCGCCCGCCGCCGCCGCTGTACACCGAGCCCTCGGGGTCGGCGCCGATCACCTGCACCCGCCCGTCGGACACCTCCTTGAGGTACCGCCCGGTGCCGCTGATCGTGCCGCCGGTGCCGATGCCCGCCACGAAGTGCGTGATCTTCCCGTCGGTCTGCCCCCAGAGCTCCGGGCCGGTGCCGTGGTAGTGCGACTCCGGGTTGTGCACGTTGGCGTACTGGTTCGGCTTCCAGGCGCCGTCGATCTCCGAGACGAGCCGGTCGGAGACGTTGTAGTAGGACTCGGGGTGCTCGGGCGCGACGGCCGTGGGGCACACGACGACCTCGGCTCCGTAGGCACGCAGGACGTTGCGCTTATCCTCGCTGACCTTGTCCGGGCACACGAAGACGCACTTGTAGCCCTTGCGCTGCGCGACCATCGCCAGGCCGACGCCGGTGTTGCCGGACGTCGGCTCCACGATCGTGCCGCCGGGCTTCAGCTCGCCGGACTCCTCGGCCGCTTCCACCATCCGCAGCGCAATGCGGTCCTTCACGCTGCCACCGGGGTTGAAGTACTCGACCTTGGCGAGGACGGGGGCGGCGATCCCCTCCGCGACCGCGCCGAGCCGGACGAGAGGGGTGTCCCCGACCAGGTCGGCGACGTGCTCGACGTAGCGCATGCCGCCATGGTCGCACCTGCCCCCGGACCTCCCGCCGGACGGCCACCCGCGCCCGTTGCCACCGTCCCGGCCTGCCGGGATCATGGGGCTCGTGACCCACGAGGACGCCCGCGAGGCGACGGTTGCCCCGGACCCGCTCGCCCGGTGGCGCGACCTGCCCGAGCGGGTCGAACCGTCGTCCTGGTCCGGTGCGCAGACGACCGAGCCGGTGCCCGGATCGATCATCCAGGCCGACACGGAGCGAGTCGTGCGCGACGCTCTGCAGCGCTGACCTCGGTGGAGACGCATTCCGGACCAGGTCGGCGACGGGCTCGACGGGACACGCGCCGCCGTTCCGCACCGCCCGGTGCGTCCGGCGGGCCGCGAGCGGGTACGACCAGGCAGTGACCGACCGTCGACCCACCGCGCAGCGCAACCCCTTCGCCCGCGCCGGCGTGCTGGCTGCCGGCAGTGTCCTCGTGCTCGTCGGCATCGCACTGCTCGTGCTGCCCGGTCCGGGGCTGCTCCTCGTGCTGAGCGGGCTGGTCGTGCTCAGCCACGGTTTCCCGGCCGTCGGGAAGTACGTCGAGCCGGTGCGCGAGCGGGCGCTGCAGGCCGCCGAGGAGAGCGTGTCCTCGCCGCTGCGGATCGCGGGGTCGGTGCTCGCCGGGCTCGTCCTGATCGGCGCCGGCGTGGTCTGGGGCCTGGTACCGACGCTGCCGCTGGGCGGGTGGAGCACCGGCTCGAGCCTGGTCCTGTCGGGCGTTGCGGTGCTGGGGCTGCTTGTCTACAGCTACCGGCGGGTGCACCGGTAGTCATCCCGCGGTGAGATCTGCCAGTCGGCGCAGCAGGTACGCCCGTTCCGGCTCGTTGCCGGCCAGCGCGGCGGCGGCGCGGTAGGCGGCCGCGGCCTCTTCCGGGCGTCCGAGCCGCCGCAGCAGGTCGGCGCGCGCGGCCGGGAGCAGGTGGTAGCCGCGCAGCCGCTCGTCGTCGACGAGCGCGTCGAGCAGCGCCAGGTCCGCGGCGGACCCGTCGCGCATCGCGACCGCGACCGCCCGGTTGAGCTCCACCAGCGGCGACGGCGCCACCTGCGCCAGCACGTCGTAGAGCGCGACGATCTGGGGCCAGTCGGTGGTGGCGACGTCGGCGGCCTCGTCGTGCACGCGGCGCGCGTCGACGAGCAGCAGCAGTGCCAGCAGCCCGGTCACCTCCCGCTCGGCGGGCAGCAGCCGGTGCAGGATCCGCGCGAGCCGGACGGCCTCGTCGGCCAGGTCGGCGCGGACGAGCTCGAGCCCCGAGCTCGTGGCGTAGCCTTCGGTGAAGATCAGGTAGACGACGCGCAGCACGCCGGGCAGCCGCTCCGGCAACTCGGCGGCCTCCGGCACCCGGAACGGGATGCGCGCTCCGCGGATCTTGCGCTTGGCCCGCACGATGCGCTGCGCCATCGTCGCGGTCGGGAGCAGGAACGCCCGCGCGACCTCCGACGTGGCCAGCCCCGCGAGGCAGCGCAGGGTCAGCGCCGTCTGCGCCTCGAGCGGCAGGGCCGGGTGACAGCAGGTGAAGAACAGGCGCAGGCGCTCGTCGGGGACGTCGTCGGGGTCCTCGACCGTGGGCGCGGCCGGCCCGTCCCGGTCGACCTCGGCCTGCAGGACCGCGAGCCGCGTGGCGTAGGCCTTGTCCCGGCGGAGCCGGTCGACGGCCTTGCGTCGCGCGGTCGTGAGCAGCCATGCCGCGGGTTTCCCGGGAACCCCGTCGACCGGCCAGCGCTCGAGCGCGGCGGCGACGGCGTCGGCCGCCACCTCCTCGGCCAGGTCCAGGTCGCCGAACTGGCGGACGAGCGTGGCGAGCAGCCGGCCCCGTTCCTCCCGGAACACTGCCTCCACGGAGCCGGCCGCTGCCCCCGTCACGGCGCCTCGAACTCCATGATCGGCCGCACCTCAATCTTGCTGCCGTACCGTGCGCCCGGGCAGCGCGCCGCCCAGTCGACGGCGGAGTCGAGGTCGGGGACGTCGAGCAGGTAGTAGCCCCCGAGCACCTCGCGCGTCTCGGCGAACGGGCCGTCGGTCACCACGCGCTCGCCGTCGGCGCGAACCTGCACCGTCGTGGCCGTCTCGATGCCCTGCAGCGCGTCGCTCGCGATCCACACCCCGGCGTCCGCCACCGCCTTCTCGTAGGCCCAGTACTCGTCCATGATCTTCTGGGTTTCCTGGTCCGACGGGGGCTCGGTGGGCTCGGCCCCGTAGATCAGCAGCATGTACTTCACGGGAGTCTCCTCGGTCCGTCGCGGTGTGGCCGGGTGCCACACAGCATGACGACGAACGAGCGGGGCCGGTATCGACAGATCAGACGCGCTCGATGCGCCGCAGCCCGGTTCCCGGCCGCCAGACCTCGATCACGAGCGCCGACGCGTTCTCGTTCAGCCCGGTGACCACGACCTCGTCCACCTCGGCACGGAACAGGTCGCCGGGCAGGTCACCGTCGACATCACCCGCGTGGAACGCGCGTCCGGCGATCTTCGCGTCCCCCGGCCACGCGGCCTCGTTGCCCTCCGGCGGGTCGACGGATGCGCTGTGCAGGGCGAACCGCGGGTCGCGGCGCAGGTCGGCGCCCTTGCGCGCTCCCGGCATCGACCCGAACGTCAGCTCGCCGTCGGCGAACTGCGCCTCGATCCCGGAAATCCGCGGGCCGCCGTCGGCCCGGAGTGTCGCGATCGTCTTGTGCTTGTGCGCGTCGAAGATCTTCTGGACCCGCGCGGCGAACTCGGGTTCGGCGGCTTCGATGTCCTTCCAGGTAGTCATTTGATCAGCATGCCACGGAAACCTGACAGCATTGGTCAGGGAAGCAGTTGGATCGGGTGCCCGGCCCCCCGGCCCCCTCCGTGTGCGGCGCGCACAAGCGACCGGCCCGAGCGTTCCAGGTCACACGTCGAGGGATCCCGCCGGTGATTACCCGCGCGTACGCTCCGGCCCGAGAGCCCCCCGACGACGAGGAGTGACGACGATGCCCGAAGCCGTGATCGTCTCGGCCGCCCGTTCCCCCATCGGCCGCGCGTTCAAGGGGTCGCTGACGACCATCCGGCCCGACGACCTGACGGTGCAGATGGTCCGAGCGGCGCTCGACAAGGTGCCCCAGCTCGACCCGTCCGACATCGACGACCTCATGCTCGGCTGCGGCCTGCCCGGCGGCGAGCAGGGCTTCAACATGGCCAGGGTCGTCGCCGTGCTGCTCGGCCAGGACACCCTGCCCGGCACCACGATCACCCGGTACTGCTCCTCGTCGCTGCAGACCACGCGGATGGCCCTGCACGCGATCAAGGCGGGCGAGGGCGACGTCTTCATCTCCGCGGGTGTCGAGACGGTGTCCCGGTTCCAAAAGGGCAACTCCGACTCGTTGCCCGACACCCACAACCCGGTGTTCGCCGATGCCGAGGACCGCACCAAGCACATCGCCGAGAACGGCGCCGAGGACTGGACCGACCCGCGCGAGGACGAGCACCTCCCGAACGTCTACATCGCGATGGGGCAGACCGCCGAGAACGTCGCGCGGCTCAAGGGCGTGACGCGGGAGGACATGGACCACTTCGGCGTCCGGTCGCAGAACCTCGCCGAGAAGTCGATCGCCAACGGGTTCTTCGCCCGGGAGATCACGCCCGTGACGCTGCCCGACGGGACTGTCGTCGAGAAGGACGACGGCCCGCGCGGCGGCGTCACCTACGAGGGCGTCAGCCAGCTCAAGCCGGTCTTCCGGCCCGACGGGCGGATCACGGCGGGCAACTGCTGCCCGCTCAACGACGGCGCCGCAGCCCTCGTCATCATGTCCGACACCAAGGCCGCCGAGCTGGGCATCACCCCGCTCGCACGGGTCGTCTCCACCGGCGTCTCCGGGCTGTCGCCGGAGATCATGGGCCTCGGCCCGCTCGAGGCGTCGAAGCAGGCGCTGGCCAGGGCCGGCATGACGATCGACGACATCGACCTCGTCGAGATCAACGAGGCCTTCGCGGCGCAGGTCCTGCCTTCGGCCCGCGATCTGGGCATCGACGAGGACAAGCTCAACGTCAACGGTGGCGCGATCGCGCTGGGGCACCCGTTCGGCATGACCGGCGCCCGCATCACCACCACCCTGCTCAACGGTCTGCGCACCCATGACAAGACCATCGGCCTCGAGACGATGTGCGTCGGCGGCGGGCAGGGCATGGCGATGGTGCTCGAGCGGCTGAGCTGACGCGCGAACGGGTCATTGCCAGCGCTGCGCCGCCGGAGGATGGTGTGCCTCGTCCGGCGGCGCCGCCGGGGCGCTGCCCCGACCCGAAGGGGGTGGACCGTGTACGCACGCTCCACCACTGTCCGCGCGCACCCCGAGTCGATCGATGCGGGCATCGCATACATCCGTGACGAGGTCATGCCGATGGTGATGGGCATGGACGGCTGCATCGGCATGTCCCTGCTCGTCGACCGCCTGTCGGGCCAGTGCATCGCGACCACCGCCTGGCAGACCATGGAGGCGATGACCGCGAGCGCCGATCGGGTGCGGTCGTCCCGGGAGCACGCTGCGGAGCTCCTGGGTGGCAGGCCGCAGGTCGACGAGTGGGAGATCGCGGTCATGCACCGCGACCACAATTCGGCGCCCGGCGCGTGCGTACGCGCCACCTGGGTGCGGATGGACGATCCCGGCCAGGCCGACCGCGCCATCGACATCTACAAGATGGCGATCCTGCCCGCGACCCAGGAGATGGAGGCGTTCTGCAGCTCGAGCCTGATGGTGGACCGCACCTCGGGCTACGCGGTCTCCTCGGTGACCTTCGACAGCCGCGAGGCGATGGAGCGCAGCCGCATGCAGGCCGAGACCATGCGCGAGCGTGGCACGAGAGAGGCCGGCGTCGAGATCGTCGAGGTGGGTGAGTTCGAGCTCGCGATGGCCCACCTGCACGTCCCCGAGATGGCCTGACACGACGACGGCGCCCGCCCCCGGTTCGGGGACGGGCGCCGTCGCGGTTCACGGCCTGTCGAGCGTCACTCCTGACGCAGGTAGCTCAGCAGGCGCAGGATCTCGATGTAGAGCCAGACCAGCGTGGTCATCAGACCGAACGCGATGTACCAGGCGAACCGGGCGGGAGCACCCTCACGCACGGCACGGTCGGCCATGTCGAAGTCGAGCAGCAGGCTGAACGCCGCCACGCCGATGACGACGAGGCTGAACAGGTACGCCAGCGGCGACCCGTCGCGCAGGCCGAGCCCACCGGTGGTGAAGAAGCTCGCCAGCAGGTTGGCGATCATCAGCACGACGACGCCGATCATGGCGCCCATCAGCCACTTGGTGAACTTCGGCGTGACGCGCACCGCACCGGTCTTGTAGATGACCAGCATCCCGACGAACACGCCGGCGGTGCCGACGATGGCCTGGAAGCCGATCCCCTCCATGTTGGGGATGTTCTCCAGGGCACCGGTGAGCGCGCCGAGCCCCACGCCCATCGCCGCCGAGTAGGTGAGCACCAGCGCGGGGTTGGTGCTCTGCTTGAAGATGACGATCAGCGCGACGATGAACCCGACGATGATCGCGGGCAGCGCAAGCGCGTAGAGCCCGCTGAACGCGGTGAGCACGCCGGCGAGGAGCGCGACCCCGCCGGTGATCGCGGTCTTCGTGACGACGTCGTCCATGGTGAGCGGCCGCTCACCGGTGCCGGCGCGCCCATATCCGACCTGGGTGGCCTGGGCGTCGGCGTAGGCGGCGGCGCCGCCCATCGCGCCGCCCTGGCGGTCGAAGGTGGCGTACCCGCCGCCCTGCCCGGCGGGCAGGTTGCGGAACGCCGGATTGCTGCTGGTGCGCACCTGGTCCTCCTCTGAAGCGTTTCCTGCGTCCGTGCTGTTCAACGCAGGAGTGGCCTCCGGCGTTCCCAGATCGGTAAAGCCGACTTTACTGCGTTTCGGTCACGCGGCGGCAGTATCGCCGGTCGGCGGGTCCAGCGCGATACCTGCCTCCTCCACGGCAGCCTCCACCTGCAGCCGCGCGAACGCGCGCCCGCTGCCGGTCTCGGCGGCGTCCGTCAGTGGAGTGCTGTCGACGCCGATCGCCGCGCACAGGTCGACGAGCACGTCGTCGTAGGCGGAGAGCAGGGCGACGCGGCGCAGCCGGTTGCGCCGAGGCCCGTGCCGCACGGCACGGCGCAGCCTGCGGACGTCGGCGACGCGCGATTCCAGGGGCGGGCCGACGCCGGGGGCCGCGCGGACACGCCGCGCCGCGACCACGGCCTGCAGCTTCAGCGCGGCCCAGAACATCAGGGTCGGCGCTGCCGTGATCGACAGGTACAGGAGCAACCCGAGCCAGAGCGGGCGGTCGCCCGTCATGCGCAGAGCGTACCCGGCACGGGCCGGGCCGCGGAGCCGTCGACCGTGTTGCTCCTGCTGATCGCTCCGCCCTGCGTGCGCGGCGTCCGCCCCATACGCTCGACCGCATGTGGGCGTTCTTCTCGGCGCGGCTGCGCTGGTGGCTGATCCTCGCGATCGGCGCGCCGGTGCTCGGCTGGGTGCTCGGCAGGCTCGGTGACCTCATCGAGGCCCGCCGCGGCCCGAACGGGCTGAGCCGGACGTTGCAGAAGGGCCGCGGCTGGCTGCGGCGGCGCTCCCGCGGTCCGCTCGCCCCGCGGCGCCCCGCCGATCCCGCAGGCGTCCGTGACGCGGGCACGCCCGCCCGCTGACGGTCAGGCGACGCCCGACTCCAGAGTCCGTTTGATGACCGCGGTCCCACGCTTCATGGCTGCCAGGATCGGCGGGGCGAGGTCGTCGGGCAGCACGTCGTGGACCCAGACGAACCGGCTTCGCTGCGCACCGTCCGGCTCGACGCGCATGCTCGCGTTGTCGTGCTCGGGGCACATGCCGCCTCCGACGACGGAGTAGACGATGCGGCGCGCGGCGTCGTCGATCGTCACGAAGCGTTCGCGGACGACCGTGCCGTCGGCGAACGTGACCGTGCGGACGTCGGAGTCGGCGTGCGAGTCGGCGACGAAGCCGGGTGCCATTCGGGCGGGCCCGGCCGCGAAGTCGCGGATCACGGTCCAGACGTCGTCGGCAGCGGCCTCGATGAGCGCTTCGGTGCGTACGGAAGCCATGGGTCCTCCGGTGGTGGGTATCGGGATCGGTCGCGGCGAGCGTGCCCCCGGGCGGGCACCGGGTCTTGAAGATCCTTGCGGCCGATTCCTGTCGGACCCCACGCGTACGGTCCCCACCGTGCGCTCGGTCGTCGAACTCGCCGCCCGTCCCGGCTTCACCGTCTCCGCGGTGACCTGCCGCGACGACCACGCGCGCTGGTCGCCCGTCGAAGCGCCGCTCGGCCACCGGATGGTGCTCGTCCGGAGCGGCCGCTTCCGCAGGCGCAGCGCGCACGGCCCGGCCGATCTCGACCCCACGCTCGCGTACGTCGGCCTGCCCGGCGAGGAGGAGCACTTCGCCCACCCGTCCGGGGGCGACGTCTGCACCTCGGTGTCGGTCGACGCGGGCACCTGGGCAGTAGTCACGGGCGGCGCCGAGCGACTGGCCCGTTCCACGGTCTACGTCGACGCGCACGTCGAGCTCACCCACCGTCGCGTCCTCGCCGCCGCACGGGGAGGCGATCTCGACTACGCGCTCGTCGAACAGCTGCTGGCGCTGCTGGCCACGGCGGTCCGACAGCTGGTCACCGCATCCACACCGGTCGCGGCGCCCGGCTCCGCCGGCGACGCCGCGCTGGTGGCGGCGGCCCGGGAGGCGATCGGCTGCGGGCACCCCGCAGCCGCCCGGCTGTTCTCCCTCGCCGAGTTGCTCGCCGTGTCGCCGTACCGCCTGAGCCGGGCGTTCCCGCGTGAGCTCGGCGTCTCGCTCACGCGGTATCGCAACCGGGTGCGGGTGGCCCGCGCGCTCGAACGCCTCGAGCACGGCGAGGGAGGCCTCGCGCAGATCGCCGCCGACCTGGAGTTCGCCGACCAGGCACACCTCACGCGCACCGTGCGCGAGCACCTCGGGCACACGCCCACCGCGCTCCGCCGAGTGCTCCGAGGGGGTGCGGCTACGGTGTGATCATGAGCGAGCCGCAGGCGCACGCGGGTCCGGCCGCCTGATGCGCACGGCAGCGCAGATCGCGGGATTCGCGGTCGCGACCGTCGTCCTGTGGTGGCTGGCGCTCCCATCCGACTGGAGCGCCGTCCCCACCACCGATCCGCACACGTACGGATCGCCGGTGCGGGGCGGGCAGTGGGCCGTCGCCGCCGCCGGCACGGCGGTGCTCGCCGCGGCGGCCGGGTTCACGCGCGGGGTGCTCGTCGCCCTGGCCGGCGTCGCGGTGCCCGCGTTCGCGTTGTTCTGCTACCGCAGCGCCACCGCGGAGGTGATCGGCGCCAACCTGTGGATCGTCGGCGCGCTGCTCGCCGCGCCGGTCCTCGTCGTCGGCGTCGCGCGCGCGGCGGCGCTCGGCAGGCTCGTCCGGCGGGCCACGCTCTCCCGCTGACGTTGCGCACCCCCGTGCCGGGATGCTGAACTGGTGGACGTGACCGGTCCCGCCGCGCCGAAGCAGCACACGTTCTGCGTGTGCCTGCTCGCGATGGACCAGCTCTCGGTCGACGACCGCCGCTGTCGCCGGGCCGCGCAGTCCCGCTGACCTCCTCGGGGGTCGCGGGCTGCCACTGCCGCCCGTCCGACCCTTCGGCTCTCGAGGACCGTCATGAGCACCGGCCCCACCCCGCACCGCACGGCATCCGCACCGCCCACGGCACCCGCCGAGGAGCCGCAGCGCCGCGACGACGACGGCCGTCCCGACGTGCCGGTCGCGCGGGTCGCCAGGTTCCGGCGAGCCCTCCGCCGGGCGGGCAGCGCCGCCCGCGCTGCCCACGCGGCCTCCGTACCCTTCTGACCCGAGCACCCACCACTGCCGGCCCGCCTCCGGCGCCGCCGCTTGCCGCCCGGCCGTAATGACCGTACATTCCGGGCCGGAGTCCAACATGTGGAGGCGTGAGGCATGGGCGGCGCCGAGCTGTCGGCCGTACGATGACGGTCGCGACCGCGGGCCTGGGCCTGCTCATCGGCCTCGTCATCGGTGCGCTCGGCGGAGGCGGCGGTGTCCTCACCGTCCCCGCACTCGTCTACCTGCTCGGGCAGACCGCCCAGGACGCCACCACGAGCAGCGTGATCATCGTCGGCAGCACCGCGGTCGTCGGGACGCTCGCACGGGTGCGCGGCGGGATCGCCTGGCGGACCGGCCTCGGGTTCGGCGCCGTCGGGATCCCCACCGCCTACCTGGGCACCCTGCTCAACCAGCGCGTCAGCCAGCATGTCCTGTTGCTCGCGTTCGCCGGCGTCACGCTCCTCGCGGCCATCGCGATGCTCCTGCGCAGCCGCGGCGACGACGGGGACGACCCCGACCCGCCGCCCGGGTCCGCGCTGCGCACGGCGGTGCGCACCCGCAGGCAGCTCGCCGGGACCGCGCTGAAGGTGGCGGGGTGCGGCGTCGTGACCGGGTTCCTGACCGGGTTCCTCGGGGTGGGCGGCGGCTTCCTCGTGGTGCCGGCGCTGGTCATCGTGCTGCGCCTGCCGATGGCGCTCGCGATCGGCACCTCACTGATGATCATCACGACGAACTCAGTGGCGTCGCTCGCGTCGCGGCTCGGCGTCGCAGAGGTCGACTGGGCCGTCGTCGCACCCTTCGCCGCCACGGCGATCGTGGGCACGCTCGCCGGAAAGCTGGTGTCCGACCGGCTGTCCGGCGTCGTGCTGACCCGGGCCTTCGCGGTGATGCTCCTGCTGGTCGGCGGGTTCGTCGCGGCGCAGAGCGCCGCCGCGTTCTGAGTGGCTCAGCCGCGCAGCCCGGCCAGCTCCGCCCGCAGAACGCCCGCCAGCTGGGCGGGGTGGGACAGGAACGGCGAGTGCGACGCCGACATCCGCAGCACCCGCTTCGCGCGCTGCGCCATCGCCTTCTGGGCGAACACCGGGATCGCCCGGTCCTGCTCGCAGATGACGTAAGTGCTCGGGACCGCGTGCCACGCCGCCCTGGTGAGCGGCTGGCCGAGCGCCGCGAGCGACTGGTGCCCGAGCTGCGCGATCGCGGCGTCGGCCGCCGCCTCGTCGACGTCGCCGTAGAAGATCTCCCGCGGCCGCAGCGCGTCGACATAGCCCTCGGCCTCGTGCACGTCCCACCACTCCGGCGGCCTGCCACCCACCGACGACAGCAGCGAGTCGCCGATCTCGAGCTGGAACGCGCAGAGGTAGACCAACCCGACGACGTTCGGCAGGTCCGCCACCCCCTCGGTCACCGGGGCCCCGCCGTAGGAGTGCGCGCAGACCAGCACGGGCCCGTCGATCCCGGCGACCACCGACCGGACGGCGGCGGCGTCGGCCCGCAGGTCGCCGAGCGCGGCCGGATCGGCGCCGACGGACGGGAGCGCGACCGTGCGGACGTCCACGTCGCTCAGCTCCTCGACGAGCCGATCCCACGCCCATGGGCCGTGCCATGCGCCATGGACCAGGACGAGCGTGGGTGACTGGGTCATCGGTGACCTCCACGGGGAGCGCCGGAAGCGGGCGGACGTCATCCATGCAGGTCGGAGCGGCGATGGGCAACACGCCTTCCGCTCAGCGGAAGATCAGGCGCCGGACAGCGTCCGCGGCTCGTGGCGCACCGGGAAGTTCACCGAGTTGGCGATGAAGCACGCCGCGTGCGCCTCGCGGTGCAGGTCGTCGACCCGCTCGACCATCCCGGGCTCGGCCACCGTCACCACCGGGTGGAGCACGACCTCGGTGAAGTGACCCGTGCCGGCGCGCTCCTGCATCCGGCCGGTGGCCGCGTCCTCATAGGCGGTGACCACGACGCCGTTGAGGGCGCACAGCGCGAGGAAGCTGAGCATGTGGCACTGCGAGAGCGATGCGACGAGCAGCTCCTCGGGGTTCCAGCGCTCGGGCTCACCGCGGAACGCGGGGTCGGCACTCCCGTGGACGGTCGGCTTGCCGGCCGCGTCGATGTCGTGCGCCCGCCCGTAGTCCCGGTAGCCCTTGGTGCCCGAGCCGGTGTTGCCGGTCCAGCGCACCGTGACCTCGTAACCGTGTTCCCTGCCCATCCCGTGACTCCTCCGCCCGTCGCTCGCGAGCCGATGCGGCGGCTCCCCGGCCCGCGGTGCGGCTCCCCGGAAGGACCGTATACAGCGGATGCACACCGGTCGCGGCGATTCCGGTTCAGTCGGCGCCGCCCGCCGACGCAGTCCGCGACCGGTGCCTGCGCGCCTTGAACCGATTACCGCACGCCGCCATGGAGCACCAGCGCCGCTCGCCGGTGCGGGAGGTGTCGTGGAAGTGCAGGACGCAGTCCGGGTTCCCGCACTTGCGGACGCGAGCGGGCGAGGATGCCGCGAGCCGCAGGTACTCGCGCAGGCACGCGAACGCCGGTCGCCGTGCGGGGTCGGCGACGTCGTGGTGCTCGGCCGGACCGCCGTCGTCCAGGCTCAACCGGATCCGTCCGTGGGCGAGGAGCGCGTTGACCCCGTCCCGGGCGGCCGGGTCGGCGATCACCGCGGCGAGAGCGTCCCTGGCGTCGCGCAGGTGCCGCTGCACCTCGGACGGCGGCGCCTCCACCGGGAGCCCCCACCCGCCGAGCCAGACGGCCGTCAGCCCCTCGTCCTCGAGCAGGTCGTACCGCTCGCCGCCGCCGATCCAGCGGGTGTTGAGCAGGTCGACCGCGGGGGACTCGCCGACGAGAGGCCGTTGCGGCAGGCCCCGGGCGTGCAGCTCGGCCGTGAGGTCGCCCTCAGCATCGGCACGCGTCCGTTGCACCACCTCGAGCCTCCTAACCACTTCGAACCGCTTGACAGGTTATCAGGAGGCATGCTCTGCTGGTCGTCAGAGTAACCGTATAGCGCCCTCTTAGCGGTTATCCGCGCGACGACTTCGGGAGAGCCGATGCCCCAGCACTACGCGACGATCGCGTTCACGGACGACGTGCAGCAGGCCCAGCAGCGGTTCGGCAGCCGGGAGAGCATGCGCCGGTTCGCAGCGGCGGACGTCGGCAACGACGTGCTCACCGCGGCCGAGCGGGAGTTCGTCGAACAGAGCGACGGTTTCCACGTGGCGACGACCGGATCCGGTGGGTGGCCGTACGTGCAGCACCGAGGGGGCCCGCCGGGCTTCCTGCGCGTGCTCGACGACCACACGCTGGGGTACGCCGACTTCCGCGGGAACCGGCAGTACATCACCACCGGCAACCTCGCGGGCAACGACAAGGCGTCGCTGTTCCTGATGGACCACGCCCTGCAACGCCGGCTGAAGATCTACGGACGGCTCGAGGTCATCGCCGCCGACGAGCGTCCGGACCTGCGTGAGCTCCTCACGCCGCCCGACTACCCGGCGCGCGTCGAACGCCTCGTGCTCGTGCACGTGGCGGCCTACGACTGGAACTGTCCCCAGCACATCACCCCGCGGTTCACCCACGCGCAGATCGAGGCGGCGCTCGTCCCGCTCCGGAAGGAGCTGGAGGCGCTCCGCGCCGAGAACGCGGCCCTGCGCGCGTCCCACGCCCCTCGAGAGGAAGTGTGATGCGCCCGCCCGTGCCCCCGTTCACCGCCGAGACCGCCCTGCAGAAGGTGCAGGCCGCGGAGGACGCCTGGAACACGAAGGACCCGGAACGGGTCGCGCAGGCCTATACCGAGGACTCCCGCTGGCGGAACCGGGACGAGATCTTCAGCGGCCGGCAGGCGATCGTCGGGTTCCTGCGCCGGAAGTGGGCCCGGGAGCTGGACTACGCGCTGCGCAAGGAGCTGTGGGCGTTCACCGGCCACCGGATCGCCGTGCGCTTCCAGTACGAGTGGCACGACGCGGACGGGCAGTGGTGGCGCAGCTACGGCAACGAGCAGTGGGAGTTCGACGACTCCGGGCTGATGCGCCGGCGCGAGGCCAGCATCAACGACCGCGCGATCGCCGAGTCCGAGCGGCTGTTCACCGGTCCGCGGGAGCCGTCGGAGCACGGCGTGACCGTGCTGCCGACCCCGTAGGCCCGCCGGCGAACACGCCACGTGCAGGCGCTGGCCCGGTGGCTCGGCGCCGGTGGCCACCGCATGACGGCGCGGCACGCCCGGGAGCTCGCGCTCTCCCGCCGGATGGCTCGCCGAGCTCCAGGTACCCATGGGGTGACGGGCGATGAATCGGCACGCCCTCGTGCGTCTCACTGGTGTGAACACGATGACGACCGCAGTGTGGCCGCTGATCCATGCCGAACGCGCAGCCCTGGCCGCCGACCTCGCCGACCTTGGCGACGAGCAGTGGACGACCCCGTCCTTGTGCGCCGGGCTGAGCGTGCGCGAGGTCCTCGCGCACATGACCGCCGCGGCGAGCCTGAACCCGGTGCGCTGGCTGGCGGGTGTGATCCGCTGCCGCTTCGACTTCGACCAGCAGGTGGCGACGCGCCTGGCCGAGCACCTGGGCTCGTCGTCCGCCGACACGCTCGCACGCTTCGAGCAGACCGTCACCAGCACGACGTCGCCGCCCCTCCCGAAGCTCGCGATGCTCGGCGAGACGATCGTTCACGCGGAGGACATCCGGCGGCCCGTGGGAATCGGCCACGGTTACGCCACCGAGGCCGTGACGGCGGTGGCCCGCTACTACGCGGGCTCCGACCAGGTCGTTCTCGCCAAGGGCCGGGTGGCCGGACTCCGCCTCGCCGCCACGGACGGGCCGTTCGCCACCGGGTCGGGCCCGCTCGTGTCCGGCGCCACCGTGGCCCTCGTCATGGCGATGACCGGGCGTGGGATGTACTGCGAGGACCTCGACGGGGACGGCGTCGCGACGCTCCGCGCGCGTTGCTGACATCTAGTGTGACGACATGGTCGAGGACGACGCCGGCGGATCGGAGGAGGACCGATGTCGGTGGATCCGGTGGCGTCCGACCAACAGGAGTGGCGCCGCGCGCGACGCAGGCTGAACCGGTCCCGAGCGCCGTTGGCGCGAACGGCCGCTCGCCTCTATCGCCACGACGTCCGCCTGGGTGGCCTGCCGTTCCTGGCCCCGCCGTCGTGGATGCCCGCGAACCCCGTGCCACTCGACGGCATCCGCCTCGAGTGGTGCGACGAGGCGGCCGGGGCCGAGGTGACCGGGACGGAGCCCGAGGCCCGGGGTGTTCTCCCCGCCCGAGCACCGGGCCGGCGCTACAGCCGCTACACGGACGCGATGGGCGATCTCGACCCGCCCGCGTTGTTCGAGGACAGGCCGAGCTATCGCCTGCTCGACTTCGGCACGTATTTGGCACGTTCGGGCTGTGCAGCCGGCCCCCGTCAGGGGGGCCACAGGTTCTTGCGCTGGACCCATATGGCCGAGCGGGAATCTGCCCGTGACCAGGGCGAACAGCAGGGACGCGGAGGGCACCCGGGAGAGCCGTTCCGTACCGGTCCCGTGGCTGGGCAGTCTCGCGCTCGGACCCGCTCCTCCCCCTGTCCCCCTCGTCCTGGCCGCATTGCTCGTCGGAGCGGCGGGGGCAAGGGTGGCGCTTGCGCCATCGCGGAGCGACGCCGTCGGCGCCCTTGCGGCCACCGTGGAGACGTGGATCATCCTCGGCCGAGGGGGCCAGCATGCCCTCATCAGCTTGGGAACCAGCAGAGCGCTCCGGTGCACCGGTCCTGACCAGGCCTCGGCTCCGGTCTCCGGTGCCCGCCGCTGCCCCCTGCTGACCAGGGCTTGTTGCTGGCTTCTTGTTGGGACCCTTTCCCCTCCCCGCTCCCTCGTGCTGGCCGTTCAGCTCGTCGCGGTGGCCGGGTCAACGGTGGCTGGAGGGCATCGCGGAGCGACGGCGCAGCCGTCCTTGACGCGGTCAGCACGGCGTGGAGGATGTCCGGGCCGGAGGGATCCGGACGTGGTTCAACTCAACCACAACCGGTTGATCAGGACCTGATGGAAGCCGAGACGACCTTGGGCAGGTCTAGGATGGCAACATGAGTAGCGCCACCGGAACGCGCGACCAGCTGCGCTACCTCTCGATTGAATTGACTCATTTCCTGTCCTTTCGAGAGGCGAAGATCGAGCTAGGCGACTTTGTTGCACTAGTTGGACCAAATTCGAGCGGCAAGTCTAACGCAATGGCAGCCATCAAGCTCCTGCGAGACATTCCAATCCACGGCCTTCCGGTAGCTATAGCGCGACGAGGTGGCTTTGACCAGCTCCGTCATAGAAGCTCGGGCCGCCCTTATGACCCCGGGATTAGAATCAACTTCCAGTTCGGAGATGCTAAGGCGTCGTTCTACGAGATTCGCCTGGCCTCTCTCAAGGGCAAGCAGTACGAGGTGAAACGCGAAGAGGCGAAGATCTACTTTGGCGCCGACGAGTATACGTTTGTTCGGACGCGTGACTCGATTCACTGGCGGGATCTCATCGATGGAAAGGCTTACGACGAGGCTTCCAGTAAGCGACGAGTGCGGGTGCCGCCGGGCCAGAGTGTCATCCAGTTCGCCTTTTCAGAGGCGGGCTTTTGGGTCTCCCGGGTCCTTAGCCTCACACAGAACGTTGAGATCAATCCAAGTCGGGTTGGCGAGCTGCAGGAGCCGTCGTCTACCCGAGAGTTCGAGCCGGATGGGTCGAATCTAGTAAGCATACTGGAGTTGTTTGATAAGGACGAGCGCGCCCAACTAATTGACTACATTCAATCCATCGTGCCAGGCGTTGAAGGCTACAAGATAGTGCATCTGGCCGACAAGCTGTCTGTGGCCTTCGTTCAGAACGAGGGGGCTCAGGGCAACCGTGAATTCCTGGCGAAGCAGATGTCGGACGGCACATTAAGAAGCTTCGCGATATTTGTCGCACTCCTTCAACCTGTGCGACCCCGATTGCTAGTCGTTGAGGAACCGGAGGTCGCGATACATCTCGGCGCTCTTCATACACTCGTCCAGATCTTGCGGGAATACTCGGCAGACTGCCAAGTGATCATCACAACTCACAGTGCAGACATCATCGACGATCTCGACCTCGACGATATCCGAGTCGTATGGTCAGAAGACGGTGCGTCGCACGTCTCGCTAGTAGCGGAGCATAGTCGCGAACCGGTGAGGCAAGGATTGATTACTCCTGGGGCATTGCTGCGGTCTGACGCGCTGGACCCCCTCTCGGCATGACTCCGCTTCCAACGCAGCCACATATCGGTCTGATCGTTGAAGGACCTGGAGATAAGAACGGCGTGCCGGTTCTGTTTCGAAGGCACCTTCAGGATGTCGGCGAGTATCGAGATATCCTCGGTAAGCCGATCCCGGCAAATGGTCGTGGTTCGATAACGACGCCTAAGGGTATCGAAGGTTACGTCAGCGTTGCGGCTAGCCGACCAGGGTGTCGCGGCATACTCGTCGTTATCGATAGCGATGACGACCCGGTGTGTGAACTCGGGCCAGCGCTGTTGCCGCGAGCACAGGCTGTCAGTAAGGTGCCGGTGTATATTGCGCTTGCCGAGCGCTGCTATGAAAGCTGGTTGTTCGCCTCTGCGGAGACCCTTGAACTCGGCCTGACATACGACGAAGCCGCTCATGCCCAGTTCGCGATCAAGTCCGGCTTGCATCCGACGAAGTATGTGAAGCCAGTGTGGCAGCCGAAGTTGTCACACCGGGTTGACATAGGATTGGCGTGCGGGCGAAGTCCGAGTCTCGCACGAGCGCTTGTGAAGCTCGATGAGCTAGTGTTGCGTGTCGTAAGTGACTTTACGATGGCTGGTTGAGACAATGCCGTATGCCGACTGCTGCTCGCCTGGAGGTCCGGGGCAAGGACAAGTCGACGCTGCGTTCCTGGGTGCGGGCTTCGGGCATCCGGGCCGGGCTGGCGCAGCGGGCGCGGATCGTGCTGCTGGCCGGCGAAGGCCACTCGAACACCGAGATCGCGACCCGGGTCGGGATGAGCCGCCCGACGGTGATCCACTGGCGGGATCGCTACGCGGAGGGCGGGTTGGCCGCGCTCGAGGACCGCAAGCGTTCGGGCCGGCCCCGCCACGTGGACGAGGCCGAGGTGGTGGTGGCGACGTTGAACCCGCCGCCGCAGCGGCTCGGGGTGACGCACTGGTCGAGCCGGCTGCTGGCCGACGAGCTGGGCATCGGGTTCGCCACGGTCGC
>NZ_JAHKRK010000118.1 GCF_019396355.1 Pseudonocardia nigra
GACTCGCGGGAACTTCCGCGAGTCGCCCGTTTTCCGCGCGTGAGTCGCACCCTGAGTGTCGGTGCCCGACGGCCGGGTTGAGAGGCTTGGGGGCGTGGCTCCCTTCGTCGCACAGGTCCCGCTCCGCTGGACCGACCAGGACTCCTACCGGCACGTCAACCACGCCAAGGCGGTGACGCTGCTGGAGGAGGCCCGCATCGCGATGGTGTTCGACGCGGCTGCGGCCGAGGGCCTCCCCGGGTTCGCCGGTGGGCTGCTCGTCGCGGGGTTGAACGTCGACTACCGGCGGCAGATCCCGTACCGGTCGGGCGGGCTGCGGGTGACGATGTCGGTGGACGAGCTGCGGGCCGCGTCGTTCCGCATCTGCTATGAAATGCACGACGGGCCGGGGGAGGACGACCCGGTCGCGGTGCTGGCCTGGACCCGGATGGCGACCTTCGACCTGGACGCGCAGCGTCCGCGGCGGCTCACCGCCGACGAGCGCGCGTTCCTCGGGAGGTGGACGGCATGACCGCACTCACGGTGCCCGACGCGGGCGAGCGCGGCGACCTCGGTGCGTTCGTCGCACGCGTGGTCCGGCTGGACCAGACCGCGACCGTGCGGCTGCGGGCCGCGGACGGCCTGGTGACGGCGTGGGCCTCGACGCCGTTCGACGTGCTGGCGACGCGCGCGATCCGCGGCGCGCTCGACCCGGCCGACGTCACGGTGCCGGCGGCGAGCCTGCTCACCGCGCTCACCGTCGAGCGGTCGGAGACGGTCGACCCGGGCAGCGGCGGCCTGTGGCAGGGCGAGCTTCCGCCGGTCGACGGCTGGGCGCCGGTCGACGACGTGCCCGCGGCCGAGGTGGAGGGGCTCACCGAGCGCGGGCTCGCCGTGGCGCGGGAGAACGCCGGGCCGCTCGGCCCACCGGCGTCGCTGCTCGACCAGACCGTGCTCACCGTGTTCGCGGGGCCGCAGGTGCGCGGCGCCGTGAAGGTGCCGCTGCGCTGTCTGTTCGCGCTGTCGGGCATGGGGTTCGTCGGTGGCGAGGACGGGCCGGTGCGCGTGTCGGCCACGGGTACATGGCTGCGCCTCGACGCCCGGTACGGCGCGGTCGTCCGGCGGCGGGTGACGGCGCTGCCGCTGCTCGTCTCCTGACCGGCGAATCCGCGACGAAGGAGCTTGGATTCGCCGGAACAGGGCGGAGTCGGCGCGGAGCGCCGTCCGCGCACTTCCGACGCGGAGCGTCTGCTCAGACGAGCCAGGCCGCCGTGTCCGGCGGGAGGTCGCCGTCGACGAGCGGGCCGCTGGTGAGCAGCACGTCGCCCGGTGGGAGCGGGACCGGCTCGGCGGAGGCGTTGAGCGCGCAGACCAGGGTGGAACCGTCCCGGCGGAACGCGAGGCAGCCGTCCGGAGCGCCGTACCACTCGATGCCCCGCCCCGTGAACGCCGGATGCGTCTTGCGCAGCTCCAGGGCGCGCCGGATGAGGGAGAGCGTGGAGGTGGTGTCCTCCAGCTGCTCGGCGACGGTGAGACGCCCGTACGCGTCGGGCATCGGCAGCCACGGATCGCCGTCGGTGAACCCGTAGCCGGGTGGTCCGCCCTCCCACGGCAGCGGCACCCGGCACCCGTCGCGCCCGGGCCGCGTGGGCCCGGAGCGGTCCCGGACGGGGTCCTGCCGGACGGCGTCGGGCAGCTCGGCGTCCGGCAGACCGAGCTCCTCGCCGTTGTAGAGATGGACCGCCCCGGGCAGGGCGAGCCCCACGAGCGCCATCGCCCTGGCCCGCGCCACCCCGGCCGGGCCGCCGCCGTACCGGGTGACCGGACGGGGCACGTCGTGGCTCGACAGCGTCCAGGTCGGGGTGGCCTCGACCGCGGCGACGGCGGCGAGCGAGCCCTCGATCGCCGCGCGCACGGCGTCGGCCTCGAACGGGGCGCGGGCGAGCCGGAGGTGGAACCCCAGGTGCAGCTCGTCGGGCCGCACGTAGCGGGCGAACCGCGCGTCGTCGCCGACCGAGATCTCGCCGACGATCATCCGGCCCGGGTAGTGGTCGAGCACCGCGCGGATCATGCGGTGGACGTCGTGCACGTCGTCGTGGTCGAAGCGCACCTCCGGCGCCGAACCGGTGAGGTCGGCGGGCTTGCACATCCCGTGCGCGACGTCGATGCGGAACCCGTCGACGCCGCGGTCGAGCCAGAACCGCAGCGTCTTCTCCAGGTCGGCCCAGACCTCCGGGTTCGTCCAGTTGAGGTCCGGCTGCTCGGGGGCGAAGAGGTGCAGGTACCACTCGCCCGCCCCGCCGTCGGGGTCCTGCACACGCGTCCAGGCGGGGCCGCCGAACTCGCTGGTCCAGTCGTTCGGCGGGGTGCTGCCGTCGGTGCCGCGGCCGGGCTGGAAGTGGTAGCGCGCCCGCTCCGGGCTGCCGGGCGCCGACTCCAGCGCCGCCCGGAACCACTCGTGCTCGTTCGACGTGTGGTTCGGCACGAGGATGATCGTGACGCGCAGGCCGTGCCGGTGCGCGTCGGCGACCAGCGCGTCGAACGTGTCGAGGTCGCCGAACACCGGGTCGACCGCGCGGGGGTCGGCCACGTCGTAGCCGTGGTCGACCATCGGCGAGGTGCAGAACGGGGTCAGTGACAGCGCGTCGACGCCCAGCAGTTCGAGGTAGCCCAGCCGGGAGCGGATGCCCTCGAGGTCGCCGACGCCGTCACCGTCGGAGTCCGAGAACGACCGGACGTAGACCTGGTAGACCACGGCGTCGCGCCACCACTGCACGGGGAGGATCTTGCCAAGCCTGCGCTCAGAAGTCGCTGTTGACCATGCTCGCGGCGGCGTAGGTCAGGTACTGCCACAGCTGGTCGCGGTGCGCGTCGTCGAGGCCGGCCTCGTCGACGGCCACCCGCATGCAGCGCAGCCAGGCGTCCCGCTCGATCGGGCCGACCTTGAACGGCATGTGCCGCATCCGCAGCCGGGGGTGTCCGCGCTGGTCGGAGTAGGTGCGCGGGCCGCCCCAGTACTGCTCGAGGAACATGCGCAGCCGGTCCTCCGCCGGGCCGAGGTCCTCCTCGGGGTACAACGGGCGCAGGACCTCGTCCTCGGCCACCTGCTGATAGAACCGGGACACGATCTTGTCGAAGACCGGCGCGCCGCCGACCTCGGCGTAGAAGTTCTGAGGATCGCTCACGGTTCCATCATCCCTCCTGCCACATCACGGCATGGACGGCCGGTTGCTCGTGAGGCCGGGGAATACGGCAGGCCGGGGCACGCCGGCGTCCTCGAACGCGTCGCTGATGGCGGCGTTCAGGGCACGCTGGACGGTGAACTGCTCACCGGGCCGGACCTTGACCGTGATCCGCAGCGTGATGCCCTCCGGACCCACGCGCTCCACGCCGAGGACGTCGGGCGCCTCGAGCACCGACTCGGCGATGTCCTTCTCGGCCACGCGCTCCACGGCCGTGCGTCCCGCCAGCGCGGTGGCCTCGGGGATGTCTGCGGTGTGGGCCAGGGGCAGGTCCACGACGGCGACGCCGTAGCCCTGGCTCTTGTTGCCGACGCGCAGGATCTCGCCGTTGCGCACGTACCAGACGGTGCCGTTGATGTCTCGCAGCGCCGTGATGCGCAGCCCGACCGACTCGACGACGCCGCCGGCTTCGCCGAGGTCGACGATGTCGCCGACCCCGTACTGGTCCTCCAGCAGCATGAACATGCCGGACAGGAAGTCGCGCACCAGGTTCTGCGCGCCGAAGCCCACTGCGACGCCGACGATGCCCGCGGACGCGAGGATCGGCCCGAGTGCGACGTTGAACTCGGCGAGCACCATGACCGACGCGATCACCAGCACCACCGCGGAGCTGAGCGAGCGCAGCACCGAGCCGATCGTGCGGGCACGCTGGGTGCGCCGCTCGGACACCCCGCCGTTGCCGTTGCCGTTCCCGTGGTGCGCCCGCGGGCCGCGGGTGAACAACCGCGACACGCGGGCGTTCGTGGCGCCCTCGACGATGCGGTTGATCGCGCGGTGGATCAGGAACCGCGCGGTGATCGCCAGCAGGACGATCAGCGCGATCGACATCGTGGTGGAGACGATCGTGTCGGCCGAGCGGGCGAGGAAGTCGTTGTTGGTCCACTCGTAGAACCGCGCGCACCACGTGCCCGGCTCGGTGGAGCACTCGGGCTGCGTGGGCAGCAGGCTCTCGGTATCCGGCAGGGCGCTCATGGGCGAGCGCACCAGCTCGTTCACGACAGCTCCAATCCGGTGTGTGCGGCCAGGAAGGACAGCTGGTCGACCGACAGCGACACGGTGCGCGACACCGACCGGGCGCCGTGCCCGACGTCGGTCTCCCGGCGGATCAGCACCGGTCGCGTCTCCGGGTCCCCCACGGTGGCGTGCTGCAGCGACGCGCACATCTTGCGGGCGTGCAAGGGGTCCACCCGGGTGTCGGACTCGAACACGGTGAACAGCACGGCCGGGTACTCGACCCCCGGCCGTACATGGTGGTAGGGGGAGTAGGACAGCAACCAGCCCAGCTCCTCCGGGTCGGCCGCCGTGCCGTACTCGTCGTTCCAGGTGCGGCCGAGGGAGAACTCCTCGTAGCGCACCATGTCGAGCAGCGGGGCCGAGCAGACCACGGCCCGGTACAGGTCGGGGCGCTGGGTGAGCGCGGCCCCGACGAGCAGTCCGCCGTTCGACCCGCCCATGATCGCGAGCCGGTCGGCGGCCGTGTCCCCCGCGTCGATCAACGCCTCGGCCGCGGCGTGCAGGTCGTCGAAGACGTTCTGCTTGTTGGCGCGGTTGCCCGCGAGGTGCCAGTGCTCGCCCTCCTCGCCGCCGCCGCGGAGCGAGACGAGCGCGTACACCCCGCCTGCGGCCACCCATGCCAGCGCGAACGGCGTGTAGGCGGGCTCGCGGGTGAGCCCGAAGCCGCCGTAGCCGGTGACGAGGGCGGGCAGGGTCCCCGGCGCGGCCCCGGCCGGGGTGATCACGAACATCCGCACCGTGGTGCCGTCGGCCGAGGTGAACCGGCGCTGCTCGGTGTGCACGGCGGGCACCGTGACCGCACCGGGTGCGGCCGCCTCGAGGACGGTCGTGCCGCTCGCGAGGTCGTAGCGGTGCACCTGCGGGGGCGTGACCAGGTCGGTCCAGCCGATCCAGATCCGCCCGGCCTGCTCCGGGGTGAGCCGGTCGGCCACCGAGAGGCCGGTCAGCGATCCGGTGCCGGGCAGCGGCACGGTGCCGCGCGGTGCGCCGTCGGCGGCGGCGTGCAGGGCCAGCTCGGCCACCGCGTGCCGGGCGCGGGCCAGCACCAGCAGCGGCTCGCCGCCGTCGGCGGGCTCCAGCCGCCGGACGGCCTCGAGCACCGAACCCGCGTCCTCGGCCACCAGCTCGCGCCAGTGCTCCCGCCCCGGCGTGCGCGGGTCGGTGACGGCGAGCCGCCAGCGCGGGGCCCCGTCGGTGGTGTGCAGGTAGAGCAGCCCGTCCCGGTCCACCCACGCGTGGCACTGCACGTCGTCGGCCTGCGTGAGCACGGGGGTGAGGGGTGGGGTCTTCTCGCCGAGCTCGGCGATCCAGATGCTGTCGCGGCGTGCCGTGCCGACGTTGCCGGTGACGACCAGCCACTGCCCGTCCCGGGAGACGTGCAGCCCGTAGTAGGTGTGCTCGTCGTAGAGCTCGGGCCCGTCGACGAGCTCGTCGGCGTCGGCCGAGGTGCCGATCCGGTGCCGCCACACGCGCCGGTGGAAGGCCTGCTCCCCGGCGGGGGCCTCGTCCTCGTCGACCATCCGCACGTAGACGAACTCGCGACCACCCGGCAGCCACGCGACCGCGGAGTAGCGGCAGCGGTCGATGGGCTGCTCGACGTCGCGGCCGGTGTCGACGTCGAGCACGTGCAGCACGGAGTGCTCGTCGCCGCCGCTGGAGAGCTGGTAGGCGACCTGCGTGCCCTCCAGGTCGGGCACCCACGAGTCCAGCGTCGTGAGCCCGTCCGGGTCGAGGGCGGCGGGGTCGACCAGCACGCGCTCGGTGCCGTCCGGCTCGCGCACGAGCAGCACCGCGTGCTCCTGCCCGGGCTCCCGCCGGGTGGAGAACGCCCGCCCGGCGCGCCACAGCGGAGCCGACACCGATCCTGCCGCGATCAGGTCGCGCAGGCCGGCGGCGAGGCCGTCCCGCCCGGGGAGGCCGTCGAGGTGGTCGCGGACCAGCTCGTCCTGCGCTGCGGACCAGCTGTGCGTCCGCGCGTCCTCGGGGTCCTCCAGCCAGCGGTACGGGTCGGCGACGCGGTGGCCGTGCAGGTCCTCGACGAGGTCGAGCCGCTCGGCGTGCGGATATCTCGGGCGGGGAGCGTCCACGCGGGCCGAGGTTACGTCACTCGGTCCGGTGGTCCTCGGCCCGTCCGGACCCGACCGGCCGGGCGACTCGCGGACGATTCCGCGAGTCGCCCGGTTTCCGCAGGCGAGTCGCCCGGCTTCTCCGCATCAGTTGCCCGAGGCGGGCGTAGGGATCGTCACTCCGGCCGCCGGCGCAGCCCGGCCGTCGCGGCCCCGGTGAGCGTGACCGGGCGGACCACGTCCTGGACGCCCACCGCGCCCGCGAACCGGCCCCAGTCGCCGATCACGGCCGTGACCTGGCCCGGGCGGGCCTCCTGGATCACGGCGGGCACCCACTCGTCGCCGTCGCGGTACCACCAGCGCTCGTTGAGCACCCCGAGCCCGGCGGACTCGACCTCGGTCACGGCGCCGTCCCGGTCCTCGGCCACGGCCAGTTCGGCGCCGAACACCGTCAGCGCGCGCCAGCGGCCGTCGGCCGCGGGCTCCACGAACCCCAGCAGCTCCCCGTCCTCGTCCCGGTGGACCTCGATCCTGTTCATGGTCGTGACGGTGGCACCTCACGTAACGTGAGGTGCAAGCCGGATACAGCGGAGGGTGGCGTGGCGCACTCGGTCGGCGAGATGGCCCGGCTCGCGGGTGTCACCGTGCGGATGCTGCACCACTACGACGAGATCGGGCTGCTCTCACCCGCCGGGCGCAACCGGGCGGGCCACCGCCGTTACGCGGCCGCCGACCTCGAACGGCTCCAGCAGATCCTCTTCTACCGGGAGCTCGGCTTCGCTCTCGACGAGATCGGCGCGCTCCTCGACGGCGGTGGCGACGCCGCGACCCACCTCCGACGGCAGCGCGACCTGCTCGGCGAGCGCATCCGCAGGCTCCAGGACATGACCGCGGCCGTCGAGGAGGCGCTGCAGGCGGCGGTCGTCGGCCTGACCATCCCGGCCGAGCAGCGGTTCGCGGCTTTCGGGCGGTGGCGCCCGCCCGCCGGCTATGCCGACGCGGCGGAGCGGCGCTGGGGCGACACGCGGCAGTGGGCGCAGGCGAAGCAGCGCATGGCCGGCTACACCGCCGACGACCTGCGGCGCATGCAGGACGAGACCGAACAGTGGGTGCAGCGCCTCCGGGCGCTGATGGAGGCCGGGGTGCCCGCCGACGCACCCGCTGCGATGGACCTGGCCGAGGAACACCGGCTGGCGCTGCACCGCTGGTGGTTCGACTGCGACCACGCCCTGCACCGCGACCTCGCAGCGCTGGGTGCGACCCGGCCCGAGCAGCTCGCGATGCTCGTCCGCCCGGAGCACCAGCTGCCCGGCATGGGCGAGTACCTACGAGATGCGGCGGCCGCCAACGCCGCGCGAGCCGGGACGTGAGCGACCGTGCACACCTTCGGGGCACGGTGCACACGTCCGGAGGTGTGCACGGTGCCCCGCGGGTATGCACGGCCGTGCCGGGGTCAGTCGGCCCAGCGGGTCGCCACGTGCCCGGGGGCCTGCGCCGCCTCGCCGAGTGTGGGGCACGGGTCGGGGACGCCGAAGACCGTGCGGACCGGGAGCACGCCCGCCCACCGGCCGCCCTCGGCGATGTCGGCGTCGTCGTCGCCCGGCGGACCGGTGCGCACCTTCACGCTGGCGTCGGTCAGGTCGACGGCGAACACGGCCGTGGCGGCGAGCTCGCGGGCGTTCGGTCCGCGGGCGTGCTCCCACGAGCCCGGTGAGAGTTGCTCGACGATCGCGCGCAGCCCCGCGAGCCGCTCGTCCGACGCGGTCACCAGCCGGGCGGTGCCGTGCACGACCGCGCTGCGGTAGTTCATCGAGTGGTGGAACACCGAGCGGGCGTAGACGATGCCGTCGAGGTGGGTGACGGTCAGGCAGACCGGGTTCCCGTCGAGCGCCCGCGCGTAGCCGGCCCCGGTGGACGCGTGCACGTAGACGGTGTCGTCGAGACGGCCGTAACCCGTCGGCAGCACCACCGGGGCGCCGTCGCGGACCATCCCGAGGTGGCAGATCAGGCCCGCGTCGAGCACCGCGTACAGGTCGGCGCGGTCGGTGCGGGCGCGCTCACGGAGGCGGGTGAGGGTGCTGCGGCCGGTCGGGGACAGGGAAGTCGTCACGCTTCGAGCGTGCGCGTCACAGTGGCATCCTGACAGGGCCAATCCGCGCCGAGATCGGAAGGCCACTCGTGGAGCTGCCGCCCGTCCTGCTCGACCGCGACGGTGAGCGCCCGCTCGCCGTCCAGCTCGCCGACGCCCTGCGCGCCGCGACCGCGGACGGCACCCTGCGCGCGGGCGACCGCCTGCCCTCGACGCGCACGCTCGCGGCGACGCTGGGGGTCAGCCGCACGGTGACCGCCGCCGCGTACGACCAGCTGCTGGCCGAGGGCTGGGCGGTCGGGCGACGCGGCGCGGGCACCTTCGTGGTCGGGGCGCCCGCGGGCGGCCGGCCCGCCGCCGCGGCCGTTCCCGCGCCCACCGTCGCGGGGAGGGCTGCCGCGCAGCAACTGATCGACCTGCGCGCCGGCTCCCCGTGCGTGGAGGTGCTCGACCGGGCCGCGTGGCGCCGGGCGTGGCGCGCCGCCGCCGACACCCCACCCGACGCCGCCCCGGACGCCGAGGGCCTGCCCGCGTTCCGCGCGGCCGTCGTCGAGCACCTGCTGCGCCACCGCGGCCTCCCCGCCGATCCCGCCGCCCTGCTCGCCACCGGCGGCAGCACGGGAGCCGTGGCCGAGTTGGCCCGCACCCTGCCGGCCGGGGCCCGCGTGGCCGTCGAGGAGCCGGGCTACCAGCGGGCCGTCGAGGCGCTGCGGGCCGGCGGACTCGACGTCGTCCCGGTGCCGGTGGACGCCGCCGGGCTCGTGGTGGACGCCCTCCCGCCCGGGCTCGCGGCCGTCTACTGCACGCCGGCGCACCAGTACCCGCTCGGGGCGCGGCTGTCGGCCGCGCGGCGGATGGCGCTGGTCGAGCGGGCCCGGGCCGAGGGGTTCCTCGTCATCGAGGACGACTACGACGGCGAGCTGCGCTACGACGTCGCCCCGCTGCCGCTGCTCGTCGCGCTGGGCCCGGACGTCGTGGCGCACCTGGGCACCGCCAGCAAGCTGCTCACCCCGACCCTCGGCGCCGGGTGGCTGGTGGCGCCGCCCGCTGTGCGCGCCGCGGTCCTCCACCTGCGGGCGCGGACCGGGGCGCGGCCCGCCCTCGCCGGGCAGCGGGTGTTCGCCGCGCTCGCCGCCCACGGCGACCTCGCCCGGCACCTGCGCCGGCTGCGCCGCGAGCTGGCGGACCGGCGCGGGGCGGTGGTGGCCCGCGTGACCGACGCGGGCCACGCGGTGCAGGGCGAGGCCGCGGGCGCACACGTACTCGTGCCGCTGCCCGACGCGGCCGCCGAACGGGCCGTCCGCAAGGCGGGCGCGGCCCGCGGCGTCGACCTCGACGGCCTCGCCCGCCACCACGCCGGGACGCCCGGCGAGGCCGGGATCGTGCTCGGGTACGCCGGGCCGGCGCGGACGGAGCTGGACCGGGGGCTGCCGGTGGTGGGGGAGGTGCTCGCCGCGGAAGGCTCCAGTCGAACGTCAGGAAAGCCACGTTCCTGACGTTCAGCGACAGCAACGTGGCTTTCCTGACGCATGGCTCGGCGCTTTGGTCCTGCTGTGCGGGCACAGGTTGGCTCTGTTATCGGGACCATCGGTGTCGCAGGCTTTCCCCGTGACCACCTCCGTTCCCCTCGACCGGACCCGGATCGGCGCCGTGCTCGCCGTCGCGGGGATGGCCTGCGTCGGCAGCAGCGTCGCCGTGTCGCAGACGATCGTCGACGCCCCGCTGTTCACCCTGCAGGCCGTCCGCTACGCCATGGCCGCGGTGCTGCTGCTGGTCATCGCCGTCGCGACCGGCCGCTCCCTGCCCCGCCCGCGCGGCACCGAATGGCTCTGGCTCGCCGGCGTGGCGACGTCCGGGCTGGTGGTGTTCAACGTCGCCGTCGTGCGCGGGGTGGCGCACGCCGAGCCCGCCGTCATCGGCGTCGCCGTCGCGTCCGTGCCGGTGCTGCTGGCCGTCGCCGGGCCGCTGTTCGGCGGCGGGCGCCCGGCACCGGCGGTGGTGGTCGCGGCCGTCGTCGTCACCGCGGGGGCGGTGCTCGTGCAGGGCGGCGGCCGGACCGACGCCGCCGGCATCGCGTGGGCGCTGCTCGTGCTCGTGTGCGAGGCCGGGTTCACGCTGCTCGCGGTGCCGGTGCTCGCGCGGCTCGGGCCGTGGGCGGTGTCGCTGCACTCGGTGTGGATCGCGGCGCTGGCGCTCGCGGGCATCGGGCTGGTCGTCGAGGGGCCCGCGGCCGCCGGCGCGCTCGGCGCCGGCGACCTGCTCGCAGCCGTGCACCTCGCCGTCGTCGTGACGGCGCTGGCGTTCGTCCTCTGGTACAGCGCCGTCGGGCGGCTCGGCGCGGGCCGGGCCGGGCTGTTCACCGGGGTGGTGCCGGTGTCGGCCGCCATCGGCGGGGTGCTGCTCGGCGGCCCGGTGCCGGCGCTCACGGTGTGGCTGGGAGCGGCAGTCGTCGCGGCCGGGCTGGTGGTCGGCTTCGGCGGCCCCCGGACCGGATCCCGCTCGACGGCGCGCAGCGTCATGAGCCAGCGCACCAGGTTGTAGTACACTCCGTGGTACACTCTGTGTATGGGGTTCCAGCTCGAGCGTCTCCTCGATCTACTCGATGTCGCCGACGGTGAGACGGTCGGCACATCCGTCCGGCTGCCCGTCGCGTTGCGCGACGCTGCGGCGATCGCGGCCGAGGTGGGGCTGGTCGGATCCACCACCGAGCTGACCGTGCGCGGGCTTCGTGCGGCGCTCGAGGACGTGGCTCAGCGCGCGGTGCTCGACGCCCATTACGCCGAGCATCCCGAGGCTCGCCCCGATCTCGCGGAGATCGCCATCGCCACCGCCGAACTCGACGGCCACCCACTGGCAGCGCGCCCCGACCTGGTGCGCCGCGCCGCTGCCGCGCTTGTCGAGATCGTGCACGATCCCAGCCCCGATGAGGTGCTCGGCTATGCCGCCGGGCTGGCCGCAGCTGCATGAAGCGGGTCAAGAGCGTTCTCCTCGACAACGAGGCGGTGCAGTCGCTCCTGGACGTGCGGCACGCGAAGCATCGCCGCGTGCTGGCCGCGGTCGAGGCGGTGCTGGCCCGCGGCCGGCGGCACGGGGGCTCCGTCCGGCTCGTCGTGCCCACCACGGTTCGCGTCGAGGCGGGCTGGGACCGGCGGCCGGCGAGCGCCGCCATCGTCAACCGGCTGCGCATCGTGGACGCCCCACTCGACCGGATCGCGGCAGACCGCGCCGCGGACATCCGCACGATGTTGCGGGTCTCGGTCGCCAACGCCCACCTCGCCGCCGTTCTGCAGGAGTCCGATGGGCCGTTCGCCGTGCTCACCAGCGACGTCGAAGACGTCCGAAGCATCGTCGGACACCTGGGCGTCGAGGTGAACGTCGTGGCGCTGTGAACGGATCGCCGGACACGGCGATCAGGGCGGAAAGCGGCCGGCGGAGATCGACGAGGACCCGGCGCGGGCTCAGCCCTGATGCGGGTAGCCCGACGTCGTCGGCGACACGAACGTCTCCTTGATCGTGCGCGGGCTGACCCAGCGCAGCAGGTTGTAGATCGAGCCCGCCTTGTCGTTGGTGCCCGACGCCCGCCCGCCGCCGAACGGCTGCTGCCCGACGACCGCGCCCGTGGGCTTGTCGTTGACGTAGAAGTTGCCCGCGGCGAACCGCAGCGCCTCCGACGCCCGGGCGACGGCCGTCCGGTCGCGCGCGATGACGGCGCCGGTCAGCCCGGCCGGGGCGCCGCGGTCGATCTGCCCGAGCACGGTGTCGAAGTCGCCGTCGTCGTAGACGTGCACGGCGAGCAGCGGGCCGAAGTACTCGGTGCGGAACGCCTCGTGGGTCGGGTCGGTGCCGACCGCGATCGTGGGCCGGACGAAGTAGCCCACCGAGTCGTCGGCCGTGCCGCCCGCGATCACGTCCATGGCGGCTCGCACGGTCTCCAGCGCCGCGGACACCTTGTCGAACGCCTGCCGGTTGATCACCGCGCCGAGGAAGTTGCGGAAGTCGGTGGGGTCACCCATGGGCAGCGCCTCGACCTCGTCGACGAGGTCGTCGCGCAGCCGGGACCACACGGAGCGGGGCACGAAGGCGCGCGACGCCGCGGAGCACTTCTGGCCCTGGTACTCGAACGCGCCGCGGACGAGTGCGGTGCGCAGCACGTCGACGTCGGCGGACGGGTGGGCGAGCACGAAGTCCTTGCCGCCGGTCTCGCCGACCAGCCGCGGGTAGGTGGCGTAGTTGGAGATGTTGGCGCCCACCTGCTGCCACAGGTGCTGGAAGGTGGCCGACGAGCCCGTGAAGTGGATGCCGGCGAGCGCCCGGTCGGCGAGCAGCACCTCGGAGACGTCCCGGCCGTCGCCGGTGAGCAGGTTGATCACGCCCGGCGGCAGGCCCGCCTCCTCGAGCAGCCGCATCGTGTACTGCGCGGCCAGGTTCTGCGTGGGCGACGGCTTCCAGATCATCGTGTTGCCCATCAGCGCCGGCGCGGTCGGGAGGTTGCCGGCGATGGCGGTGAAGTTGAACGGGGTGATCGCGTAGACGAAGCCCTCGAGCGGGCGGTAGTCCATCCGGTTCCACGCGCCGGGCCCGCTGTTCGGCTGGTTCTCGTGGATCTGCCGGGCGAACGCGACGTTGAACCGCCAGAAGTCGGCGAGCTCGCACGCGGAGTCGATCTCGGCCTGGATGGCGGTCTTCGACTGCCCGAGCATGGTGGCGGCGTTCATCCGGTCGCGCCACGGGCCCGACAGCAGGTCGGCGGCGCGCAGCAGCACGGCGGCCCGCTCGTCGAACGACAGGCCCCGCCACGCGGGTCCCGCCCGCAGTGCCGCCTCGACCGCCGCCTTCGCGTCCTCGTGGCCTGCGTTCGCCCCGGTGCCGAGCACGTGGGCGTGGTCGTGCGGGGCGACGACCTCGAACCGCGCCCCGTTCGGGACGTGCTGCTTCCCGTCGATCGTCACGGTCAGCTCGTGCTGCTGCTCGCCCATCGCGGCCAGCGCGGCCTGCAGGTCGGCGCGCTCGGGAGAGCCCGGCGCGTAGTCGCGCACCGGCTCGTTCCGCGGCGTCGGCGTGGTGGTGATCGCGTCCATGGCGAAGCCTCCCGGGGTCGGCGGTGAGGACGACCCTAGGAACTACCCGCTATGCACGATTCGTCCGCTCGGACAACGATCGTCGCCGTCAGCTGTCCGATCGGACAGCAGCGAGGAGCTGCAGGTGGTGCACCAGCCGGGCCCGCGGGTCGGTGAGCTGCAGACCGCCGATCTCGACCGCGCGCCGCACCCGGTACCGCAGCGTGTTCGGGTGCACCGTGAGTCGCTGGGCCGCGGCGCGCACGTCGCCCATCGCGTCGAGCCAGGCGACGACCGAGCCGACGAGGTCGCTGCCGTGGTCCCGGTCGTAGGCCACGAGCAGCGTGACGGCCGGGTCGCGCAGGTCGGGGCTCTCCCGCAGCAGCCCGAGGGTCTGGTTGAGCAGCACCTCGGCCCGCAGGTCGGAGAAGACGGCGACGTCCGGGTCGCCGCCCATCGCGTCGAGCACCCGGTCGGCCTCGCCCCGCGACGCCGGCACGTCCGCGAGGCAGCCGACGGTCGAGCCGACGCCGGCCTGCACCCGCACCCCTGTGCGGCGCAGCGAGATCCCGGCCACCTCGCCGCACATCGCGAGCAGTGCGGGTTCCGCCCGATCCCGCGGGACATCCGGGAGCACCGCGTAGACGCGCGCACCGTGCGGGGCCGTGAGCGCCGCGCGCCGGTAGGTGGCCGCGTGCACGGACACGACGTCGGTGAGCTCGGCGATGCTCAGCTCGTGCGCGGCCCGGTCGGCCCCGCGAACGGCGAAGCCGACGACCAGGGCGGTGGCGTGCTCGTCGAGCCCGAACGTGCCCGCCACCAGGTCGGGGCTCGCGCGCCCGGACAGCAGGCCCGCCACGAGGTCGCGGCTCCACCGGGCCCCGGGCGCCTGCTGGCTGCGGCGGCGGATGAGGTGCCCCGCCGCCACCCGCGCGGCGCCGACGAGCACCTCCGCGGCCCGCTCGGCGAGCGGCGTGGCGCCCTCCTGCACCCAGATGGTGCCGAGCGGCCGCTGCCCGGCGTGGATCCCGACGGCGAGGCGGCGGCGCAGACCCAGCTCGGCGTGCTCGTCGACGTGCACGACGTCCTCACTGGTGCGCAGCCGGTCGAACACGCCCCACTCGCGCAGCAGCCGCAGGTAGTCCGGCGGGCCCTGCCAGCCCAGGATCGAGAGCCTCCGCAGCTCGTCGACCTCGGCGGCGTCACCGTCGGAGCGGGAGTAGGCGAGCACCCGGCTCGCGGTGTCCTCGATGCTGACGATCCCGTGGGTGAGCAGCGCGACGGTCTGGGCCAGCGAGAACAGGTCGCCGTGGCCGTCCTCGCCGCCGGCGCCGCCGCCGTCGTCGAGCACGTCGCGGACCAGCGACTCCAGGTGCTCCCAGCGCACCTCGGGGCGCACCACGAGCAGCGCGACGCCCGCCTCGGCGGCCGCGGCACGCAGGTCCTCGAGCGCACGGTCGCCCTTCACGGCGACGGCCGCCGCTCCTCGCCGCGCCAGCCCGCGCACCGTCCGCACGGCGTCGCGGCCGCGGGCGCCGATCACGAGCACCAGGTGCCCCGGGTGCCGGTCGGGGTCGTCGTCCGGGTCGACGATGGCCAGGCCCGACACCGGGACGTCGAGTCCGGCGGGCGCCACCAGGACGTCGACCAGCGGCTCGCCGACGGCGATGAGGAGCTGGCGCAGGGTGACGTCCACGGGATCGGCCTTTCGTCGCGCTGGACGACAAGGGTGCCGGAACGTTGTCCGGCCGGACAAGCCGGAGCGCTCGGCCGACGATCTACCTTGCTCGCAACAGGAGAACCGGGAGGTCGTCGTGCTGAGGTCCACGATGCTGGCCGCGGCCCGCTCGCGCACCGTGCGCGCCGCCGTCGAGGCCGGCCCGTTCACCCCGCTGGTCGACCGCTTCGTCGCGGGCACCGACGTGGCCGACGCCGTCGCCGCGGCGCGGACGATCGCGGCCGACCGGCTCGTCACGGTCGACCACCTGGGCGAGGACACCCCGGACCGGGCGCAGGCCGACGCCGCCGTCACCGCCTACCGGACGCTGCTGGGCAGGCTGCGCACCGAGGGCCTCGCGGACCGGGTGGAGGTGTCGGTGAAGCTGTCCGCGCTCGGGCAGCGGTTGCCCGTCGACGCCGACAAGATCGCGCTGGACTCGGCGCGCCAGGTCTGCGAGGCCGCCGCGGCGGCGGGCACCACTGTCACCGTCGACATGGAGGACCACACCACCACCGACTCCACCCTCGGGATCGTGCAGGACCTGCGCGTCGACTACCCCTGGGTCGGCGCGGTGCTCCAGGCGCACCTGCGCCGCACCGAGGGCGACTGCCGGGATCTCGCCGGACCTGGGTCGCGGGTGCGGCTGTGCAAGGGCGCCTACGACGAGCCCGCGTCGGTGGCCTACCAGCGCACCGACGAGGTGGACCGCTCCTTCGTGCGCTGCCTGAAGGTGCTGATGGCGGGCGAGGGCCTGCCGATGGTGGCCACCCACGACCCGCGGCTGATCGCGATCGCGCGCTTCCTCGCCGACCGGAACGACCGCACCGCCGACGACTACGAGCTGCAGATGCTCTACGGGGTGCGACCGCGCGCGCAGAGCGAGCTCGCCGCCGAGGGCCTGCGGATGCGGATCTACCTGCCCTACGGCACGGAGTGGTTCGGCTACTTCATGCGCAGACTCGGGGAACGGCCGGCGAACCTGGCCTTCTTCGCCCGCTCACTGCTGACGCGCGGCTGAGCGTGGCTGCCGCCGGGAATCCCGGAGGCGGCGTTGCAGGAAAGCCACTTTCACGCCATGGAGTGGCGGCAAAGTGGCTTTCCTGCAATCAGGGGGAGGGCTCGGCGGCCAGCTCCGCCACCCGTTCCAGGAGCCGGCGCTGGGCGGGCGGCAGCGCGTCGCCCCAGTCCTGGAAGATCCGCTCGGTCTCCGGGGCCCAGCGCGCGGGCGGATCGGCGGCGGCCGCGGCCACCTCCGCCCGCAGCATCCCGGCCAGCAGCACCGCGAACTCGTCGATCGCCGCATCGTCGACCGTCCCGTCGGCCAGCGCGTCGAAGCGGCGGCTCAGGTCGCGGTACCCGGGGCGGTCCCGCAGCCGCCCACAGCCCCGCCACCAGCATGCCGGTGGGGTGCAGCGGACGCGGCGTCAGGGGCAAGCGTAGGGCGCCGATGCGCCCCGTTTCGGCCGGTGCGCCCCGTCGACGGGGCGCATGGGCGGAGAGGGGGCGCACGGACGGAGACGGGGCGCGCGGGTGGGCGGGGTCGGCCTCGCTTGGTCAGGTGCCGTAGACCCGCCGCGGTTCGACCAGCACCGCCACCCGGCGCTCCTCGCGCATCACGCGGTCGAACGTGACCCAGTCGTCGTGCGTGCCGCCCGCGCCGGCGAACACCGCGCGCAGCAGCAGCCGCAGGGCCTCGGCGTCGAGCACGTCGGACGGGTCCGGGCCGAACAGCTCGCTGACGCCGTCCACGCCCACCCACTGCCAGCCCGAGCGCCAGAGCACGGACGTGGCGGGCCGGGCGCGCAGGTTGCGCAGCTTCACCGGGCCGTAGGTGACGTAGCCGACGACCGGGCGCCCCGTCAGCGGGTGGTCGAGCACCCCGGCGTTCACCAGCGACGCGTGCGGTGTGCCGTCGGCCCGCACGACGCTGACGGTGGCCAGGCCGTGCTCCCGGGCGACGATCCGGCGGACCGGACCGAGATCGGGTGCATCCACGGGGTGAGTGTGCCACCGCCGGCGCCGCCCCGCGTGCGTCATCATCGAGGGCCCGGTCCGAGGAGGCACCGTGATCAGCACGTCGTTCACCCAGCTCGTGGGCTGCGAGGTCCCGATCCAGCAGGCCCCGATGGGCATGATCTCCCCGCCCGGCCTCGCGCTCGCCGTCGCCGGGGCGGGTGGCGTCGGGACGGTGAGCGTGCCGCTCGGCGCCGGCCCCGCCGACCTCGCTGCCCGGCTCGACCGGCTGACCGACGATGGCGCAGGTGCCCTCGCCGCGAACTTCATCACCGCCGATGTCGATCCCGCCGCGGTGGCGGTCGCGGGGGAGCGCGTGCGGATCGTGGACTTCTTCTGGAGCCGGCCCGACGCCGCGCTCGTCGCCGCGGCGCACGCGGGCGGGGCGCTGGTCAACTGGCAGGTCGGGTCGACGCCGGAGGCGGTGCTCGCCGTCGAGGCCGGTGCGGACGTGGTGACCGTGCAGGGCGTCGAGGCGGGCGGGCACGTGCGCGGCGACACCCCGCTGCTGCCGCTGCTCGCCGCGGTGCTGTCCGCCGTCGACGTGCCGGTGCTCGCCGCGGGTGGGATCGCGGAGCCACGTGCGCTGGCCGCCGTGCTCGCCGCGGGCGCGGCGGGCGCCCGGCTCGGCACCCGGTTCATCGCGTCCACCGAGACCGGGGTACACACCCCGAGTACGTGCTTGCGCTGCTCGCCGCCGGCGCGGACAGCACCGAGATCACCGACGGCTTCGCGGTCTGTCCGCTGTGCGCCACACTGCCGAGGGCCCGGGTCCTGCGCTCGGCCGTGGCGGCGGTCGCCGGGATCGAGGGCGACGCCGTCGGCACGGTCGTCTCCGACGGCGTGGAGACCCCCGTGCCGGTGCGTGCCGGGCTGCCGCCGCACAAGGACGTGCGCGGCGACGTCCACGCCATGGCGCTCTACGCCGGCAGCGGCGTTCCGCTGATCAACGAGGTCCGGCCGGCCGCCGCGATCGTGCGGGAGCTGGCCGGAGGCGCCGAGGCCCTCCTGCGTGCCTGGTAGCGGTCGGGATCTGTGCAAACCTGGAGGACGACGATGGCGAACCTGGTGAGCGGGCCGACTGCGCCCCGAGCGCGCCTGCGGGAGCTCCTGGCGGGCGACGGAGGGCCGCTCGTCGCGCCCGGGGCGTACGACGCGCTCTCGGCCCGGCTCGTGGAGCAGGCGGGGTTCGACGCGGTGTACATGACGCGCTTCGGCACCACCGCCTCGCTCATCGGGCGGCCGGACGTCGGCCTGCTCGGCGGCGCGGAGATGATCGAGAACGCCCGGCGGATCGTCGCCGCCGTGGACGTGCCGGTGATCGCCGACGCCGACACCGGGTACGGTAACGCGATCACGGGTGCTGCGCACCGTGCAGGCCTACGAGCAGGCGGGGGTGGCGGGCATCCACCTCGAGGACCAGGTGCACCCGAAGAGGTGCGGGCACATGAGCGGCAAGGCGGTGATCCCGGCCGGCGAGATGGTCGGCAAGATCCGCGCCGCGGTCGCGGCCCGCCGCGACCCCGACCTCGTGCTCATCGCGCGCACCGACGCCGCCGCGGTCCACGGCCTCGACGACGCGATCGCCCGCGCCCGGGCCTACCGCGCCGCGGGCGCCGACGCGCTGTTCGTCGAGGCGCCGACCAGCGAGGACGAGATCGCAGGCGTGGCCGCGGAGCTGCTCGACGTGGCGCCGCTGGTGTTCAACTGGGTCGAGGGCGGCCGGACCCCGCCGATCCCGCTGCACCGGCTCGGCGAGCTCGGGTTCAGGCTGGTCCTGTTCCCGATCGGCACCCTGCTCGCCGCCACCGCGGGTATGCAGTCCCTGCTGGCGACGCTGCGGGCGGACGGCACGCCGGCCGCGGCGATGCCGGGGCTGCCGACCTTCGAGGGTTTCACCGACCTCATCGGCCTGCCCGAGGTGCAGGAGCTCGAGCGGCGCTTCGGCGGCGGCTGACCGGCCGCCGTCGGTGGAGGGGAGCGGCGCGTCCCACCGCCCCCATCCCGTGCTGCTCGGCCTTCCGGCCTACTCTCGTGCGCCATGACCGGGGACAAGGTTCGGGTTGCCGTCGTGTTCGGCGGACGGAGCAGCGAGCACGCGATCTCCTGCGTGTCGGCGGGCGCGGTGCTGGAGCACCTGGACCGCGAGCGGTTCGAGGTCGTGCCGGTCGGCATCACACGCGAGGGCGGGTGGGTGCTCGGCACCGCCGACCCGCGCGAGCTCGTGATCACCGACCGCGCCCTGCCGTCGGTCGAGGCGGGCACCGCGCTCGCCCTCCCCGGCGACCCGACCCGGGGCGGTCTGGTCCTCCTGGACCCGGACCGGGCGGGCGAGGTCTTCAGCGGCGTGGACGTCGTCTTCCCGCTCCTGCACGGCCCCTTCGGCGAGGACGGCACCATCCAGGGCCTGCTGGAGATGGCGGGCGTGCCCTACGTCGGCGCCGGGGTGCTCGCGAGCGCCGCGGGGATGGACAAGGAGTACTCCAAGAAGCTCCTCGCCGCCGAGGGACTGCCCGTCGGCGACCTCGTGGTGCTGCGCCCCGGCACCGCCACGCTCACCGCCGAGCAGCGCGACCGCCTCGGCCTGCCGGTGTTCGTCAAGCCCGCGCGGGCGGGGTCGTCGGTGGGGATCACCCGGGTCACCGACTGGGCCGACCTGCCCGCCGCGATCGACCTGGCCCGCGAGCACGACCCGAAGGTGCTCGTCGAGGCCGCGATCATGGGGCGCGAGGTGGAGTGCGCGGTTCTCGAGTTCCCCGACGGGTCGGTGCGCGCCAGCGTCCCCGCCGAGATCCGCATCGTGGGCACCGGGCCGGGCGGGCGGCGGCCGGAGTTCTACGACTTCGAGGCCAAGTACCTCGACGACGTCTGCGAGTTCGACATCCCCGCCAAGCTCGACGATGCGGTGGCCGAGCGGCTGCGGGAGATGGCCGTGGCCGCCTTCCGCGCGCTCGACGGCCAGGGCCTCGCGCGCGTCGACTTCTTCGTGGGGCCCGACGGCGAGCTGACCGTCAACGAGGTCAACACCATGCCGGGCTTCACGCCGATCTCGATGTTCCCGCGGGCCTGGGCGGTGACCGGCATCGACTTCCCGACGCTGATCACCACGCTCGTGGAGACGGCGCTGGCGCGGGGCACCGGGCTGCGCTGACGCGCGTGGAAAACGTCGCCCTGACGACGTTTTCCACTCACGAGGCCGTCAGGGCACGACGTGGCCGTGTACCAGGCGGGTCAGCGGGCCGCCCAGCGGGTGGCGCGCCTGCCCGACCCGCACCCACCGCGGGCCGCCGAACGGCGCCTGCTCCTCCACGGTGACGACCACGCCGGGGAACACTCCGAGGTCGCCGAGGTAGCGCAGGGCGGCACTGTCACGGTCGGACACGCGTTCCACCAGGAACCGGGAACCGGGCGGCGCGGTGTCGAGCGCCGCCCCCCAGCCCTCCTCGTGCGGGCCGTCCCGCGGGGGGATCGGGTCGCCGTGCGGATCGTGGGTGGGGTGCCCGAGGGCGGCGTCGATCCGCTGCTCCAGGCGGTCGGACAGCGCGTGCTCCAGCAGCTCCGCCTCGGCGTGCACCTCGTCCCACGGCACGTCCAGCATCCGCGCGAGGAACGTCTCCAGCAGCCGGTGCCTGCGCACCACCCGCAGCGCGGCCCGCTCGCCCGAGTCGGTGAGCCGCAGCGAGCGGCTGTCGGGCCGGTCGAGGAGGTGGCCGTCCTCGAGGCGCTTGACCATCGCCGACACCGAGGGCGCGGACACCCCGAGCTCGTGGGCCAGCACGCCGGTGGTGACCGCCTCGCCCCGATGGGCCAGGTGGTAGATCGCCTTGAGGTAGTCCTCGATCGCTCGGGACATGGTCACCATGTCCACAGACTTTACTGACAGCGCCGAGCGGAGCTTGCGCAGCGAACAGGCGGTGCCGAGCGGAGCTTGCGCAGCGAACGGACAGCACCGCCCGCGCCGACGGTCAGCGGACCGCGACCTCGGTGGCGGGCAGGGTGGTGCGGACGACGTCGGACACCAGCTGGAGCGGTCCGCTCCCGGCGGTCGTGGGCGTCGTCAGTGCGACGTAGACGGGCCGGTCCACGGCGATGTAGGTGACCACGACCGGGTCGGGCACGCCGTCGTCGAGCTCGAGCCACCGCACGCCGTTGATCTCGAGCAGCGCCGAGGTGGGCGTCAGCTCTGCGGGGCGGGGGAGCCCGCAGCGGAGCACGGCCGGCCGCGGCGAGGCCGCCCACGCGCGCACGCCGGGCTGCACGGGCTCGGCCAGCGGCCGGGTGGCCAGCGGCGCGTCGTCGGCGGGGAGCTCGGCCGGGAGCGCGGCCAGCAGGGCATTGCACTCGGGGCCGTCCGCGGCCGGGGAGTCGATGGGTGCCACCGGCAGCGGGCGCGTGTCCGGCGGCGCGGGATCACCGACGCCGCGGACGCGTGCGGTGATCGCGATCGCGGCCACCGCCACGGCGAGCAGCAGCGGGAGCGCGATCGCGATCAGCACCGGCGGCGACAGCCGGTTCCGCAGTGAAGCACTCACGGCACCAGGATGCCGCCCCTCAGGAGAGGTGGACCACCGGGCAGGTCAGCGTCCGGGTGATCCCGCTGACACCCTGGACGCGGGCGACGACGAGCTGGCCGAGTGCATCGACATCGTCGGCCTGGGCGCGCACGATCACGTCGTACGGGCCGGTGACGTCCTCCGCCGAGACGACCCCGGTGATGCCGGAGATCTCAGCGGCGACGGCGGCGGCCTTGCCGACCTCCGTCTGGACCAGGATGTAGGCCTGAACCACGGCATGCCCCTTCCACGTCGGTCGAGCTCTCCGGGGTAGGAAAGTCGGAAGCCGAACGTACCGGAGGTGGCCCCGTTGCCCACATCGCTACCGCCCCCGAGTGACTCTCCCGAGGCGGAGAACACACTTCGGGAGGTCGGCGAGTTCGGTCTGATCGCCCGGGTGACGGCCGGGCGCCGGCAGCCCGCCGCGACCCTGCTGGGGCCCGGTGACGACGCCGCGGTGGTCGCCGCGCCCGACGGGCGGGTGGTCGCGTGCACCGACGTGCTCGTCGAGGGCGTGCACTTCCGCCTCGACTGGTCGGGGCCGGAGCAGGTCGGGCGCAAGGCGGCAGCGGCCAACCTCGCCGACGTCGCCGCGATGGGTGCGGTGCCGACCGCGCTGCTCGTCGGGCTGGCCTGCCCGCCGGACACCCCCGTCGAGGTCCTGACCGGGCTGACCGACGGGCTGTGGAAGGAGGCGGGCGCGGTCGGTGTGGGGCTGGTCGGCGGCGACGTCACCTCGGCGTCCACGCTCGTGCTGTCCGTGACCGCGCTCGGCTCGCTGGACGGCCGGCCCGCCGTGACGCGCGCGGGGGCGCGCCGGGGCGATGTCGTCGCGTTGTGCGGGCGGGTCGGTTGGGCGGCCGCGGGCTGGGCCGTGCTCGCGCGCGGCTTCCGCTCGCCCGCAGCGGTCGTGGGCGCGCACCGGATGCCCGAGCCGCCCTACGCCGCCGGGCCGCAGGCGGCGCTCGCCGGGGCCAGCGCGATGATCGACGTGTCGGACGGGCTGCTCGCCGACCTCGGGCACGTCGCGCGCGCGTCCGGCGTGGTGATCGACGTGCGCAGCGGGGCCTTCGAGGTGCCAGCCCGGCTCGTCGACGTCGGTGCGGCGCTCGGGATCGATCCGCTGCACTGGTTGCTCACCGGCGGCGAGGACCACGCGTTGGCCGCGACGTTCCCCGGTCCGCCGCCCGAGGGGTGGACGACGATCGGCGAGGTGCGCGACGGCGAGCCCGCCGTGCTGGTGGACGGCCGGGCGTACGAGGGCGGCCCGGCGGGCTGGGACCACTTCACGCGCTGACCGCCACCGGGCGACTCGCGTGTCGGAATCGGGCGACTCGCGTGTCGGAATCGGGCGACTCGCGTGTCCGAATCGGGCGAGTCGCGTGTCGGAATCGGGCGACTCGCGGAAACACCCGCGAGTCGCCC
>NZ_JAHKRK010000119.1 GCF_019396355.1 Pseudonocardia nigra
GGCCACCGCGCGGTCGCCACCCGCTACGACAAGCGCGACTACATGTTCCGCGGAACCATCGACGTCGCCTCGATCAGGATCTGGCTCCGCGACCCCGTCCCATGATCCAAGGGACACGCTCTAGTGGGAGTGACGGGCTACTCCTCCCCTGTCCCCGGTCCGGTGTCCGTCGCCGTCGAGGCGCCGCCGACCGTCCGGCGGGTCTCGGTGACGGTGTAGGCGGCCCGCGCCAGGTCGGTGCCCAGCACGTACACCTCGATGTAGGGGTCGACGCCCGGGACGACGGCCAGCTGCTGCACCGACTGGCTGCGCGGCACCTGGCCGAACGCCCCGCCGCGGAACGGCTGCCAGGCGCCGTCGTTCAGCCCGGACAAGGCCCTGTCGCCCCACAGCACGGCGTAGGCGGGCGGCTCGGTGATGCCGTCGACGATCCGCGGCTGCCGCTGACAGGGGTAGGCGAACGCGAGCGGCCACGCGAGCGCCACCGGCGCGGCGTCGGGGATGAGCTGCTCCAGGGTGACCGGGCGCTGCACCGCGGGCGCGGTGAACCCCAGCCAGCCGTGGATGGCGCCGGTGACGTCGACTGCCTCGAGCCGCACCACGTCGGCGCCGGGCGGCGGGTCCAGCCGGAAGGTCCGCCACGCGGCGCTGCGGGCGCTGTCGGTGAGCGGCTCCGGCGCGGCGAGCGGGGTGACCCCGCTCCCGGTGCGGCTGCCGTAGACGGCGCTGAGCGAGTTGCCGTCGCCCAGCGTCCCGGCGGCCAGCACGGTGACCGCCGCGCCGTCGGGGAGGGCGGGCGGGAGCGCGAACCACTGGGTGGTCATCTCCCCGGTGCTGCGCTCGGCGCTGTTGCCGTCGAACGCGACGAGGCTGCCCCACGCCCGGTCGGTGGCGTTGCCCTGTGGCTGCTGGCCCACGGCGTAGCCGTCCGGGACGAAGCCGGTGGCGGGCGGCGGGGCGGGCAGGCCCGCGGCGACGGGCAGCGGCTGCGCGGTGCCCGGGTCGAGCACCTGCACGACGCCGGCCGCGGCGCACTCCTGCGCGGTGGGGTCGGCGAGGGCCGTGCCCCACACCGCCTCGCGCGGCACGCCCTGCACCGCCGCCGCCCCGAACGTGCCGACCACGTAGGTGGTGGTCGCCGCGAGTGACAGCACCATCACCACCGGCACGGCCCGCAGCAGCTGCAGGCGCAGGTCCGGGCCGCGACCCCCGCCGCGCCTGCGGGCCAGCAGCACCAGCGCAGCGGCGGTGACCGCGAGCAGCAGCACCCACAGGGGCAGGCTGTTGAGGTCGACGCCCTTCACCGCGGGAGGCAGATTCGGGCGGCGGGTGCCGCCGAACCAGGCGTAGGGCCACTGGTTGGGGCCGTGCCAGGCCAGCGAGATCAGCACCACGGCCGAGACCGCCGCGGCGGCGAGCACGCCGACCGGCAGCGGCGACCCGCGCAGCACCCGGCGGGTCAGCGGCACGGCCGTCACCAGGAACAGCGCGAGGAAGGCCGAACCGACTCCCGCCACCGCGCCGAAGTGGTGCGTCCACTTCGACGGGGTGATCCACAGTGAGGCGACGGCGAGCGCGGTGGTGGAGCCGGCCAGCCACAGCGGCGTCGGCAGCGGCACCGTCCGCATCCGCGCGGCAACCGCCAGCACCGCGAACCAGACGAGCGACGCCACGCACAGCAGCACGGCGGCGCGCTTGGCGAAGTTGCCCATCGGGATCTGGCTGAGCAGCCAGGCCCAGCGCTGGAACTCGCTGGTCCAGCTCTCCTGCGCCTGGATGGCGAGGAACAGCGTCTGGCCACGGACGAAGTCGCGCAGCGCCCCGTCGGCGAAGGCCACGAGCGGGGCCACCATGCCGCCGGACAGCACGGCGACGGTCCGCACCGCCGTCGCGGTGACGTCGCCCGGCACGCGCACCAGCGGCACGAGCAGCGGGAGCCCGGCGAGCAGCGGGGCGAACAGCGTGAAGCCGGTGGGGTGGGCGGCGAACCCGATCCCGGCCAGCGCGAAAGCCAGCCAGGCGAGGACGAGGCGGCGGGAGCGCGCCGCGGTGAGCACGGCGAGCATCGCCGCGGCACCGCACAGCGCCACGACGGTCTCCGGGCGCACCCCCATGTCCTGCGGGATCCACCAGGACAGGAACACGACGGCCAGCACGGCGTGGGTCACGGCGGCCACGGTGCGCGGGTTGCGCTGTGCCCACCCGGCCTGCTCCGGCTCGACCCGCGTCCACTCGGCGACCGCCACGGCCGCGAACCGGCGCAGCACCAGCCAGGTGAGCACGCCGAACACCGCGGCCGGGATCCGCTGCATCACTGGGGCGTCCCCGGCGAGCTGCTGCCACCAGCCCAGCGCCTGGTAGAACCAGGTGAAGGGCGTGAAGTTCTGGTCGTAGAGCTGGTAGTAGTTGCCGACCTCGCCCGACAGGGCCGAGTTGCGCGCCATCGCCGCGTAGTAGCCGTCGTCGTCCGTGGCCGGGGCCACGAACATCCAGAACACCACCGCCGCCGGGATGACGACGTCGACCACCCGGGGCAGGCCGGGGCGCAGTCGCCGGGCCGCGCTCGCGACGCCGCGGTCGAGCAGCCCGAGCAGCACGGCCGTGGCCACGAGCCCCGCGAGCACCATCCCGATCAGCAGGGCCTTCAGCGGGGTCGGGCTGCTGGTGAACTCGTCGTCCACCCGCAGTGACACCGCAAGGCCACCCGGGGTGGGCAGGGTCGTCAGCGACGTGGCGAGCACATCGACGTCCGGGAGCTGCTGCAGCGGTGCGCGCAGGAGCTCGGCGCCGTCGCGGGTGACCACCAGCTCGGCGTTGTCCGGCGCGGCGAAGTCAGCCGGGTCGGGCTGGGCGGGGTCGTTGGGGTCGGTCGGCTTCGCGAGCAGCGTGGGCAGGCCCCGGCTCTCGCCGCTGATCCGGTACTCGCACGGGCCGGGCCCGAGCGGCTCGGTCAGCAGCACCTCGCCTTGCGCGCGGATCTCCAGGACCCCGCCCGCCACCGTGGCGCGCAGCCCGAGCGGGAGCGGCGACTCCGGCAGCGTCGTCGACACGACCACCCCGCCCGCGGGCTCCGCGAGCCGGGCGGCGTCGCAGGTGAACCGTACGTCTATCGCGAGGGGGCGGTACGCGGTGAGGTTCAGCAGCGTCGACTCCGGACGTGCCGGGTCGCGCGGCCAGCTCACCGTGGGTTCGTTGACCGAGACGGGCGCGAACGGCAGCAGCCCGGCACAGACCACGGCCACCAGCGCGGCGAGGCCGGCGAGCAGGGCCACGCCCCGGCGCCGGGGGCCGCCACCCCGCGCGGAGCTACCCCCTGCGGGGCCGCCTCCTGTCGGCTCGCCCGAGGCCGAGCCATTGCCCCCGGCACGGTCGGCGTCGTCGCCCGGGGGCAGCTCGGCGTCGTCGCGGACGGCCTGGGACACGTCAGTCACGGTCGCCCATGCTTCCAGCAGGACCACACGGACGTGCAGGGGCTCGCTGGCCACGTTCCGCCTAAGGGCGACTTCGGGGCGTTACGGTCCCGCATGACCAGCAGGTTGACGGAAGTGGCGGGACGTTGGACCGAGCTCGGGGAGACCGATCCCCTGTGGGCAGCGCTCACCGACCGCGGCCGGGGCGGCCGCTGGGAGTCCGCCGACTTCCTCGCCACCGGCCGCGCGGAGATCGCCGACGTGCTCGCCCTGCTGGACCGGCGGGGCCTCACCCCGACCCTCGGAACGGCGCTGGACTTCGGCTGCGGGCCCGGGCGGCTGAGCGCGGCGCTCGCGCACGCCGGGTTCGCCCGCGTCCTGGGCGTGGACGTCTCGCCGACGATGCTGGCCACCGCGCGGACGCTCGTCGATGACGCCCGTTGCGAGTTTCTCCACAACCCCGGCCCGAACCTGGAGGCGGTGGCCACCGGCACCGTCGACCTCGTCTACAGCTGCCGGGTGTTGCAGCACATGCCCGCCGAGTTGGCCCACGGCTACGTCCGCGAGTTCCTGCGGGTGGTCACTCCCGGCGGGTTGGTGGTCTTCCAGCTGCCCGCCGAGCCCGCGTCCGGCCCGGCGGGCCGCGCGGTGGCGCTGCTCCCGGCGCCGGTGCTGAACCGGCTCCGCCGCGGCATGCAGATGCACGCCACGCCCGCGGCCGCCGTCACGCGGCTGGTGGCGGAGTGCGGCGGGGTCACAGTCTCGATCGAGGAGGACGCGAGCGCCGGCCCGCGGTGGCGCAGCCATCTGTACGTGGTGCACGGGAAGGCGTAGTGCGCGGCTGACGAGCCCGCCCCGGCCGGTAGCGGGCGGCGACTGCATAATTGCAGGGTCTGGAGAGATCGTCCCTGGAGGTCTGAGTCCTGGCTGGCACCCCCGGCTCGCGAACGCGATCGCTCGGGCTCGTCGGCCTGGGCATCGTGGCATCCGGGCTGCTCATCAACGGGTACCTGGCGATCGTCGCGCGGAGCCTGCCCGCCGCCGAGTACGCCTACTTCGGGGCGTTCTGGTCGCTCGCCCAGGTCGCGGGCTTCGGGATGTTCCTGTCCATCGAGCAGGAGACCGCGCGGCTGCTGCAGACCCCGGGGCGCCCGCTCGGTGTGCTCAAGGCCGCGCTGCTGACCGCGGCCGCCATGGCCGTCGCCCAGCTTGCGGTGATCGCGCTGGGGTGGCCGCTGCTGTCCGAGGCGTTCGGCGGGCACGCCGTGACGGTGGTGGCGATGGGTGTGCTCGCCCTGGTCTCGGCCGGCCAGTTCGTCGTGCGCGGCGCCCTCATCGGAATGGACCGCATGGGCCGGCACGCCGCGATCATGTTCTTCGACTCCGGGCTCCGCGTGGTGCTCGCCGCGCTCGTGGCCGCGTTCGTCATTGATCCCGGCAGCCCTGCCTTCGCCTGGACCTTGGTCGGTGCCATCGGCCTGGCGCACGCCCCGCAGCTGCTGTCGCTGCTGCGCCGCCGCACGCGCGCCGCCACCGAGCCGGACCCCGCGGCCGGGTGGCTCGGGCCGCGCGCGGTTTGGTCTGCCGTCGCGCCGCTGCTGCTCGGCTCCCTGTGCGCGCAGCTGCTGCTCAACGGCCCCCCGGTGCTGGTGCCGGTGCTCGCCGAGAGCGCGGCCGATACCACCCGGGCCGGGCAGCTCCTCGCGGTGTTCACCCTCAGCCGGGTGCCGCTGTTCCTCGTGGTGCCGCTGCAGACCGCGCTGCTGCCGATGTTCACCGGGGCACTGCACACCGGTAACCGGGTGGCGCTAGTGCGGGTGGTGCGGCTGCTGTCGCTGGGGCTGGTGGGCCTCGCCGTCGCCGCGCTCGTGCTGGGCTACCTCGCCGGGCCGTGGCTGGTCGGGCTGATCTTCGGTGCGGAGTACGTCCTCCCCGGCGGCCACGTGGCGCTGCTCGCGGTGGGCGTCGCCGCCTACATCGGGCTGGTGCTCGTGACCCAGGTGCTGGTCGCCTCCGTGCGGCACCGGCTGGTCGCGTGGAGCTGGCTGTCGGGGCTGGTGGTGGCCGCCGTGGTGCTGGCCGTGGTCCCCGACCTGTTGCTACGTGCCGAGCTCGCGTTCCTGCTCGGCTCGGTGGTCGGATGGCTGGTGGGCACCGTGCTGGTGCTCACCCAACGACAGGAGCGAGAGTTGCAGAGTGTCGTCTGAAGCCCCCCGTCCCGACGTCTGCCGCGGCGGTGATGATCTCGTCGTCGCCCTCACCTACTACGCGCCCTACGTCTCAGGCCTCACGAACATGGCCCGCGACATCGCCGAGGGTCTCGCTGCCCGCGGTCGGCGCGTCATGGTGGTGACCAGCCGGTTCGACCCGTCCCTCCCGCTGAAGGAGGAGATCAACGGGGTGCGCGTGCTGCGGGCCCCGGTGCTGCTGCGGCTCGGCCGCGGCGTGGTCAGCCCGGAGTTCGTGCGGCTGGCGCGGGCCACGATCGAGCGCGCGAAGGTCGGCGCCCTGCAGCTGCCAATGCTCGAGGCGGGCGCGATCGCGGCCGGTATGCACACGCCGCTGGTGTCCACCTACCACTGCGACGTGACGCTGCCGCCCGGCCTGGTCAACACCGCGCAGCGGCTGGTGGTCGACGCCTCGAACCGCGCGGCCATGAGGCGGTCCGCGGTGGTCGCCGTCACCAGCGAGGACTACGCGCGGCACAGCCGGATGTGGTCCGCCATCGAGCCCTCGATGGCGGTGGTGCCCCCGCCGTGCCCGCCGTCCCCGCCCGGCAGGCCCACCTATCGGGAGACCGACGGGCTGCACGTCGGCTTCCTCGGCCGGATCGTGCGCGAGAAGGGCCTGGAGTACCTCGTCCGCGGTTTCCGGGCGCTGCCCGACCCGGACGCGCGGTTGCTCATCGGCGGCGACTTCACCCACGTCGCCGGCGGCAGCGCGATTGAACAGGTGCGCGCGGCGATCGGAGACGACGACCGGATCCGGCTCATGGGCTTCGTGCCGGAGGAGCGGATCGGGGACTTCTACGCCTCGCTCGACGTTTTCACGCTGCCCTCGGTCAACGCCTTCGAGGCGTTCGGGATCGTGCAGGCCGTCGCGATGCTCGCGGGCGTCCCGGTGCTGTCGAGCGACATCCCCGGGGTTCGCCAGCCGGTGGCGCAGACCGGCTTCGGCCGCGTCGTCCCGCACGCCGACGCCGGCGCGATCACGCGCGCCCTGCAGGCGATGCAAGCCGACCCGCCGGATCGCGAGGCCGGTGCGGCGCGCGCCCACGAGGCGTTCTCGGTCGCGGCCGTGCTCGACGGCTACGAAGTCCTGCTCGACAAGGCCGTCCACCACCAGGGGAGCGCGAAATGACGACGGAGCCCGACCGCGTTGAGTTCGACCCGGTCCGGGGCGAGCCGGACCACTACGACGCCGACTACTACGACGGCAACGGGCAGGCGGGCGACCGCCCGGCCCTGCGCTGGTACGTGCGGATGGTGCGCCGGTACGTCGGCCCCGGGCCCTACCTCGACTTCGGCTGCGGCACGGGGCACCTGCTGCGCAGGCTCGGCGAGCACGATCGGGCTGCGGGCTTCGAGATATCCCCGTACTCGGCAGCGATGGCTCGTGGCACTGCCCCCGGCTGCGTCGTGTATACCGCGCTCGACGAGATCCCGGACGCAACGTTCCGCGGCCTCACCGCGATTCACGTGCTCGAGCACATCGACGATGCGACCGTCACCGAGGTGCTGGCCTGCTGGAAGCGGGTGCTCGTTCCGGGCGGGCGGGCGCTCGTGGTCGTGCCGGACCCAGCCGGGCGCGCACGGGCGCTTGCAGGGGAAAGTTGGACCGGCTACCTGGACCCCACACACATCAACCTCAAGTCGCACGCCGAGTGGCGCGCGTTCCTTGCCGATGCTGGGTTCAGGCTGGTGCGGGAGGGCAGCGATGGTCTGTGGAACGTGCCCTACAGCAAGCTTCCAAAATTGCTCGACGCACTGCAGCACGCTGTCCCATCGCTAGTGCAGTTTCTGGCCGGACGGCTGTTCCTGCGACCCGGCGCGGGCGAGTCGGGCGTATTCGTGATCGAGAAGTCGGAGCGTTAGCCTCCGAGGCTGCTCCCCTCACCGGCCGCCCACAGCAGTCCCCGCGGGCGGCTCCCCGATCGGTGCCGCCTCGCTCCAGCCCCACACCAGCTCCGCGGCGATGCGCAGGTCCGGTGACGCCGCGCGGACATACGGCTCGATCAGCCGCAGCTGCCCCCAGTCGCGGCCCCACTCGCCGTCGAGGTAGGTCGGGACGACGCGCTGCTCGGCGACGACGGTGAGCCACGCCAGTGGGCCGGCCGATGCCGCCGCCGACCAGTCCTCGCCGACGCCGCGCTGCTGCGGGTCGGCGAGCACCCGATAGCGAGGCAGTTCGGCGATGCCGTCGGTGATGTCGAACGGGCGCAGGCAGGGATGCGGGAGCGCGACGGGCCAGTCGAGGTATCCGGGGGCGGTGCCGACGAGGTCGAGCAGCGGGGTCAGCCGCGGCACGCGGGGCGGGGTGACGGCCACCCAGCCGGTCGGGACGACGACGTCGTCGGAAGCCACCACCCGCACCACGTCGGTCTCGGAGCGGTCGCGCAGGTCGAAGCGGACGTCGCGCCAACCGCGCCCGGATGCGGCGGTGCCCGTCGGGTCCGCAGCAGCGGTGATCGTCGCGCCAGCGGTGATGCCCAGCCGATCGAGGACGTCCACACCACCGCCGGTCGTCCGGCCCAGCTCGATCGCCACCGACGTGCCGCCCCCGATCTGCCCGGCCACCCCGATGACGAGTGGGGCGTCGCGCAGAGCGGCCGCCGGCAGCGCGTACCAGCCGGTCACCAGTCCGCCGGTGCCGCCATCAGGACGGTAGCTGCTCAGCACCGGTCCGACGCCAGGGCCGGAGGCGGAGACGGCGGGATCGACGGCACCGGTGCCCGTGACGTCCTCGGCGGAACCCGGGCCGGACGCGGGCACCGCGCCCTCCACGAACCCGTCGAGCACGGGGGGCTCCCCGGGCACCGGCGAGAGCGTTCCCGCGGCAGGGTCGGTCTCGATGCGCACGTGGGCCGACAGGCCACAACCTGCAGGATCGCCGAGTGCATCCGCGGCCAGCGAGTAGCTCCCCGCCTGCTTCTGCACGGCCTTGACCTGCGAGGTGACCTCCAGGAGCACGACCATCCCGCAGAGCACGGCGAGCGTTCCTCCGGACAGTGCGGTTCCCCTGATCGCACGGGCCTGCCTCCCGCCGGCACGGATCGGTGCGCGTACGTGCTCGACGACCGCGAGGACCAGCAGCACACCCGCCCCGGCCAGGAACGCCGATGACGCGGTGACGCCCCCGATGCCCGGTGGCCGGTCGAACCACGGCACGCCCCAGTTCGAGACGTACCACCAGCTGTTCGTCGCGGTGAACGCGAAGGCGGACACGCCGAGCAGGGCCGAGCCCGCCAGCAGCCGGTTGCGCCGGGCCCGGAGCACGGCCGTGCCCGTGGCGACGACGGCCAGCGCCGCGACCGCGGCACCCAGTCCGGCGAAGGCACCGAAGTGGTGGGTCCACTTGGTCGGGGTGAGGGCGAGGACGCCGAACCCGAGCACGACGCTGCCCAGGACGCGGCGGGCGGGACCGGAGGCCACCCCGGGGATCCGCCCGCGACGGGCGAGCACGACCGCGGCCACCGCCGCGCACAGGACGAGCACCAGCACGGGGAACCGCCTCACCAGCGATCCGTCCGGGCTCGGGCTGAACAGCAGGGAGTAGCGGTACAGCTCCCCGTACCACGGGACGTAGGGCCCGATCTCGGTGCGAACCCGGGTCGCCTCGGCCACGGTCGCCCACGTCTGGTCGGCGAAGACGGCCACCAGCACGATCACGCCGGCTCCGGCGAGCGGGGCCAGCGTCGGTGTCCAGCCGGTCGCTGCCGCACGGGCCCGCAGCAGCCGCAGCAGCGGCCGGAGACCGGCGAGGAACGGGGCGGCGGCGAGCAGCCCGGTCGGGGTCGCGGCGACGGCGTGCGCCGCAGCGACGAGGCCGAGCGCGATCGGCGTCAGCCTGCGCGTGGCCAGCCCGTGCTCCAGGCCGCACGTCGCCAGCAGGGCCCCCAGCACCACCACGGGCTCCGGACGTAGCCCGTTGCCGAACGGCAGCCAGAAACACAGGAAGAGCGCGGCAGCCGCCCATCCCGCCGCCCGGCTGCGCCGCACACCCGTGCCGAGCCGGGGGAGCAGATGCCGGCTGAGCAGCCACCAGCTCGCGAGGGCCATGACGAGCGCGGGCAGGCGCAGCCACAGCACGGCCTCGCCGAGCTGCACCCACAACCCGTACAGCTCGTAGAACCAGCCGAACGGTGCCTCCGGCACGTCGAACCAGCGGTAGTAGTTGCCGACCCAGCCCGCGGACTCGGCGGCCCGAACCATCGTGAGTATGTAGCCGTCGTCGGCGGTCATGGCCCCCACGCCCGTCCACACGACGAGTACAGCCGCCACAATGGCATCGCGCGCCACGTCCCGGCGGCGAGCGCAGCGTGCCTTTGCCGGCAGCCTGCCGTAGACAGCGTCCGTCCGGTTCAGCGCCAGCAGGCAGCAGAGCAGTGCGAGCACCGCGGCTGCTCCGACGACCCCCTTCAGGACGGAGACGGTGCTGTCGAACCGGTTGTCGACCCGGATCCGCACCGCTGTGTCCGCCAGGTCGTCACGGTCGTCGTCGAGGTCGGAGTACAGGCTGACGACCTGCGGCCGGATGTCGCTGTCGGCCGCGGCGACGACATTGCCGCCCAGCCGCACCTCGGTCCGGGTGGCGGTGGACGTGATCCCCAGGTCGCACGCACCTGCGGCCAGCGGGACCACCGCGAGCTCGACACCCCGGTTCACGAGGGCGAGCCGGCCGTCCGCGACGGTGACGGTGAGGCCGACTGCCGGGCCGGCCGGAGCAGCAGGGGAAGTCGTGGACAGGACGACCGCGGGCGGTCCGATGCGCGCGTCGAGGTCGCGCAGCGCTGTACAGGCGACGTCCGCGGTCAGCTCCAGCGGGCGAAGCGCGACGAGCGGAGCGGTCACCGGGTCGGTCCCGCGTGCCGCGCCGGGCCAGTGCAGCTCGGCGGTGTCCTGCTGCACCGGCATGAACGGGAACGCGATCGCCAGCACGGCCGCAATGAAGCCCAGGGCCGTGGCGGTACGGGAGCGCGGAGGCCGCGGAGCGGGAGACACCGATCGGCGGGGCACGACAGTCACCTCGTCGGTCGTCGACATGTCGGAACAGCGTAGGCCGCCGGTGGCCAAGGCATGATCGGGCCATGACCCTTCCTCTCGGCCCCGACGAGCTGCTCACCACCACTCGCTCCGTGCGCAAGCGCCTCGACCTGGAGCGGCCGGTCCCGATCGAGCTGATCCGCGAGTGCCTCGAGGTGGCCCTGCAGGCGCCCTCGGGCAGCAACCAGCAGGGCTGGCACTGGATGGTCGTCACCGACCCGCAGCTGCGGGAGCAGATCGGCGAGTACTACCGCCAGTCGTTCGCGGAGTACCGCAGCTCCGCGGGCTACGCCGGCCGGGCGGCCACCGGCAGCGCGGAGCGGCAGGCCACCCAGGCGCGGGTGGCGGGGTCGGCCGACCACCTCGCCGCGGTGATGGGCCGGGTGCCGGTGCTCGTCATCGCCTGCATCACGGCGGGCGAGGAGCTGCCCGCCGGCAACCAGGCCGGGCTGTGGGGCTCGCTGCTCCCGGCGGCGTGGAGCTTCCAGCTCGCCGCCCGTGCCCGCGGGCTCGGCAGCGCGTGGACGACGTTGCACCTGCGCTACGAGAAGGAGATCAACGAGCTCCTCGGGATCCCGCCGCAGGTGCGGCAGGGCGTGCTGCTGCCCACCGCGTACTTCACCGGCGAGACGTTCAAGCCCGCACCCCGGGAGCCGCTCGAGACCGTGCTGCACCTGGACCGCTGGTAGCGGAACGTGGCCGGGGACGGGGGCGCGGACCCGCCGGTACCCCCGTCCCGCCCACCCGATCGGCCGAAGCACCCATGAGCGTGCCGTGACGACAGAGGCCATCCCGGTACGTTCCGGGTGTCACTCGCACCGCTGTTGTCGGAGCAATCGTTGGCCCCAGCGTGACGGCACTGCGCGCACGGACCACTCCATCCGGTCATCAAGCCGCGACCTCCGGGGAATTCCGGGGCCTGACCGGGCTGCGGATCGTCGCCGCAGTGTGGGTCGTCCTGTTCCACTTCCACTTCACGCCGCTGCCCGGGGTCGCGGAGGCCGTCGGCGTACTGGGACCGCTGATCACCTCCGGCGCCCTCGGCGTCGACCTGTTCTTCGTCCTGAGCGGGTTCGTCATCGCCCACACCTACCTCGACCAGCTCGGGCCCGCGTTCCGCGCGGGCGCCACCGCCCGCTTCCTGTGGGCGCGCGTCTGCCGGATGTGGCCGGTGTACGCGCTGGTGTTCCACCTGTTCGGGCTCTGGCTCGTGGCGCGCCTGGTGTTCGGGTCCGACCCGGAGATCGCGTTCCAGGCCGTGCAGCCGGGCGTCGACGCCGGGCAGTACGTCCAGCAGCTGTTCCTGGTGCAGCTGTGGGACGACCCCTTCCTCGACGGTGCCTCCTGGGTGGGCCCCACCTGGTCGATCAGCGCCGAGTGGCTCGCCTACCTGCTGTTCCCGGTGGCCGCGCTCGTCTTCTTCCGGCTGCGCAACCTCCCGATCGCCGTGCTGGGCGCGGCCGCGCTCGCGCTGATGACGCCCATCGCGTGGGCGTACCTGAGCACCGGCAGCCCGTACTACCCGTGGAGCTGGCTGGTCCGGATCCTGTGCGGCTTCGGCGGCGGTGTGCTGATGTACCTGGCGGTGCGCAGGCTGCGCAGCACCGGCGGGGTGCGGCGGACGGCCTCCTGGCTCGCCGTGGCCGTGCCGGTGCTGATCGCGGCCGGGCTGCTGCTCGGTGAGCTGGTGGCGCCCGGCCGCGGCGGTGCCGTGATCGTGCTGTTCCCGCTGCTCGTCGCCGCGCTGGCGCTGGCCGACCGCGGCCCGGCGATGGTGCTGTCGGCCCCGTGGGCCGTGTACGGCGGGCGCATCTCCTACAGCCTCTACCTGGTGCACATCCCGATCTTCGAGGTGTACTGGCTGGCGCTGCGCCGGTTCGCGTGGCTGCGCCTGGAGTCGCTCCTCGCGCACGTCGTCGGCGTGCTGGTTGTGCTGTCGACCCTGGTCGTGGCCGCCGTCGCCTACCGCTGGGTGGAGGAGCCGGCCCGCAGCCGGATGCGCGCCATGGCCCCGGTGGCGGCCCTCCGGGCACTCGTCGCCCGCCTGCGCCCGCGCCGCGTGCCCGCGGCGACCGTCCCGCCCACGGTGGCGCGGTTCGCCGCGCAGCGGCAGGCGCTTGCCGACCTCGCGGCGGCCGACACCAGCGCGCCTGCGCCGCTGCCGCGGCACGCCGCGTCCCCGTTCCGGCCGGCGACGCTGGCCGCCGCCCTGATCAACGCTCAGCGCCGCCGTCCGGCGCACCGGGCCGAGATGTGGGCCGCCTACGAGCGGGCGGAGTACGTCCGCGGCGGCTACCTGCACGCGGGGAACTGACACCGGAGCCATACCTCGGTGCGGCCGCCCTGCCGAACGTTCGCGCCCGGCAGCTCCCGGTGGATCAGACCGGCAGGCGGCGGAACACCGCGCGCGGCAGGTGTCGCAGCACGCTCATCACCAGGCGCAGCGGCCCGGGAGCCCACACCAGCTCGCGGCGGTTGCGCACCGCGTCCACCGCGACGGCGGCCACGGCCTCCGGGGTGGTGGACAGCGGGGCGGCCGGCATCCCGGCGGTCATCCTCGTGTGCACGAACCCCGGCCGCACGACCGCGACGCCCACCCCGGACGGCCGCAACGCCTCCGTCAGGCCGATGTAGAAGGCGTCCATGCCGGCCTTCGTGGAGCCGTAGACGAAGTTCGACCGGCGGGCCCGCTCGCCCGCCACGGAGGAGAACGCGACGATCGAGCCGTGACCCTGCGCCCGCATCTTCTCCGCGAGCGCCACGCCCACCGAGACGGCCGCGGTGTAGTTGACCTGGGCCAGCTCGACGGCGGCGGAGACGTCGGTCCACGCCTGCTCGTTGTCGCCGAGCAGCCCGAACGCCACCACGGCGACGTCGATGTCCCCGCCGGCGAACGCCTTCTGCACCACGTCGGCGTGCGTCTCGGGCGCCTTCGCGTCGAACGGCACGGTCTCGACGGCGCAGCCCAGCGTCTCCAGGCGCGCCTTCGCCGCGTCCAGCCGCTCCGACGGGCGGGCGGCCAGCACCACGCGCAGCGGCCGGTCCGACGCGAACGCCTCGACGACGGCCAGGCCGATCTCCGAGGTGCCGCCCATCAGCAGCACGGACTGCGGGTTGCCCAGCGCATCGATCACTTCGTCAACTCCAGCCGTCGGGCCATGTCGGACGTGAACACGCCGTCGGGGTCGACGGCATCGCGCACCTTGCGCCACTCCTCGAAGCGCGGGTAGCCGCGCCGGAAGGTCTCCGCGCTGGTGCGCGACTCCTTGGCCAGGTACAGCCGCCCACCGGCCCCGAGGACCAGCTCGTCGAGCTTGTCGCAGAAGCGGTGCAGGCCGCGGCTCACCGGGAAGTCCACCGTGATCGTCCAACCCGGCTGCGGGAACGACAGCGGCGCCGCGTTGCCCTGCCCGAACCGCTTGAGCACGTTCAGTCCGGACGCGTGCGGCGACTGCGCGATCTTCTCGACGATCCGGCGGAACGTCGCCTCCTCGCCGAACGGCACGAGGAACTGGTACTGCAGGAACCCGCGCGAGCCGTAGACGCGGTTCCAGTCCCCGAACAGGTCCAGCACCTGGTAGAAGGCCGTGATGTTCTGGATCGACCCGCGCTGGCGCTTCGGCGCCTTGCGGTACCAGAGCTCGCTGAACGCGCGCAGCGTGAGCCGGTTGGCCAGGCCGTTGGGGAAGACGTCGGGGAACGACAGCAGCTGCGGGGCCTCGAACCTCAGCGGGTCCCGGCGCAGCTTCGGCGGCAGCTCGTCGAGCGTGGCCAGCGAGCCGCGGGTGAGCACCGCGCGGCCGAGCTGCGCGCCCGTTGTGGTGGTGTCGAACCACGCGGCCGAGTAGCCGTAGGTGTCGTCGGAGCCGTCGGTGAGCAGACCCATCAGCTCGTCGAGATCGGTCGTGCGGTCGGTGTCGACCACGAAGTACGCCGACTCCGTGCGGTGCAGCTGGATCGTCGCGCGCACGATCACGCCGGTGAGGCCCATGCCGCCGACGGTGGCCCAGAACAGATCGGCGTCCGGGCCGTCCGGGGTGAGGGTGCGCAGCGCGCCGTCGGCGGTGACCAGGTCCAGGGAGAGGACGTGGCTGCCGAAGCTGCCCTTGCTGTGGTGGTTCTTGCCGTGGACGTCAGCGCCGATCGCCCCGCCGATCGTGACCTGCCGGGTGCCCGGCAGCACCGGGACCCACAGCCCGAACGGCAGCGCGCGGCGCATCAGCGTGTCGAGGCTGACCCCGCCGTCGACGATCGCCACGCCCGTGTCGGCGTCGATCGAGTGCACGGTGGCGAGGCCGGTCATGTCGAGCACCGTGCCGCCGGCGTTCTGCGCGGGATCCCCGTAGGAACGCCCCAGACCGCGGGCGATGATCCCCCGCGGGCCGGCCGCCGCGACGGCGGCGGTCACATCGTCCACGGACCGGGGGACCACCACGCGCGCGATGGTGGGCGCGGTACGTCCCCAACCGCGCAAGCTCGCCGTCTCGGACATCCGCGACAGGCTACGCCCCCTCCGGATTCGCGTTTGAGTCTCCACCGGCTGGAGCTCCGACGCTGGTCCGCATGCCACCGAGAAGAGCTATCCACAAGGTGACGTTGCAGCTCACGGCGGGGAACACCCCGGTCGCCGAGCTCGGCAAGATGCTCGGCCAGACCGGCGTCGCACTGATCGAGGTCAAGCGCCGCTACGACGAGCTGAGTGCGCCGCAGCGCGGCGACGTCGTCCCCGCGGTCGTCACCGTGTTCGACGACCGGTCGGTCACCCTCGAGCTCAGGACCCCACCGACGTCCTTCCTCATCAAGCGGGCACTGAACGCGAAGGGCTCCGCCCGGCCGGGGCACGACCCGGGGAGCACCCTCACCAGGGAGGCGCTCCGCGCGATCGCCGTCCGGAAACTGCCCGACCTCAACACCGCCGACGTCGAGGCCGCGATGCGCACGATCGCGGGAACGGCCCGGTCGATGGGGGTGACCGTGGCAGGGCAGTGAACGGCAGGAAAGCCACGTTCCTGTCGTTGAGTGGCAGCAACGTGGCTTTCCTGCCACTCGGCGGTTCCCTACTACGCTCACGGGCGTGAGCACGCAGCCGCCGGACCCCCCGGGCATCCGGATCTCCGACGCCGACCGCGAGCGGGCAGCGGCCCGCCTGCACCAGGCCCTCGCCGAGGGCCGGATCACGGTGTCCGAGCTGGAGGAGCGGCTCACCGTCGTCTACGCCGCCCGGTACGAGGCCGACCTGCGCCCCCCGCTGGCCGACCTGCCCGGCGCCGAGGTGGCGGGCACACCGGCGGCCGCCCTCGCCCGCCCCGACGCGCCGCCCGTGGTGCTGCGCGCCGGGATGTCGACGATCCGGCGCAGCGGCCAGTGGGACGTGCCGCCCCGGCTGCGCCTGCAGAGCGCAATGGGCTCGGTGATCCTCGACTTCTGCGACACCACGATCCCGCACCAGATCGTCGACATCGAGGTCGACCTGGGTGCGGGCTCGGCGCGACTCCTCGTGCCGGACCAGGCGACGGCGAACGTCGACAACGTGGTGGCCAGCATGGGCACCGTCAAGAGCAGCGTGCCGTCGCTCCAGCGGCCCGGCGTGCCCCACTTCGTGGTGCACGGCCGGGCCGGGATGGGGTCGGTCACGGTGCGTCGGCGCTACCGCTTCGCCGGCCGCAACTTCTGATCCGTCCCCCGCGAGTCGGCACGGATCGGCGGGCGAGTCGGCACGTCCTGGCGTCCGAGTCGGCACATCCCGGTGAGCGGGCCGCGGCCGGCAGCGCCCGGTCCGGCACATCCGCCCGCCACTTCGTGCCGACTCGCCCGCCGCTTTGTGCCGACTCGCGCGCCAGTTGGTGCCGACTCGCGCGCCACTTCGTGCCGACGCGCGCCAGTTGGTGCCGACTCGCGGGCTACAGGCGGGCGAGCTCGTCGGTCAGGTCGTCCAGGCCGAGGCTCCCCAGCGACAGGGCTGCGGCGTGCCAGGACTTCAGGTCGAAGTCCGCGCCACGGGCCGCCTTCGCGGCGTCGCGCCCGGCCAGCCAGGCCCGCTCCCCGAGCTTGTAGCTGATGGCCTGACCGGGCCAGCCGAGGTAGCGCACGATCTCGCTGTCGAGGAACGGGCCCGGCCGCCCGGAGTGCGCCCCGAAGAACTCACGGGCGATCTCCGGCGTCCACTTCTGCCCGGCGTGCAGCGGCGAGTCCGCGGGCACCTCCAGGCCCAGGTGCATGCCGATGTCGATCACGACGCGGATCGCGCGCATCTGCTGCGCGTCGAGGTAACCCAACCGTGCTCCTGGCAGCGTCAGGTAGCCGAGTTCGTCCATGAGCCGCTCGGAGTACAGCGCCCAGCCCTCGGTGTTGCCGGAGACCGACCCGAGCGAGGTCTGGTAAGTCGAGAGCCGGTCGGCGAGGTACGCCCACTGCGCGAGCTGCAGGTGGTGGCCCGGCACGCCCTCGTGGTACCAGGTGCTGATCAGGCCCCAGAGGGGGAACCGGGTCTCGCCCAGCGTCGGCAGCCAGGTGCGGCCCGGGCGGGCGAAGTCCAGCGACGGGCGCGTGTAGTACGGGGCCGCGGCGCTGCCGGCGGGCGCGATCATCGCCTCCACGGTGCGCACCGGCGTCGCGATGCCGAAGTGCGTGCCGTCGAGCTCGGCGATCGCGCTGTCCATCATCTGCTGCAGCCAGGCGCGCACCTCCTCGACGGCCTCGACGGCGTCGCCCTTCTCGTCGAGGTGACGCATCGCCGTGACGGGGTCGGCTCCCGGGAGCACGGCGTGGGCCTCGCGGCGCATCTCCTCGTCGAGCCGCCGGAACTCCTCCCAGCCCCAGAGGTAGGCCTCGGCGAGATCGAGGTCCGACCCGGTGCTCATGCGGGCCCCGAGCCGGTACCGGTCGGCGCCGACCGCGTCCGGCGTGCCCTGGGCCGCGGGCAGGTACTCGCCGGCGAGCTGCTCGCGCAGCCCCGCGACGGCCGCTGCGGCCGCGTCAGCCGCCTCGGCGAGCTCGGTGCGGACGGCGGGTGCGGTCCCGTCCGGCGCCTTCGCGACGAACGCGTGGAACCACGAGCCGCCGTCGGTGCCGAGCCAGTCGTCGAGCTGCGCGACGACCGTCTCCACCTGCCGCGGAGCGGCGTACAGGCCGCGCCGGGAGCCCTCCCCGAGCGTGGCGAGGTAGCCGTCGTAGGCCTGCGGAACCTTGGCCATCCGGCGGGCCACGACGGCCCAGTCCTCCGGCGTGACCGTCGGCATCAGTTCGAACAGCTGCCGTACCTGCTGGTGCGGGCCGAAGATGTTGCGCATCGTCCGCAGGTGCTCGTCGGCGTCGCTGACGGCCAGGTGCGCCTCGAGGCGCTCACGCAACAGGCGCGCACAGCGGCGGTCGTCGTCATCGGCGACGGCGGCGCCGGACAGGGCGGCCAGGGTGTCGCGGGCCAGGTCGTCGAGGGCGCGCTGGCCCTCGGGGGAGAGGTCGGGAACCCGGTCGTCGCCGGGATGGGTGCCCAGCGAGGTCGCGACCCGGGGGTCGAGGTCGGCGAGGCGCCGGACGTAGTCGTCGGCGAGGGCGCGCACCCCGGTGGGGGCGGCGGCATCGGTCTCGGTCGTCACGCCGCGATCCTGCCTCCCGACTCCAGGGCGGCGCATCCGCGGGGGCGCGCCCGTCTCCGCCCACGCGCCCCGGCGACGGGGGCACCGGCCGGGACGGGGTGCGCCGCGCCTCCTGGAGCGCCTCCCCAGTGGCGCGTCCTGCTCGGCCGATACCCTGTTCGTCGTGACCGCGACCCACCCCGCCCCGGCTCGGCTCGGCCTGGTGGCGCAGCTGAGCCGGTTCGTCGCGATCGGGGCGCTGTCGGCGCTCGTCGACTTCGGCGCCTACCACGGGCTGCTCGCGCTGGACGTGTGGGTGCACGCCGCCAAGGCGATCAGCTTCATCCTCGGCACTACCACCGCGTACGTGCTCAACCGGCGCTTCACGTTCGCCGCGAGCGAGGGCGGGCGCGGGCGGTTCGCGGGCTTCGTGCTGCTCTACGGCACCACGTTCGTGATCAACATCGGCATGAACGCGCTGATGCTCGCCGTGCTCCCGCAGATGGCGTTCCGGGTGAGTCTGGCCTGGGTCATCGCCCAGGGCACGGCCACGGCGATCAACTTCGTGATGCTGAGGACCGTCGTCTTCCGGAGGTGAGGCAGCCCGGGCCGCCGCCGCAACGGCAGCGACCCGGGCGCGGTTCAGCTGCGGCCGAAGCCGATCCAGGCGAACCCGGCCCGGCGCAGCACGTCCGGGTCGAGCAGGTTACGGGTGTCGATCACGACCGGGGACTTCGCGACGCCGCCGAGTGCCGCCCAGTCCAGGCTCCGGAACTGGGGCCATTCGGTGAGCACCACCAAGGCCTCGGTGTCCTTCGCAACGTCGATCGGATCGTCGGTCACCGCGATCCCGTCGGTGACCCCGGGGACGCCCTTCGCGCAGGCGGGGTCGTGCCCGACGAGCTCGGCGCCCTCGGCGCGCAGCAGTTCGGCGACGGCCAGCGCCGGCGAGTCGCGCAGGTCATCGGTGCCTGCCTTGAACGCCAGGCCGAGCAGACCGACCCGCTTTCCGGCGAGCGAGCCGCCCACGGCGGTGCGCACCTTGTCCACCACCCGCGCGCGGGTGGTCACGTTGGTGCGCAGGCTCCCGGCGACGAGGTCGAAGTCCATCCCGGCCGCCTCGGCGATCTGCAGCAGGGCGTGGGTGTCCTTGGGGAAGCACGAGCCACCCCAGCCGGGGCCCGGCGACAGGAAGGTCTGCCCGATCCGGCGGTCGTAGCCCATGCCCTCGGTGACCTCGATGACGTCCGCGCCGAGCCGCTCGCACAGGTCCGCCAGCGCGTTGACATAGGACAGTTTCATGGCGAGGAAGCAGTTCGCCGCGTACTTGACCATCTCGGCGCTGGCGGCATCGGTGAGCTGAGTGGGCGCGCCGAGCTTCGAGTACAGCGCAGCGACCCGCTCGGCGGCGTCCTGTGCGTCGCTGCCGACCACGATGCGGTCGGGGTTGAGGAAATCGTGCACGGCGCTTCCCTCGCGCAGGAACTCCGGGTTGCTCACCACCGAGATGTCGCGGCGGCCGAGCATCTTGCGGGTGGCCTCGGCGGTGCCGACCGGGACCGTGGACTTGTTGACCACCACGCAGCCACTCGGCAGCAGGTGGCGAACCTCGTTCACGACCGTCTGGACCGCCGCGAGGTCGGCGGCACCACCCTCGCCCATCGGCGTCGGCACACAGAGGAACACGACCTCCACGGGGGGAGCATCGGGCTGGACGATCCCGTTCCGGGCACCGAGCACGAACTCGAGCCGGCCAGCGGCCTGTCCCTCCATGACGAGCTCGGGCAGGCCCGGCTCGAGGATGTCCACCTCGCCGCGCTTGAGCCGGTCGATCTTGGCGGGGTCGATGTCGGCGCACACCACGTGGTGGCCGAGGGATGCCAGACAGGCTCCGGTCGTGAGGCCGACGTAGCCGGTGCCGATCACAGCGATGCGACGTGCGAACACGGCAATTCCTTCCGTCAGACGCGACGAGCGGAGTCAGCGGCAGTCAACGGTGCTGAGCCCTTTGCCCGCTCCGCTGACCGTGTTGCTGCAGGCGACCTCGTTGCGCTCGCGATTCTTGGTGATGTTGATGGCGTAACCGTCGGCGTTGACGGTGGCGGTGTTGTCGGCAAAGGTGTTGTGTAGGCCCCAGCCGTCGAGGATCTCGTGGACCTGGAACCCGTCCTCCGGGGCGTCGACGCCGACGTTTCCGACGATGGTCCAGTTGTTCCCCTTGACGTCCACCCAGGAGTCGGCTCCGGTCATCCCGGCCCCGGAGAACCTGTTGTTGCGCAGGACCCCGCCGGTGGTGCCCTCCTTGATGTCCACCGACTCGGACGTCGTCTCCGAGATGGTGTTTCCCTCGATGACGTTGCGATCACTGCGGTCGGGCTCGCAGTTGGTCTGATCGCACCAGTTGCTCTCGGCGCTGCCGATGTAGATGCCCTCGCCGAACTTCTCCTTGCGCAGCCCGGTGCGGCGGATGGTGTTGCCGCGCACCACGTTGTCGCTGCTGTGCTGCCGCAGATGGACGGCCTCGTCCCCGGTGCCCTCCACGAGCAGGCCCTCGATGAGGATTCCGCTCCCGCGGTCGACCATCACGCCCTTCTGCCCGCCGCTCACCGTGAAGCCGATCAGCTGCCAGTGCGTGGCGCCGTCGAGGTGCAGCGCGTAGTCGCCGTCGACCTCCCCGCCGTCGAGCACGGCGTCGCGGGTCCCGCAGAGGGCGATGGGGCGCTCCGCCGTCCCTTGCGCGGTGGCGACGAAGTTCCCGGAGTACGTCCCGGGGGCCATGCCGATGACGGTGCCGGGTTCGGCACCGGCGAGCGCCTCGACCAGTTGGTAGCCGTCGCTGACCTCGACGGTCGGCTCGTGGGCGCACACGGTCGCGCCGACGGGCTGCGCCGGCGACCCGGCTGGTGGCGGGGCCGGCTCCTGCACACCGGAGCTGCAGGAGGCGAGCGCGACCAGGACCGCCGCGAGGAGGCATGCGCCACTGCCGCCCACTCGGCGCCGGCCGTGCCGGACCGGGTTCATCGGCGAGCTCCCTTCCGGGACACCACGGTGACCCGCGTAACCGGAAGCGCGACCGTCCGATCGGCAGGCGCGACGGGCGGATCACCCGGGGCAGCTCCGGCGGGGGAAGCCGGCCGTGCCTGCGCCCGTGCTCGCCGCACCGTGGGGATCATCTGGGTCGCCGTGGAGTCGCTGCCCACCGCCGGGCCCAGCGCCACGTCGCGATACGGGTGCTGGAGCTCGCCGTCACCCCGGTGGCGCCGTGTCGTCCACAGGCGGATGGCGATGGGCGGCACGAGGATGAGCAGCCAGAGCAGCACCAGGGGATGGTCGGCGACGTAGTTCATCCAGTACTGCACGTCGTCGACGTCCACCGTCCAGCCGGTCTCGTCGTTGCCGTTGACCAGGACGGTGGCGGTCAGCCCGACGCGGTTGAGGTCCACTGCGGCCAGGCCGCGGCCGGCCAGGGCATTGTCGACCACGGATGACCCGGTCACCTCGCCGACGAGCGAGACCCCGTAGCGGGTCGCGGCGGCGACCTCGTTCCGCTCCACGCGGGCCGACGCGTCGGCGACCTGGATGGCTATCACCGCGGTCCCGACGCGGTTCCCGCTGACGTCGGCGTCGCGGACACCGTCGCGCACCGCGATGCCGAACTCGGCAGCGTCCACGCTGTTGTCAGTGACGACGGGAGCGGCGGCCGGCCCGCGCAGCACGATGCCGTCGCGGTTCCCGCCGACGGTGTTGCTGCGCAGCACGAGCTCGCCGGTCTCGACGGCGACGATGCCTTCCTCGGCGTTGTCCCTGACGGTCGAGCGCTCCACCGTGTAGCCCGCGCCGCGGGCGGTGCTCGCGCCGCCCGCCGTGGGCCCGTCGGCCAGCGGCGAACCGTCGATCCGGATGCCGTTGACCGCATTGCCTGCCGCGGTGACCTCGGTGAGGGTCACGCGCTCGGCACTGGGGCTCACTGCCACCCCGTGGCGCCCGTTGCCGGTGCTCGTGACGCGCTCACCGACGAAGCCCGTCGTCTCCCGGTGCAGCAGGAGGCCGTCCACGGCGTTGTCGCGCAGGGTGGTGTCGGTGACGGTCACATCGGCGGCGCTGCTGAGGAACATCCCGAAATGGCTGCGTTGGACGGTGGTCGCAGCGGCCGAACCACCGGCCGTACGGCTGGAGCTGCCGGTCCATGCCAGACCGCCGGTGCGGCCGCTCCAGAACCCGAGATCGGTGACGGCGAGCTGGGACAGCTCCATCCGCGCGCCCGCTGCCGCGCGGATGTAGGCGCGGCCGTCGACGATCTCGGTGTCGGCCGTGCCGGCCTCGGGATTCCAGCTCGTGACGGTCAGCGGGGCGTCCGGCCCGCCCGAGAGCGTCAGCATCCCCTTGAACGCGATGACCGAGGTGAAGCCGCCGGGGCCACTGGCCAGGCGAAGGGTGCCGCCGGGCTCCTGGATCCGCAGTTGTGCCCCGTCCATGACGACCACCGAGCGGCTCAGCAGCCAGCTCCCGTCGGGAAGGCGCTCCGCCGCCCCCAGCCGCTCCAACGAGCCGAGGTCGTAGGGCTCGGGGCGGGCGGTGAGCACCACGGTGGGAACCGCACCCTCGGCCCCCACCTCGCGCGGGGTCGGCGGTGGCGGCTCGGTGACGATCGACAGCAGCCTTTCGTCCTCGGCCTCGACCAGCAGTGCCTGCTGCTGCTCGGCTGCGGTCGCCGCGGGCAGCACCTCGGGGGATGGCGGGAGCGCAGGCGCGGCGTCCGTCGGGTCGCCGGCCGCCGCGAGGAGCCTGCCGGCCACCCCGGTCTGG
>NZ_JAHKRK010000012.1 GCF_019396355.1 Pseudonocardia nigra
TGCATGACAGCCTCCTCGCTGCTAGCCCAGTGGGGAGGCACCCTTGTGTTCGGTGCCGGGACGCGACTGCCAGTGCGCTCACTGATCGGCGCTCGATGGCGCTCAGCCCTGTCGACGGTCGGCGCGTCCCGGGGAACCACCGGGCCCCGCGAAACTCATGCTGGACGTCGCAGCGTCGAGCGAGCAGGGCGGTGACCCAGGGGCACCTCGGGTGCATCAGCAGCCTGGCGGCTACCGACACAAGGATGGTGCACCAGTGAGCCGCCGCAGCCGGGCGGTCAGCGGGCGCTCGCTGCCCACTCCGCCGACGACGACCCGCAGCCCCTGCCCGGCCAGCGCGTCGCCGAGGCGCGCGAACCGGTCGACGGGCCACCGCCGGGTCGGCGCACTCGCCCCCGGATGCAGCACGGCGTACCCCCCGGGCCGCAGTCCGTGGCGCCGCGCAAGTCCGGCGAGGCGCTCCCGTTCGGCGGCACGCACCGGCACGCCCATCCGGGCGGCGTCGGGCGGGAGCGCGATCCCGAGGTGCTCGACCAGCCGCAGGTGCCGCCACACCTCGTGCTCGGTGACGGGGTAGGGCAGGTGCAGCGCCGCGTCGCGCTCGGGCCGCCACCCGGTGGGGGCGAAACCGCCGACGCGATCCGCGCCGAGCGCGGCGGCCACGGCGTTGGCACCCGGCCGGTCGCCGTAGGCCTGCAGTGCGAGGTCGAACCGGCGCTCGGCGGCGGCGGTCCGGAACCGCGTCCAGCCCGCATGGTCGGCGGGCCGCTCGGGAATGGCGGGGTGCCCTGGGAAGGGCAGCAGGTCCACGTCCGCGCCGTGCAGCCGCTCCACGAGCGGGCGCATCTCGGCGTAGGTGATCACCGTGACGCGCACGTCGGGCCGGGCGCAGCGCAGCGCGCGCCAGGCGGGCAGCGAGCAGAGCCAGTCACCGAGCCCGACCCGAGGCCGCACGAGCGCGACGCGGCGCACGTCGCCGTCGGTGCGGGCGAGGAGGTCGATACCGGCGGCTACCCGCTCGTCAGCGTGCTCATGCCGGCCTACGGGCAGGCCGCCTTCCTGCCGAGGGCGGTGAGCAGCCTGTTCGCCCAGACCGTCGGCGGCTGGGAGCTGATCGTCGTCGACGACGGCTCGCCCGACGACGTGGCGGCCGCGCTGGCCCCGTTCCGGCCCGACCCGCGGATCCGGCTGATCCGCGTGCCCACGAACCGCGGGCTGGGCGCGGCACTCAACATCGGCCTGGTCACCGCACGCGCCCCACTGGTGGCGTACCTGCCATGCGACGATCTCTACGACCCCGAGCACCTCGCCGCGCTGTGCGCCGTGCTCGAGGTCCCCTCCCGGGTGCTGGCCTGGTCCGGCGTGCGCCACCACGACGGCGCGACCAGCCGGGATGGACCGCCGGAGGACGGGCTGCAGCTGGTGCAGGTCATGCACCGGCGCACCCCGGACCGCTGGGTGGAACGGGCCGAGCTCGAGTCCGACGACCTGGAACGGCTGCTGTTCACGCGCCTGCGCGAGCGCGGCCCGGCCGCGGGCACCGGCCGGGTCACCTGCACCTGGACCGACCACCCCGGGCAGCGGCACAAGGCCATCCGTGAGCGCGACGACGGTGGGATCAACGTGTTCCGCAGCCGCTACCGCGTGCCCGGGCCGCTGCGCCTGCACTCGCGCGACAGCGGGCTCGTGGACGAGGTCGGGCTGTACGAGCGGTTCCGGGAGCGGCGGATGCCCGTGGCGCCGGACGCGCTGCGCGTGCTGCTCGTGGGCGAACTGTCGTTCCATCCGGAGCGCGTGCTGGCCCTCGCCGAGCGCGGGGTCGCCCTGTTCGGGCTCTGGACCTGCGACGGGCTCGGCCGCGACAACCGTCGGTCCGGTGCCGTTCGGGCACGTGGTGGACGTCGATCCGGCCACCTGGTGGGAGGACGTGCGCCCGGACGTGATCTATGCCCAGCTGAACTTCCGCGCCGTACGGTTCGCGCACGACGTACTCGCGGCCGCCCGCGGCGTCCCGTTCGTGTGGCACTACAAGGAGGCCCCGCAGCGCAGCATCGCGCGCGGCGACTGGCCCCGGCTCGCGCAGCTGTGCACCGGCGCCGACGCGGTGGTGCTGTCGAGCCCCGAGGAGCGGTCGTGGTTCGAGCTCGCGCTGCCCGGCGGGCTCGACCCCGACCGCACCCTCGTACTCGACGGCAGCCTGCCCAAGGCCGACTGGTTCGCGGGGCGACCGGCCGACCGGCTGTCCACGACGGAGGGGGAGGTGCACACGGTCGTGCTCGGCCGCCCGCTGGGCCTGGAGCCGGACTTCCTCGCGACGCTCGCGGCCTACGGCGTGCACGTCCACTTCCACGGTCTCAGCGACGGGCCCGGTCCCCAGGGCACGTGGCGGCAGTGGCTGGCCGAGGCGCGCAGGCGGGCCCCCGGCCACGTCCACGTGCACGATGCGGTCGACCAGCGCGGCTGGGTGCCGGTGCTGTCGCGCTACGACGCGGGATGGATGCACCGGATCAGCAGCGACAACGGCGGCGACCTGCGCCGCGCCACGTGGGACGACCTCAACCACCCGGCCCGGATCGGCACCCTGATGGCCGCCGGGCTGCCGATGCTCCAGCAGGAGAGCCCGGGGTCCACCGTGGCGGTCGACGAGCTGGTGCGGGCCACCGGCGCCGGCCTCCTCTACAGCGACGCGGAGGACGTCGCCGCCCAGCTGGCCGATGGCACGCCGGCGGCCGCCGCCCGGCGCTCGGTCGCCGCGGTCCGCGACCGGTTCACGTTCGACGCCCACGCCGACGAGCTCATCGGCCTGTTCGAGCGCCTCGCAGGTCGCCGCTGAGCGCGACGGCCCGGTGACCGGCGACGTTCCGCTGCGGTCGGCCTGCGCACGAGCGGGTCGCGGCGCAGGTCCCGGGTCAGCGCGACGGGGACTCGCTCATTCCCCGGCGCCCGCGAGCTGCCGGGTGACCCAGGTGTGGAACTCGCCGATGTGGTGCTCGCTGGGCACCAGCACCCCGCCCTCGGCATAGGCCTTGGACGACGCGGCGAGCTGGCAGCGCTCGCAGGCGTCGAAGTCCTGCTGGTTGACCCGGTGGAACAGCTCCACCGACCGATCCAGATCCTTCCCGCCCTCCACCACCTCGGGCAGATACAGCCAGTCGCACTCCACCACCGTGCGATCCGCCGCCACCGGGTACATCCGATGGAAGATCACATGATCCGGCACCAGGTTGATGAACACCTGCGGGTTCACCGTGATCGCGTAGTACTTCCGGTCGTGCGACTCGTCCACCCCCGGAAGCACCGTCAGCCCCTCCGAGCCGTCCACCGTGAACCCCTTCGCCTCCTCGGCGAACGCCGCCCCGTGCCCCACGAAGTACTGCGCCGCATACCCGTCGGCGAACTCCGGCAACACCTCCGTCAACTCCGGATGGATCGTCGCGCAGTGGTAGCACTCCATGAAGTTCTCAATGATCAACTTCCAGTTCGCCGCCACCTCGTAGCGGACCCGCCGACCCACCACCAGGTTGTCGATGTCCCACCCGTCGATCACATCCGCCCCGCCGAGCCGCTCGGCGACCGCCCCGATCACGGTCTCCTCGAACGAGGGCGGCTCATCGGCCACACACACCCACACGTAGCCCAGCCACTCCCGCAGATGCACCGCCACCAACCCGAACTCGGTGCGGTCGATGTCGGGCATCTTGGTCAGGTTCGGCGCCGCGACCAGCTTGCCGTCCAGCCCGTAGGTCCAGGCGTGGTAGCCGCACTGCAGGTTGCGCTTCGCCACCCCGGACTGCTCCATGCACACCCGCGCACCCCGGTGGCGGCACACGTTGAGGAACGCCCGCAGCTGCCCGTCCCGGCCGCGGACCAGGACCACGTTCTCCCGCCCGACGTCGACGGTGCGGAACGCTCCCGTCCCGTCGATCTCCGCGCTGCGGGCGGCGGCGAACCAGCGGGCCTCGAAGATCTTCTCCTGCTCCTCGGCGAAGATCACGGGATCGGTGTAAGAGGGGCCGGCGAGGGTGGGGATCAGGCTCCCCGGCAGCGCCTTGCGGTCGGTCAGGGCAGTACGAGCGGACACGGAACACACCTCTCGATGCGGAACGTGGGTGGTCGGGTCGATCAGGGGGTCGGTCAGGAGGGGTGGGCGACGGCCGCCCTGGCGGGCACGAGCTGCCGGCGCCACTTGCCGAAGAGCTTCGGCTGGTTCATCGCGAAGACCGCGACGAGCTCGCCGTCGCGCCGGTAGCCGGCCACGAACCGGCGGGACTCGAGGTCGCCCTCGAGGACCTCGACCGCGTCGCCGGGCAGGCGGTGCCCGGCGAACTGCAGGCGCGCCCCGTACTGGTCCGACCAGAAGTAGGGGGCGACCGGACGCGACGTCTCGATCGCCCGCCCGAGCAGGCTCGCCACGGCGGCGACGGGCTGCTGCAGTGCGTGTGCCAATGCTCCTGGCGCAGCGCGGTGCCGGCGAAGGAGCAGTCGGAAAGGGTGCAGTCCCCGGCCGCCACGACCTGGGCGATGTTCGTCGCTCCCGCGGCGTCGGTGCGCACGCCGCCGGGGCCGACCGCGACGCCCGAGCCGGCGAGCCACTCCACGTTGGGCAGCGCGCCGATGCCGACCACGACCGCGTCGGCGGGCTCGACCCGGCCGTCGGCCAGCTCCACCCCGCGCACCCGCCCGTCCCCGAGCAGCCGGGTGACGCCGACGCCACAGATCAACCGGACGCCGTGCTCGCCGTGCAGCCCGGCGCAGACCGCGCCGAGGTCGGGCCCCAGCACCCCGGCCAGCGGCGCCGGGGTCGCCTCGATCACGGTGACGTCCACGCCCAGCGCGCGTGCCGTCGACGCGACCTCGGCGCCGATGAAGCCGGCCCCGATCACCACCAGGCGCGCACCTGCTCGCAGCTCGTCGCGGAGGGCGAGCGCGTCGTCCACGGTGCGCAGGGTGTGCACGCCACCGAGCTGAGCCACGGGGAACGGCCGCGCCCGCGCGCCGGTGGCGACCACGACCCCGTCGGCACCGATCTCCTCGCCGGACGCCAGCACCACGGCTGCGGCCGCACGGTCCAACCGGGCGGCCGGGACGCCCAGCCGCCAGTCGAGGTCCAGGCCGTCGTCGTCGGCCGTGGTGAGCGCGAGGTCCTCGAGCCCGACCTCGCCGGCCAGGAAGTCCTTCGACAACGGCGGGCGGTCGTAGGGGAGCCGGTCCTCCGCCCCCACCACGACGATGCGGCCGTCGAACTGTTGGTCGCGCAGCGCCCGCGCGGCACCGAGGCCGGCGAGCGAGCCGCCGACGATCGCGACCGTGCGCATCAGACCCCTGCCGTGACGGGCGCGGTCACCCGGACGTAGACGAGCCCTTCCTCGACGACCACCTGGTGGGTGCGCACGGGCGTCTTCGCGGGCGGCCCGGACGGCATCCCGGTGCGGAGGTCGAAGCAGGAGGCGTGCAGCGGGCACTCGACCGTGCAGCCCTCGAGCCACCCGTCGGCGAGCGACGCGTCCTGGTGCGTGCAGGTGTCGTCGACGGCGTACAACTCGCCGTCCACGTTGAACACCGCGATCGGCACCGCTGCCTCGACGCGCACGGCCTCCCCGACCGGGATGTCCGCCAGCTGCCCAACGAGGATCATCTCACCCCTCCGTACCGTAATACGCAACGCCTGTCGTGATAGGCAACAGAATGAGTCCGGTGGGCAGCGTCGTCAAGGCCTCTGCGACGGGCGGACGAATTCGCCCCCGTATGGTCGAAGAGTGACGAACGGTGCAGGGCAGAACGACAAGGGCTCAGCCCCGTCGCAGGTGCAGTCGGTGGACCGCGCGATCGCGATCCTGTACCTGCTCGCCGAGCGCGGCACCGCGGGCGTCACCGAGGTCGCCGCCGAGCTCGGCGTGCACAAGTCGACCGCGTTCCGGCTGATCATGGCTCTGGAGAACGGCGACCTGGTCGAACAGGTCGAGGAGCGCGGCAAGTACCACCTCGGACGCGGCATCCTGCGGCTCGCGGGCGCCACCACGGCGCATCTCGAACTCCCCACCGAGAGCCGGCCGGTGTGCAAACGCCTCGCCGTCGAGCTGGGCGAGACGGTCAACCTCGCCATCATCGACACCGGCGAGGCCACCAAGATCCTGCAGGAGTACGGCAGCTCGGCGATCACCGGACGCAACTGGATCGGTCAGCGCACCCCCCTGCACGCCACGGCGAGCGGGAAGGTCCTGCTCACCTGGGGCGACCCCACCGAGACGAAAGAGGCGCTCGCCGCAGTCCTCGAGCGCTACACGCCCGCCACCATCACCGACCCCGCCGTCCTCGACGTCGAGCTGCAGCAGGCCCGGGAACAGGGCTGGGCCTCGACCGTCGAGGAGTTCGAGGTGGGCCTCAACGCGGTCGCCGCGCCGATCCGCAACGCCGCGGGCGACGTCGTCGCCTCCGTCGGGGTTTCCGGTCCGTCGTACCGGCTCACGGTGGAGTCGTTCCCGGAGGTCGCCGAGCGCCTCCTGGACGGGGCCCGGGAGATCAGCGCGCGCCTGGGGTACTTCGGGGCGGCGCAGCAGTAGCGCTACCCCCGTCGTCGGCCTGGCGGAGACGCTGACGAAGGCCGACGGCCGGGAGGTCATCCTCGGAGGATGGGATCGGGAGGTCCGGCAGCCGCAGCCCGGAGAACCGGTCCGGGGTGAACGCGGGCTCGTCCAGCACCGGTGCGCCCTCCAGGATGTCGCGGGCCACCATCTCGGCGGTGATCGGCGCCAGGACGATGCCCCACATGCCGTGGCCCGTGGCCACCACGAGGCCGGGACGGCGGGCGCTGCGCCCCAGCGCCGGGACCCCGTCGGGGGTGCTGGGGCGCAGCCCCGCCCACGTCTCCACGGTGCGCCGCGGCCGCAGTCCCGGGAGCCCGTGCAGCCCGGCGTCGCGGATCGCCTGCACGCGCCCGGCGTGCATCGGGGCGGAGTCGCTGCCCAGCTCGAGGGTGCCGCACAGCCGCAGCCGGTCGGGGTAGGGCGTGGCGACGACCCGGCGTTCCTTGAAGGTCACCGGGATCCGCGGGGCGCCCTCGGCGACGTCGAGGTCGAGCACGTACCCCTTCGCGCCGCGCAGCGGCAGCCGGAGTCCGGCGCCGCGGGCCAACCCGGCGGACCCGAGGCCGGCGGCGAGCACCACGTGGCCCGCGGTGAACGTCCCGTCCGGGGTCTCCACCCCGGTCACCCGGTCGCCGTGGCGCAGCAGCCGCGTGACGGCGACACCCCACCGCACCCGGGCCCCGTCGCGCTGTGCCGCCTCCAGCAGCGCCCGCACGAAGCGGCGGCTGTCGACCTGCGCGTCCTCGGGGTGGTGCACGGCCCCGGCCACCTCGCCGACGGCGGGCTCGAGCCGGCGCGCTTCGGCAGCGTCCAGCAGCTGCGCGCCGGCCGGGACGTGGGTGGCCGCCCGTTCCCAGCGCTCGGGTGAGGAGTAGACGTCGAGCGAACCCAGCTGCTGGTAGCCGGTCTCCAGGCCGGCCGCGGCGTACCCGGCGTGTAGAGCGAGGCTGCGCGTCGCGAGCTGCTGCATCCGCGCGGTCAGCCTCCGCACCCGCTCCGGGGCGGCCGATCGCACGAACCGGGCCAGCCAGGGCACCAGGCGCGGGTCGGGCCGCACGTGGAACGGGCTGCGTGGGGAGAACAGGAACCGCAGCCCGGCGGCGACGTTCGCCGGGGTGGCGAGCGGCTCCACGTGGCTCGGTGAGAGCAGCCCGGCGTTGGCGTAGGAACATCCGGTCGCGGGGTGAGGGCCGCCGTCGAGGACCATGACGGAGGCGCCGCGGCGGGCGCTCTCGTAGGCGATGCTCGCCCCGACAGCGCCCCCTCCCACGACGACGACGTCAGCAGCGCGGTCCGGTGAAGTGGGCACGACCTCTCCTCGGGCATCAGGCGGCGGCCCGGCACGGCCGTCTGCCGGCACGGTAGGCAGGCGGCCGGAGGCGGCGGATCAGCCGCGCGGGATGATTTCCGCAGGAGGAGGGGCGATGGTCGGGAACGCCGGCGGTGACACCGCCAGGATCCGGGTGGTACTGGCCGAGGACCACCCCATCGTCCTGGTCGGGCTGCACACCGTCGTGTCGAGCCAGCCGGACCTCGAGCTCGTGGGCGAGGCCGCCACCGCCGACGAGGTGCTGGCGCTCACCCGCGAGCGGCGCCCGGACGTGGTCGTGCTGCCGCTGCGCCTGGAGGGCGAGCTCAAGGGCGTCGAGATCTGCCGTGAGATCAAGAGTTCCGGCGCGGCGCAGGTGCTGATCTACACGTCCTACAACTCCGGGGAGGACGCCGCGGCCTGCCTGCTGTCGGGCGCCGACAGCTTCGTGCACAAGGGCGAGGACCCGGTCCGGCTGCTGGAGACGATCCGGGCGACCGCGGCGGGCCGCCGGGTCTGGCTACTGGGCGGGGAGACCCGCGACGAGTCGAGCCGCGTGCAGCGGCTCGTGGAGTCCTCCGGGCTCACCCGCCGTGAGCAGGAGGTGCTGGGGCTGGTGTTGCAGCGGCGGACGAACGCCGAGATCGCCCAGGAGCTGTTCCTCGGGCTGCCGACGGTCAAGACGCACGTCAGCAGCATCCTGCGCAAGCTCGGGCTGCGCAGCCGCCAGGAGTTGTTCTAGTGCGTCGCGTCCTCCTCAGGCTGGCTGCGGGGTCAGTGCGCCGCGCCGGGCCAGGAGACCGATCACCACCGCACTCGCCAGCGGGACGGCGGCGAGCGCGAACCAGGCGACGGCGGGCGGCGCGACGGCGGGGTCGAGCAGTGCGCCCGTCGCGGTGCTGCCGACGAGCACGGCGAGCCCGCCCGCCGACGACAGCACGCCGAAGTGGGCACCGAGGCGGCGCTCCCCGGCGAGCCGGGGCACGAGGTCCTGGGCGATCGGCTGGGTGATCATCTCGGCCGCGGTGAGCAGCACGACGAACCCGACGGCCGACCACAGCGCGAACACGCCCGGTGGCGTCGGGAGCAGGACCGCCGTGGCGACGAGCAGGAACGCCAGCGCCATCAGGCCGAAGCCGAGGACGATCGCGGTGCCCGCGGCCCGCTGCCGGGCCCACCGGGTCACGGGCAGCTGCCCGACGATCACCATGACCGAGGCCAGCGCGAAGAGCCAGCCCAGCGCGGTCTGCTCGCCCGTCGCCCGCCCCAGCTCGACGGGCAGGGCCAGGTAGAGCTGGTTGTAGCAGAGCAGGTAGCCGGAGTAGCCGGCGGCGAAGGCGAGGAAGCGGCGGTTGCGCAGCACCTCGGCCCACCCGGCGAGCACCGGCTCGCCGGCGTGCGGGGCAGGCCTGCGGGGCAGCCAGCGCACGTGCGCCAGCCCGATGACGACGAACGCGGCGGCCGCGACGAGGCACGCGAGCCGGAAGTCGGCGAGCAGCAGCAGCGTGCCGAGCAGCGGGCCCACCACCGACCCGACCTGGCCGCTGACGGCGAACATGGCGAACACCTCGGCGCGGGTCGGCCCGCCCTCGTGCCGGCGCTCCCCCGCCTCCCTGGCCAGCGACGACTCGACCGCGGGCGAGAACAGGGCGGCGGCGAACCCGGTGAGCAGCGCCCCCGCGATCACCCCGGTCAGGCTGCCCGCCGCGCCGAGCAGCACGAACCCGAGCACCCGCAGCGCGCAGCCCGCGAGGATCACCGGCTTGGCACCGAAGCGGTCGGCGAGCGTGCCGCCCACGACGAACAGGCCCTGCTGGCTGAACGTCCGCAGCCCCAGCACCAGCCCGACGACGCCGCCCGCGAGCCCGAGGTCGTCGACGAGGTGCGCGGCCAGGTACGGCAGCACCATGTAGAAGCCCACGTTGAACGCGAGCTGGGTGAGCACCAGCAGCCGCATGGCGGGCCGGAGGCGCTTCAGCCCGCCGAGGACGCTCCAGCGGCGCAGGCCGGACGAGGCGGCGGTCACGGGCGGCTTCCGGTCACAATCGCCAACATCTAGCACCTGCTCAGAGTAGGTGACAGAATGGGGTGCCCATTCATGCGCCGGCGCGCACATGATTGACAGTCCGTTCAGATGGTCAGATGATCCTGGCCGTAGTGATCCCGGAGCCGCCACCGATGCCGCTCCCGCCCGGCCGCCGGGCGCCCCTGCCGGAAGGCCCACACGTGTCCGACCTCGCCGCCGCGCGGCCCCGCCATGCCCCCCGCACCGCACTGGCGTCGCTGCTCGCCGTCGTCACCCTGCTGCTCGCCGGGTGCGGCAGCGGTTCCGCGCAACCGCCTGGCGCGCCCGTCGCCGATGGCACACTGACCGTCGCCCTGCCCTTCGCACCCCGCTCGGGCTACGCGATCGACACCGACGACGCCTTCGGGCTGAGCCAGCTCGGTGTCACCGAGACCCTCGTCGGCACCGGCGAGGACCTGCAGGCCGAGCCCCGGCTGGCCACGGCCTGGACCCAGGTCGACCCCCTCACCTGGCGGTTCGAGCTCCGGCCCGGCGTGCGTTTCCACGACGGCACCCCGATGACGCCCGAGGCCGTGGCGGGCGCGCTGAACTGGGTGGCGGGCGTCGCCGCTCCCCCGCGCGCCGTGCGCGGCATCGGGCTCACCGCCACCCCGGACGGCGAGGCGGCGGTGCTGGTGGGCACGACCGCGCCGGACCCGATCCTGCCGCTGCGGCTGACCAGCCCGAACACCGCGATCCTCGCCCCGTCGGCCTACCGCGGCGACGGCCCGCCCGACGTGCTCGGCACCGGCACCGGCCCGATGCGACTGACGGTCGTCGAGGGCGTGCGGGGCGCCACGCTGGAGCGGTTCGACAGGTACTGGGGCGGCCGCCCGCAGCTCGCCGTCGTGGACGCCCGGTACGTGCCCGACCCGTCCGCACGCGCGCTCGCCTTCCGGGCCGGCGACGTCGACATCGCGCTGGGCCTGCCGGAGGCCGCGGTGCTGGAGCTGGCGGCGACCGCGGGCGTCGAGGTGCAGACAGTGTCGGCGCCACGGACGGTGTCGCTGCTGATGAACCAGTCGGCCCCGCCGTTCGCCGACGTGCGGGTCCGGCGCGCGGTGCAGCAGGCGGTGGACCGCACCGCGCTCGCGGAACAGGCCCTCGCCGGGGCCGCGCTGCCGGCGGCGGACCTGTTCGGCCCGGCCGTGACGTGGGGTTCCGAGGAACCGCCGCCCCCGCCGGACCCGGCGGCCGCGCGGGCGCTGCTGCAGGAGGCGGGCTACGGCCCGGACAACCCGCTCACCGTGCGCCTGGCGACCTACCCGAACCGGCCGGAACTGCCGGTGCTCGCCACCGCGGTGCAGGCGATGCTGGCCGAGGTGGGGATCGACGCCGAGATCCAGGTCGGCGAGTACGCCACGCAGGAGCCGGACCTGCTCGCCGGCCGCTACGACATGTTCCTGCTGTCGCGCAGCTACCTCACCGACCTCCCGGACGCGGCGGGCGTGCTCACCAGCGACTACACCTGCGCGGGCTCCTACAACATCGACCACTACTGCTCGCCGGAGTTCGACGCGCTGGTCGCGAGCCTGTCCGGGATCACCGAGCCCGATCGCCGGCGCGAGGTGTTCGCGCAGGCCGCGCAGCTGCTCGTCGACGACGTCGCCGGCGTGCCGCTCGTCCACTCGCAGGAGAGCGCGGCCGCCCGCGACGTCACCGGCTTCACGCTGGACCCCACCGCGCGCTCGCTCGTGACCGCCCGGCTCGCGAAGACCGCCTGAGGCATGCTCGCGACGCTGGCGCGCCGGCTGGCGCCCCTGCCCGTCGTGCTGCTCGTGGCGTCGGTCGTGGTGTTCCTGCTGCCGCGGCTGGCCGGGGTGGACACGGTGCGGGCGGTGCTGCGCGCCCGGTCCGCCGAGTCGATGCCGGACCCGGCCGTCGCCGAACGGATCACCCGCGAACTGGGGCTCGACGCGTCGCTGCCCGAGCAGTACCTGCGCTGGCTGGGCCGGGTGCTGCAGGGCGACTTCGGGCTGTCGTTCGCCACGCGCACGCCGGTCGGCCCGCAGTTGCTCGACGCGCTGGGGGTGTCGGCGCTGCTCGCCGCGGTCGCCGTCGCGCTGGCCGCGGCCGTCGGGATCCCGGCGGGGGTGCTGGCGGCCCGCAGGCCCGGCGGCCCGCTCGACCGGGCGGTCACCGGGCTGTCCGTGCTCGGCGTGGCCGTGCCGGAGTTCATCCTGGCCCCGGTGCTGGTCCTCGGCTTCGCCGTCGCGCTGCCGCTGCTGCCCGCGACCGGCTGGGGCGGGTCCGCCGACGTGGTGCTGCCCGCCGTGACGCTGGCGCTGTTCCCCGCGGCGCTGGCCGCGCAGCTCACCCGCGCCGAGATGCTCGACGTCCTCGCCCGCCAGCACGTCGTCCTCGCCCGTGCGAAGGGGCTGACCGAGCGGCGCATCCTGTGGGCGCACGGCGCGCGGCTGGCGTGCACCTCGGTGACGTCGCTGTCGGGGATGTTCTTCGCGGGGCTGCTCGGCGGGGCCGTCGTGGTGGAGGTGGTCTTCGCGCTGCCGGGGCTGGGCAGGCTGCTCTACGACGCCGTCATCGGCCAGGACCTGCCGATGGTCCAGGCCGGGCTGCTCGCGGTGATCGCGGTGGCGGTGCTCGCCAGCGCGCTCGCCGACGCGCTGCAGCTCGCCGCCGATCCGGTCGCGCGGACCAGGGTGGGCGCGTGAGGCGCGCCGCCCCGATCGCGGTCGGCGCCTGCGTGGTCGCGCTCGCGCTGCTCGTCGGCGCACTGCTGCCGTTCGACGCCGTCGCCACCGACCTGTCCGACCGGTTCGCCGGGCCGTCGCTCGCGCACCCGCTCGGGACCGACCACCTCGGCCGCGACGCCCTCGCCCGGCTCGCGGCGGGCGCGCGGCTCTCGGTGGGGTTCACGCTGCTCGCCGTGGCGATCTCGGCCGTGGCCGGGACGGCGCTGGGGCTGCTCGCGGGCTACCGGGGCGGCTGGCCGGCGCAGGTGCTGCAGCGGATCGTCGACGTGCTCATCGCCGTGCCGTCGATCGTGATCGGGCTGGTCCTCGCGGCGGTCCTGCGGCCGGGAGTCACCACGCTGCTGCTCGCCGTGCTCGTCACCGGGTGGACGCCGTTCGCGCGGCTGGCCGCCGGACTCGCGGTGCGCGAGGCGGGCGCGGAGTACGTGACGGGCGCGGTGGCGCTCGGGGCGGGCGACGCGCGGATCCTCGCCCGGCACATCCTGCCCAACGCGGTGCGTCCGCTCACCGCGCACGCCTGCCTGCGCTTCGCCAACACCCTGCTCGCGGTCGCCGGGCTGTCCTTCCTGGGGCTGGGACCGCAGCCGCCCACACCCGAGTGGGGCGCGATGCTGAACGAGGCGCGCCCGTACCTGTTCCTGCGACCGGGGCTCGTACTCGTCCCGGCCGTGGCGATCGTGGGCGTCGCCCTGCTGGTCACCCTGCTCGGTCGCGCCCTGGACCGCCGATGGAACTAAGGTGGCACCTGCACATCAGATGCGACAGCCGGGAGGTGGCGTGGCCGAGATCGGGAGCGACGGGCGGCGACGGGGGACGGTGCGGCCCGAGCTGAAGGAGCTGCTCGCGCCGCTCGGCGTGGTGCCCGCGCGGGCCGAGCCCGGCGAGGCGCGCGCGGTGCTGGAGCGCGACGGCGCGGTGATCCTGTCCGGCCAGGGCGACGACCCGGAGGAGCTCGTCGTGGCCGCGGCCCGGCTGCTCGGCGGCAGGCTGCGCGAGGTGTTCGGGATCCGCGGCCAGCACGGCGTCGACGCACCCGCGCTCGGGCTGCACTCCGACGGCGCCACCGTGGTGGTCGACGTCCACGCGCGCCAGGTGCGGCTGCGCGACCCCGACGAGGACTACCTGCTCATGCTCTGCACCGACCCGGCGCAGGAGGGCGGCGACTCGGTGCTCGTCGACGGCTACGGCCTCGTCGACGAGCTGCGCACCGCCCGGCCGCAGCTGCACGCGTTCCTCACCGGGTGCGACGTCGACTACTTCGGCGGGTGGACCACGCCCGCCCGCGGCGTGCCTGCCGTGCCGCTGGTCCGCAGGCTCGTCGAGTACACCCGCGGCGGGCGCCGGGTGGTGCGCGCCAGCGACTACGCCGCGCCGGTCCCCCGCGAGCCGCGCTGGGCCGAGCACGTCGCGTTCCTCGACGAGTACGCCGACGTGCTGGCCACCGCGCAGGAGTGCGGCGCCCGGTTCCGGCTGGACGCCGGAGAGCTGCTCGTGCTGGACAACTACCGCTTCCTGCACGGGCGCGACGCCTTCCGCGGGGAGCGCAGGCTGCATGTGCTGACGGTCCGCACCACCGAGGCGTTCTGATCAGACATCTGAGGAGACGTTGATCTCATTGCGCTGAGCCTCCGGAGGCCCCGAGGATCATCGCGGCACGATCCCCGTGCGCGGCCCTCGACGAGGAGAGCAGTGGATCTTCAACTCCTGCTGGCACTGGTGCTCGGCATCGCGACGATCGTCGTGATCGTCCTGCGGACGCGGCTCGACGCGTTCGTGGCCCTGCTGATCGCCGCACTCGTCACGGGTGCGGTGGCGGGGTCGAGCCCGTCCGACATCATCTCCTCGATCACCACCGGCTTCGGCAACACGCTCGCCTCGATCGGGATCGTGATCGGGCTCGGCGTCGGCATCGGGAAGATCCTCGAGGTCTCCGGCGCCGCCGACTCGCTCGCCCGCGCGTTCGTCCGGCTGCTGGGCCCCGGCCGGGAGCCGTGGGCGATGGCGGGTACGGGCGCGCTCGTGTCGATCCCGGTGTTCTGCGACTCCGGCTACGTCATCATGAACCCGCTCGCGCGGTCGATCGCCCGGGTGCAGCGCGCCGGGTACGTGACGCTGGCGCTCGCCCTCGGCTGCGGGATGACGCTGACCCACCACCTCGTGCCGCCGACCCCCGGTCCGCTCGGCGTGGCCGGCATCATCGGCGCCGACCTCGGCGCGCTCATCCTCGCCGGGCTCGTCTTCTCGGTGATCCTGCTGCCGGTGGTGGTCCTGTACGCGAAGTGGATCGGCCCGACGCTCGAACCGCAGATCGACCCGGTGGTCCGCACCGCCGTCTACGGCCGCGAGCACGAGCGCACGGTCACCGTCGACGGCCACGGCGGCTCCGGCGGTGCGGGTGGCTCCGGCGACGAGCGCGACGACCCGGCCGCCGACGACCCGGCCGACGACCCGGCCGCCGCGCTCGGCACCCCGCCCGCGGGCGCGCCCGCCCACCGCGTCGGCGCACTGCTGGCGTCCGTGCCGCTGCTCGTGCCGCTGCTGCTGATCGTCGCCAACACCGTCGGCACGGCGATCGACCGCAACAACCAGGGCGTGCTGAGCGGGAGCGACTACGAGGCGTCGGGCTGGGCCGCCGCGCTCGCCTTCATCGGCAACCCGGTGATCGCGCTGATCATCGGCATCGCGCTGGCCGTCTACCTCCTGCTCCCTCGCTGGACGCCGCGGGGCAAGGTGCACGGCTGGCTGGCCGAGGCCGCCGCGTCCGCCGGGCTGATCATCCTCATCACCGGGGCCGGCGGCGCGCTGGGCCAGGTGCTGCGTTCGTCGGGGGTCGGCGACGCCCTCGCGGAGGCGATCGCGGCGATCAACCTGCCGGGCGTGCTGGTGCCGTTCCTCGTGGCCACGCTGGTCCGGCTGGCCCAGGGCTCGGGGACAGTGGCGATGATCACCGCGGCGTCCGTGACGGCGCCGCTCGTCGGGACGCTGGGGCTCAGCCCGTTGATCGCGGCGCTGGCGTGCTGCGCCGGGTCGATGGTGTTCAGCTACTTCAACGACTCGTACTTCTGGGTCGTCACCCGGTTCACCGGCCTCGAGGGCGTGGCGGCGCTGCGCGGATGGTCGGGCATCACCACGGCGGCCTGGCTGGGCTCGCTGCCGCTGCTGCTGGTGGCCGACCTGCTGATCGGCTGAGCCGCACGGCCGAGTAGGTGGGGCGACCTCGGGTAACCCCGGGGCCATGAGTGCAACCCGACCACTCGCCCTCGTCACCGGCGCCTCGAGCGGGATCGGCCTGGAGCTGGCGAAGCAGTTCGCGCAGCACGGCTACGACCTGGTCGTCAACGCCGAGGACGCCACCATCGAGATCGCGGCGCAGGATCTCGCCACAGCCGGCGTGGACGTCCGGGCGGTCCGGGCCGACCTGCGCACCGACGACGGCGTGGCAGAGCTCTACGCCGCCGTCACCGCCACCGGCCGTCCGCTCGACGCGGCCGCCCTCAACGCGGGCGTCGGCCAGGGCGGCGCGTTCCTCGACAACGACCTCGCCGCCGAGTTCGCGATCATCGACCTGAACATCCGTTCCACCGTGCACCTGGCCAAGCGCGTGCTGCGGGACATGGCCGCCCGCGACGCCGGGAAGGTGCTGATCACCTCGTCGATCGCCTCGACGATGCCGGGCACGTTCCAGGCGGTCTACAACGCCTCCAAGTCCTTCCTCCAGTCGTTCGCCGAGGCGCTGCAGAACGAGCTGAAGGACACGGGCATCACGATCACCTCACTGATGCCCGGCCCGACGGAGACCGAGTTCTTCCACCGGGCCGACATGGACGACACCCGAATCGGCCAGGCCTCCAAGGACGACCCGGCCAAGGTCGCGAAGCAGGGCTTCGAGGCGCTGATGAAGGGCGAGGACCGGGTCGTCGCCGCGTCGGTGTCGACCAAGGCACAGGAGGCGGTGGGCAAGGTGCTGCCGGACAAGGCGAAGGCCGCCATGCACCGGCGGATGGCCGAGCCCGGTTCCGGCGACAACTAGACCTGCGGAGGTTCCCCGATGAAGGCCGTTACCTGGCACGGCAAGCGCGACGTGCGCGTCGACACCGTCCCCGACCCCCGCATCCAGGATCCGACCGACGTGATCGTGCGGATCACCTCGACCGGCCTGTGCGGCTCCGACCTGCACCTGTACGAGGTGCTCGGACCGTTCCTCGGCGAGGGCGACATCCTCGGCCACGAACCGATGGGCGTGGTCGCCGAGGTCGGCCCGGACGTCACCGAGCTGAGCGTGGGCGACCGCGTGGTGGTGCCGTTCAACGTCTCCTGCGGCACCTGCTTCATGTGTGGCCTGGGGCTGCACTCGCAGTGCGAGACCACGCAGGTCCGCGAGCACGGCAGCGGCGCGGCGCTGTTCGGCTACACCAAGCTCTACGGGCAGGTGCCCGGCGGGCAGGCGGAGTACCTGCGGGTGCCGTTCGGCAACACGCTGCCGATCAAGGTGCCGGACGGGCCGCCGGACGACCGGTTCGTCTACCTCTCCGACGTGCTCCCCACGGCGTGGCAGGCGGTGGAGTACGCCGCCGTTCCGCCCGGCGGCAGCCTGGTGGCGCTCGGGCTGGGCCCGATCGGCGACATGTCCACGCGGATCGCGCGCCACCGCGGCGTCGAGACGGTCATCGGGGTCGACCTGGTGCCCGAGCGCCTGGAGCGGGCCCGGAAGAACGGGGTGGAGGTGCTGGACCTGCGCGGGCACGGCCAGCACCTCGGCGACGCCGTCCGGGAGCTCACCGGGGGCCGGGGCGCCGACTCGGTGATCGACGCGGTCGGCATGGAGGCCCACGGGTCACCGCTGGGCAAGCTCGCCCACCAGATGACCTCCCTGCTGCCGGACGCGATCGCGGCGAAGCTGATGACGACGGCGGGCACCGATCGGCTCGGCGCGCTCTACTCCGCGATCGACCTGGTGCGCCGCGGCGGCACGATCTCGCTCAGCGGCGTGTACGGCGGGATGGCCGACCCGCTGCCGCTGCTCACCCTGTTCGACAAGCAGATCCAGCTGCGCATGGGGCAGGCGAACGTGCTCCGGTGGGTGCCCGACATCCTGCCGCTGCTCACCGACGACGATCCGCTCGGGACGCAGGACTTCGCCACCCACCGCCTACCGCTGGAGGCCGCGCCCGAGGCGTACTCGCGGTTCCAGCAGAAGCAGGACGGGATGGTCAAGGTGCTGTTCCAGCCGTCAGGGGCCTGAACCCGTCCGGCCGTGCACACCCCGGCGTGGCCGTGCACACGGCCGGAGGTGTGCACGGCCGTCGCGCGGTGTGCACGGTCGCGTCACGCGTCGCGGTGCACCGTGTCGGGCGCGAACGCCGGCAGGCACACCGCCACGTACTCGGCGCCGTCCCGGCCTGGCGAGCTGTAGCGGATCCACTCCCCCGGCGCGGTGTGCACCGCCTGCCCGGCCTCGACCGTGATCTCCCCGCCCTCGTGCTCCACGCGCAGGGCACCCCGCAGGACCAGCGTGAACTCGTCGAACTCGGGGCGCTGCCCCGGCTCCGACCACCCCGACGGGCTGCGCATGTGCGCCATCGAGACCCTGTCGTCGCCGGTGTTCACCCGGCCCACGTACTCGTCGATGGTCTTCGGCGGCTCGCCCGCCGCCGTCACCCGGCTCGGATTCGTGATCAGTCGCGGCACGCCGCCATCCTGCCAGTCCCGGTAGCCTCGGCGGTGTTCTCCGGCATGGGGGGAGAAGCACGTGAGCGACGCGTACTGGCAGCGCTACGAGTCCGTGATCGACCAGCAGGTCCGCAAGGCGCAGGAGCGCGGCGACTTCGACGACCTGCCCGGCAAGGGCAAGCCGCTGCCCGGGCTGGACGGCCCGGACGACGAGATGTGGTGGGTCAAGGGCTACATCCGGCGGGAGGGGCTGTCCACCGACGCCCTGCTGCCCACGCCGCTGCAGCTGCGCAAGGAGATCGAGCGCCTCCCGGAGACGGTGCGCGACCTGCGTTCCGAGCGGGAGGTGCGCGACGTCGTCGCCGACCTCAACCGGCGGGTCGTGGACTGGCTGCGCGCGCCGTCCGGCCCGCCGGTGCCGATCGGGCCGGTGAACGTCGAGAACGTGGTGGCCCGCTGGCGGGCGGACCGGCCCGCCGCAGATGTGCCGGCGCCCGCGCCCGTCGAGGAGCGGGTGCGCACCCCGTGGTGGCGCCGGCTCCTCGGCCGGACCTGACGCCCTGCGGCACCCGCCATCCGAACGCCGGCAAGGTGGCGATGCTGCCACTGGACGGCAGCATGGCCACCTTGCTGCGACACGGGCGCGGGGTCCCGACAGCCACCCCGGCGTCGGCGGCTACGGCACCAGGAGCTGCGGCTCCGCCACCGCGGCGGGCCGGGCGGTGTTCGTCAGCGCCACCCCGGCGAGGATGAGCGCGCCGCCGAGCGCCTGCACGGCCGTGGGCACCTGCCCGAGCAGCAGCCAGGACGCGACGGCCGAGGCCACCACCTCCAGCAGCGCCACGAGCGCCCCGCGCGCCGCGCCGATCCGGGCGATCGCGGCCACGCCGGTGAGGTAGGCGATCACCGAGGACACCACGACGAGCAGCGTGGCGGCCACCGGCCACCCGACGTCCACGCCGGCCAGCAGCACGGGCGACGCGGCGGTGTCGATGACGATGGGGAGCACCCCGGCCAGGCCCAGCAGCGCCACGACGACGGTGCCCACCGTCATCCCGACGCCCGCGAGCACGAGCGGCGGGGTGGCGCTGCCCGCGCGGTCGGCCACGAGGAAGTACGCGGCCTGGCACACGGCGGCGGCGAGCCCCCAGGCGAGGCCCTCCCACCGCAGCCCGACCCCGGACCACACCTCCACCACGAGCGACAGCCCGACCAGCGCGACGCCGGCCCCGAGCACCGTGCGCGGGCTGGGCGGCTGCTTGCGCACCAGCCACACCCACGCGATCACGATGATCGGCCCGGTGTACTCCAGCAGCAGCGCGATGGCGACGGGCAGGTACTGCAGGGCGTTGAAGAACGCCACCTGCACACCCGCCATCGCGAGCATGCCGTACAGCACCAGCGCGGGGCCGTCGGCGCGCAGCGCGGCGACCACCCCGGGCCGGGTGACGGCGAGGACGACGAGCAGGATCGCCGCGGCCCCACCGAGCCGCACCAGCACGGCCCCGTTGGCCGACCAGCCGGCGTCGGTGAGCGCCTTGGCGAACGGGCCCGACAGCCCGAACGTGACGGCCGAGACCAGCGCGAGGGCGAGCCCGGCCCCGGTGCGGTCCCCCCGGGTGACGAGAGCCGTGGCGGTCAGTCCTCGGCTCCCGTCTGGGCGACGAGCCCGGCCGCCTCGATCCCGGCTACGGCTGCGGCCTCGTCGTTGAGCGACGCGTCGCCCGTCACGCCGACGGCGCCGAGCAGCCTGCCCTCACCGTCACGGACGAACACCCCGCCGGGCACCGACAGGATCCGCCCGCCGGCCAGCGCCGCCACCGAGGTGAAGAACTCCGGCGAGTCGGCGGCGCGGGCGGCGATCGCCCGGTTCGTCATGCCCATCCCGAGCACGCCCCACGCCTTCGCCACGGCGATGTCCGGGCGCAGGTTGCCCGAGCCGTCCTGCCTGGCGAGCGAGACCAGCGCGCCGCCGGGATCGAGCACCGCGACTGTGAGCGGGTTGAACCCCTGCTCCGTGCCGTGCTCCAGGGCTGCGCGCGCGATCGTCTGGGCCTGGTCGAGCGTGATGGTCACGGGGTGTGCACCTCCGGGTCGTGGGAACGCGCTGCTCGGTGCTCAGCCCAGCCGGCTGAGCACGAACACCGGGATCGTCCGCGTGGTCTTCTGCTGGTACTCCGCGAAGCCCGGTGCCGCTGCCACCACACGCTGCCAGATGGCGTCGCGCTCCTCGCCCTCGACCTCCGTGGCCACGACGGGCAAGGTCTCGGCGCCCACCTCGACGTCGATCTTCGGGTTGGCCCTGAGGTTGTGGTACCACGCGGGGTGGTTCGGGGCCCCACCCGCCGACGCGATGATCGCCATCTGGCCGTCGTCGTGCGGGAACCACACCAGCGGCACGACCCGCTCGACGCCGGACTTCGCGCCGATGTGGTGGATGAGGATCATGCGGGCGCCCTCGAACATGCCGCCGACGCGGCCTTCGTTCGCGCGGAACTCGTCGATGATCTTCTGGTTACAGTCGTTCGGTGTCGTCATGGTGTCCCCCCTGGGTTCGGCTACAGCAGCAGGATCAGGGCCGCGATGATCACGGCCCCACTCGCAGCCAACCCGAACAGGCCCGTCCACATTCCGCCGGGTACTCCCGTGAGCCGCGCGAGCGCATCGGCGTCCGAGGTTCCCCGGTGGCCGCGCCGGAGCCCGCGCTGCAGCTCCCGGACCGCGCGCAGGCCGCCGAACAGCAGGAACCAGCACAGCGCCGCCGCGAACCCGTCCTGCAGCCGCGGTTCGCCCCACCAGGACACCGCCCCCACCAGCGCGCCGGTGGCGAGCACCACCAGCACGCCGTAGAGGTTGCGGATGTGGATCAGGGTGGTGGCGAGCAGGCCGAGCGCGATCCACAGCATCAGCGCGGCGCGGTCGGCCGCGACCAGCGCCGCACCCCCGACACCCAGCAGCGACGGCGCCGGGTAGCCGCCGAGCAGGGTGAACACCAGCCCCGGACCGCGCCGGGCGCCGGTGGACACCGTGAGCCCGGACGTGTCCGCGTGCAGCCGGATCCCGGTGAGGCCGCGGCCGGCGAGCACGGCGACCAGCGCGTGCCCGCTCTCGTGGGTGATCGTGACGACCGTGCGGGTCCAGCGCCACACCGCCGACCACCCCACGGCGAGCAGGGCGAGCGCCATCGCGAGCAGCACGGCGGGGCGATCGGCGAGCACGGCCGTCACGGTCGAGGCGTCCACGGTCGACGATGATGGCGGGGAACACAGTTGACCTTCCAGTCAGTGGAGACATGAGGATCGATCACATGGCTCACCCGACCCTGCTCACCATCGGGCAGCTCGCCCGCCGGTCGGGCGTGCCGGTCCGCACGATCCGGTTCTGGTCGGACGAGGGCGTGCTGCCCGAGACCGACCGCTCCACCGGTAACTACCGCCGCTACGACGCGCGCGCCGTCGCGCGTCTCGACCTCGTGCGTACGCTGCGCGAGCTCGGCATGGGTCTCGACGACGTCCGCCTCGTGCTGGAGCGCAGGCGCAGCGTCGAGGACGTGGCCGCGGCCCACGTGCAGGCCATCGACGACCAGATCCGCACCCTGCGGACGCAGCGCGCCATCTGCACGCTGCTCGCCCGCGGGGTCCCCTCCGCCCGGAAGGCAGCCCTCATGAACGACCTCGCCCGGCTCTCCGCGGCCGAGCGCCGCCAGATGATCGACGAGTTCGTCGACGCCACGTTCGCCGGCACCGACCCCGAGGCCCCCGGCGCCGGGATCGCCGGCATCATGCGCACGCTGCCCACCGACCTGCCCGACGACCCCAGCACCGACCAGGTGGAGGCGTGGGTCGAGCTCGCCGAGCTGATCGGTGACCCGACCTTCCGGGCCAGGGCGCGGGAGATGGCGGTGACGGGGGCGCAGTCCCCCACCCCGCCGGCCGAGGCCGACCCCGCCGCGGTGCAGGAGCACGCCGGTGCCGCCGTCGCCGCCGGGATCGCCCCGGACTCGCCCGAGGGCCAGGCCGTGCTGGCCCGGATCGTCGGCGACGACCTCGACGGCCCGGCGCGCGACCGGCTGGCGGACACGATCGCCACGTTCACCGACCGCCGCGTGGAGCGCTACTACCAGCTGCTCGGGATCCTCAACGGCTGGGAGCCGTTCCCGGCGAGAGTCCCGGCGTTCGAGTGGTTCATCGAGGCCCTCCGCGCCCACCCCTGACCGACGCGAGTCGCCCGCTTCCACCGCGCGAGTCGCCCGCTTCCACCCCGCGAGTCGCCCGGTTCCGCCGCACCAGTCGCCCGCTTCCACCCCGCGAGTCGCCCGCTTTCGCCCGGCGAGTCGCCCGCTTCCACCCGCGAGTCGCCCGCTTTGGCCCGGCGAGTCGCCCGGCTCGCCCACCGGACCACTGCCCCGTCCCGCACCGGGGCGGGCGCGATCTGCAACCCGGGGCAAGATCAGCGCCGTGGTGAAGCCGTTGCTCACCAGCGCGAGCACCGTCGCGCGTTCTCGGCCGGCGACTCGCGTGTCAGGAACGGGCGACTCGCCTGTCTGCAACGGGCGACTCACGTGTCAGGAACGGGCGACTCACGTGTCGAGGACGGGCGACTCACGTGTCGGGGACGGGCGACACGCGGGGGTCGTCGTCAGTCCTTGCGGCCGGTGAAGGCCAGCCCGGCGCCCATCACGATCATCATGACGCCGCCGATCCCGCCCACCCGGCGCAGCCGGGCGGGCCGAGGTGGCGAACCAGTCGCGGGCGGTGCCCGCGGCCAGGCCCCACAGGCTGTCCAGTCCCGCGGCGATCACCGCGAAGAGCAGGCCGAGCACCAGCATCTGCGTGACCGCGCTGCCCGCGTCCGCGTCGACGAACTGCGGGAGCACCGCGGCGAAGAACACCAGCACCTTGGGGTTGGTGAAGCCCACCACGACGCCCTGCCAGAACATCCGGCGGTCCGGGCCCACGGCGGGGCTGCCGAGTGCGGCGACGAGATCGCCCCGCTTGCGGACCGTCTGCACGCCCAGGTACACGAGGTACGAGGCGCCCACCAGTTTGATCGTGGTGAACACAACGGCCGACTGCGCCGCCACGGCCCCGAGGCCGAGCGCCACGACCACCACCACGAGCGACGCACCGGTGGTGTTGCCCGCGACGCTGGCGAGCGCGGCACGCCTGCCGTGGGCGAGCGCGCGGCCCACGATGAACAGCACGCTGGGGCCCGGGATCGCCACGAGCACGATGCCGGCCAGGGCGAACGTCAGGAGCGTCTCGACGGAGGGCACGTCGGCACGGTAGCCGCCGATGCGGCCGTGCTCAGCTCGTTTGCGCAAGCCGTCCAGCCACCACTCCGTGCCGACTCGCGGGGGTTGGGGCGCGCGCTACCAGCCGTAGAACACCCGCTCCACCACGGCGCGGGCGCGGCGGGTGGTGCGGCGGTAGTCGTCGAGGAAGACCCCGGGATCCCCGCTGGGCGGGTAACCCAGCGCCGCCGCGACGGCGGCGAGGTCGCGGCCCGGCCGCGGCAGCTGGTCGCCGGGCTTGCCCTTCACCAGCATCACCGCGTTACGGGCCCGCGTCGCCATCGTCCAGCCCGCGGCCAGCTCCGCGGCGTCCTCGGCGCTCAGCAGCCCCGCCTCGTGCGCCTCGCGCAGCCCGTCGAGGGTGGAGGTGGTGTGCAGCGCGGCGATCTCGCCGGCGTGCTGCATCTGCAGCAGCTGGACGGTCCACTCGACGTCGGCGAGCCCGCCGAGGCCCAGCTTGGTGTGCGTGTTGCGGTCGGCGCCGCGGGGCAGTCGCTCGGCGTCCACCCTGGCCTTGATCCGGCGGATCTCGGTGACCGTGGCCGTGTCGATGCCCCCGGCCGCGTACCGGATCGGGTCGATCATCTCGACGAACCGCTGCCCCAGGCCCTCGTCCCCCGCGATCGGCCGGGCCCGCAGCAGCGCCTGCGCCTCCCACGGCTCCGACCAGCGCCGGTAGTAGCCGCGGTAGGACTCCAGCGTCCGCACGAGCGGGCCGGACCGCCCCTCGGGCCGCAGGTCGGCGTCGACGACGAGCGCCGGGTCCGGGCTCGCGGCGCCCAGCCTGCGGCGGACGGTCTCGGCCACCGTGGTGGCGTACTTGACCGCGTCGGCGTCGCTCACGCCCTCGACCGGTTCGCACACGAACAGCACGTCGGCGTCGCTCCCGTAGCCGAGCTCCGCTCCGCCGAGCCTGCCCATCCCGATCACGGCGAGCCGGGCGGGCCGGGGGCCGTCGTTCAGCGTCCGCTCGACCGACGCCAGCGTCGACTGCAGCACCGCGACCCACACCGAGCTCAGCGCCGCGCACACCTGCTCGACCGACAGCTCCCCGAGCAGGTCGGCGCACGCCACCCGCAACATCTCGTGCCTGCGCAGCGACCGGGCCGTGGCCGCCGCGGCGTCCGGGTCCTGCTGGCGGGCCACGGTGGCGCACAGCGAGGTCGCCACCTCCGCGGGGTCGCGGGTGAGCTCGGCGGGATGTCCCGCGCCGGGCGCGGCGAGCAGCCGGAGCACCTCGGGTGCGCGCACCAGCAGGTCCGGGACCAGCGCGGACGTGCCGAGCAGCCGCATCAGCCGCTCCGCGACGAGCCCTTCGTCGCGCAGCAGCCGCAGGTACCAGGGGGTGGTGGCGAGCGCCTCCGACACCCGCCGGTAGGCGAGCAGCCCCCGGTCCGGATCGGGGCTCAGCGCGAGCTCGTCGAGCAGCACCGGCAGCAGCGTCTGCTGGATCGCCGCGGCCCGCGAGACGCCCGCCGTGAGCGCCCTGAGGTGGCCCAGCGCTCCCTCGGGGGACGCCCAGCCCAGCGCGCCGAGGCGCTGCACCGCCGCCGTCTCCGACAGCCGCGCCGTGTCGGCCGACAGCCGGGACACCGCCGTCAGCAGCGGCCGGTAGAACAGCTTCTCGTGCAGCCTGCGCACGCGCAGCGCGTTGCGCGTCCACTCGGCCATCAGCACGCCGACGACGTCGCGCCGCCCGTCCGGGCGCAGCCGCGCCGCCCGCGCGAGCCAGCGCAGGGCCGAGGTGTCGTTCTCGGCGGGCAGCAGGTGCGTACGGCGCATCCGCTGCAGCTGCAGGCGGTGCTCCAGCAGTCGCAGGAACCGGTAGGACGCGGCCAGGTTCGCGCCGTCGTCGCGGCCGACGTACCCGCCGTCGGCGAGCGCGCACAGCGCCTCCAGCGTCGACGGCGAGCGCAGCTCCTCGTCGGTGCGCCCGTGCACGAGCTGCAGCAGCTGCACGGCGAACTCGACGTCGCGCAGGCCCCCCGGCCCGAGCTTCAGCTCACGCTCGGCCTGGTCGGGCCGGATGTGCTCCTCGACGCGGCGGCGCATGGCCTGCACGTCGGCCACGAAGTCGTCGCGGCCCGCCGCGTTCCACACCAGCGGGGCCACGGCCTCGGCGTATGCGGCACCCAGCTCCGGGTCGCCCGCCACCGGCCGGGCCTTGAGCAGCGCCTGGAACTCCCAGGTCTTGGCCCACCGCTTGTAGTACGCCACGTGCCCCTCGAGCGTGCGCACGAGCGCGCCCTGGCGGCCCTCGGGACGCAGGTTCGCATCCACCTCGAAGCAGGCCTCGCCCGCGATCCGCATCATCCGGCTCGCCAGCCGCGTGGTCGCCTGGTCGGCGGGCTCGGCGACGAACACGACGTCCACGTCGCTCACGTAGTTGAGCTCGTGGCCGCCGCACTTCCCCATCGCGATCACAGCCAGCCGTCCGGGCTCGCCCCCGGCTTCCGCCACCGCGACGGCCAGCGCGGCCCGCAGCGCCGCGGCAGCGAGGTCGGCCAACTGCGCGGTGACGTCCTCGACATCGACGACCGGGAGCTCCGGCTCCGCCACCGCGGCGAGATCCGCTCCGGCCAGGACCACCAGCTCGTCGCGGTACGCGGTGCGCAGCGCGGCGATCGCCTCCGACCCGGTGACCGTGGCCGCGGCCCCGCCCGGCGCCCCGGGAGGTGGGGCGTCCGGGTCGGCTCCGACGGCGGCCAGCAGGACGGCCGTGGGCGGCCTCGTGGGGTCGCCCGTGAGCCGCTGCCAGCGGTCGGGATGGGTGACGAGGTGGTCGCCCAGCGCCGTGGAGCTGCCCAAGAGCGCCAGCAGCCGCCCGCGCAGCACAGTGTCGGTGCGCAGCGCGGCGTCCAGCGCGGGGCGGTCCGGGGCGGCGTGCATCAGCCGCTCCACCGCGCGCAGGGCGAGGTCGGGGTCGGGGCTGCGGGCCAGCGCCCACATGATCGGCTCGGCGCCCTCCGCCGGCCGGTCCCCGTCCCACCAGCCGAGCTCGGTGAGCGTGTCCTCGGCCCACGACTCCGTGAGCCCCAGCCGGGCGGGCGAGGTGCCGGTGCGCGTCACGGGCGCCGATCCTGCCGCACCCGGCGGCGCCGCGTGCGGGTCGGTCCCCGGCGTCCCCACGTCAGCGTGACGCGTACCGCGGCCGGTCGACGTCGGCGGTGTCCCGGCGCACGACGTCGGCGAACGCGGACGTGTCGCGCTCGACCTGCCGCAGCGCGGCCACCGTCGCCGTCATCGCCGTCGCCCTCCTCGGCACGCCGCTGTTCGCCGTTCACCCTTCCCCGGCGACACCGCCTCGGTCAACGAGCGATCCGCCCGGATCGGCACATCGAGCGTCAGCCGTGGTCGAACTCCCCGGCCCGCACACCCGCCACGAACGCGTCCCATTCGGCCGCGGTGTAGCGGTGCGGGGCGAGGCTGCGGTCCTTCGTGTCGCGGACGGCCACGCCGCCATCGGGGTGGAAGGCGACCTCGACGCATCCGTCACCGCCGCCGTTGCCCTGGCTGAAACTGCTCTTCCGCCACTCGAGGCCAGGCGGGACGGGTGCGGGCATCGGGCACCTCTCGGTCGGCTACATCTCGGCCGCCACCCGCTCGACGAGAGCAACGGACTCGGCCGGGCTGAGGGCCACCGAGCGGACACGGTCGAACACGAGCCTAGCGCGGGCCACGTCCTGCGCCTTCTCGATGTGCACCGCACCCATCGAGTGCTCCACGTAGGCCATGTCCGGTTCGCCCAGCCCGTCGAAGTTGAGCACGGTGAACGCCCCACCCATCGCGGCGTGCGCGCCCACCCCGCTCGGCACGACCTGGAACGTCACGGTGTCCAGCCCGGCGGCGTCGATCAGGTACCGCAGTTGGGCACGCATCACGGCGGGGCCGCCGACCGGCCGGTGCAGCACCGCCTCGTCGACGATCGCCGCCAGCTCCAGTGGATCGGTGGCCGAGGTCAGCCGCTCCTGGCGGATCATCCGGACCTCCACCTCACGCTCGACCGCGTCCGGGCTGTGCGGGGTCACCGAGGCCGCGAACAGCGCTCTGGCGTAGTCAGCCGTCTGCAACAGGCCGGGCACGTAGGTAACGGTGAAGTCCCGGACCGACCCGGCGGCGGCCTCCAGAGGGACGTAGCACTGGTCGCTCAGCCCGTACTGCCGCCACCAGCCCCGCTGTGCCGCCTCCCGGGTGAGCGCGATGAGCTCGCCCCAGCGGTCGCCCCCGACGTCGTAGAGGTCGAGCATGCTGCGCACCGCGTGCACGTCGACCGCCTGGTGGGCGTTCTCGATGCGGCTGAGCTTGCTCGGCGACCAGTCGAGCTCCGGCGCCGCCTCCTCGAGCGTCATGCTCGCCGACTCGCGCAGCTCCCGCAGCTGCCTGGCGAGCCGTCTCCTCGGCACCGTCGCCCCGCTCCGCACGCGCACACTCCGCTCTCCGCCCCCGGCCGATGACCGATCGTGGCAGGTGGGTGACCGGAAGTGAAAGTTGCAGGTCCGGTCAGGCTAAGACGAGGTCCACGGCGTCGTGCACGGGCCGGTAGCCGATCCGCGGGTACAGCCGGTTGGTCGTCGGGTTGGCGAGGTCGGTGAACAGCAGCACCCGCTGCGCGCCCGCGTCCAGCGCCCACTGCGAGGCCGCGGCCGTGACCGCGGCCGCGTAACCGCGCCGCCGGTGCTCGGGCGGGGTGTAGACCGGCCCGATCCGCGAGATCCCGGAGACCACCGGCCGGGCGCACGCCTGGGCCACCGGCCGGCCGTCGACCTCCCAGAGCATCTCGCCCGCGCCCAGCCGCAGGGACCGGACCACCGTCTCCCGTGGCGACAGCGGGTCCGTCCAGTCGCGCCGCTCCTCGTCGACGAACGCCCGCCGCCAGCCGGCGAGCACGTCGGCGTCGCCCTCGTCCGCCGCGCGGGCCACCCCCGGGACACCGGACGGCGGCGCGAGATCCCCCAGAGCGAACAGGCGCATCCGCCGGTCCACCTGTACCCGCGCACCCGTCGCGGCCGTATGAGCGGTGGCGAACGCCTCGGCCTCCGCCGTCGGCCCGCTCGCTCCCGCCACGTCCGGATCGGCGGCGCGCAGCGCGTCCACGACGGCGGCCGCGTGCGACGGCGGGACGGCGGAGACGAGCGCGGGCCGGCCCGGGGTGCGCAGCGCCGCGGCGACGAGCTCCCCGCCGTTGCACACGGTCACCAGCGCCGCGACCGGACCGCCACCGCGACAGAGCGTGTCGAGCACGGTGAGCGCCATGTTGTGGCGCAGCGGGTCGGCGTCCAGCAGTGGCCGGGCGACGCGGGCGAACGCGACGGCGTCGTCGTGCAGCACGATCTCCACGCCCCCGACTGTGCAGCCCGCCGCCGTTGCAGCAAAGCCACTTTCCCGCAACGTGGTGGCGTGAAAGTGGCTTTGCTGCAACCCGGGACGCCGCGAGCGCCGTGGACTCAGAGCACGGGCAGGTACGTCGCCAGCTCGTACGGGGTGACCTGGCGGCGGTAGTTGTCCCACTCCACCCGCTTGTTGCGCAGGAAGAAGTCGAAGACGTGCTCGCCCAGGATCTCGGGCACCAGCTCGGAGTGCTCCATCGCGGCGAGCGCCTCGGTGAGGTTCTGCGGCAGCGCCTCGTAACCCATCGCCCTGCGCTCGGTCTCGGTGAGCGACCAGACGTCGTCCTCGGTGGCGGGCGCCAGCTCGTAGCCCTTCTGCACACCCCTCAGGCCGGCGCCGAGGATCACGGCGAAGGCGAGGTAGGGGTTGCAGGCGCTGTCGAGCGTGCGGATCTCCACCCGTCGCGTGGAGGCCTTGCCCGGCGAGTACATCGGCACGCGCACCAGTGCGGAGCGGTTGGCGTGGCCCCAGGAGACGGCCGTGGGCGCCTCCCCGCCGGTGATCAGCCGCTTGTAGGAGTTGACCCACTGGTTGGTGACGGCGGTGATCTCCCGCGCGTGCCGCAGCACCCCCGCGACGAACGCCTTGCCGGTGTCCGACAGCTCGTAGGGGTCGTTCGGGTCGTGGAACGCGTTGCGGTCGCCCTCGAACAGCGAGAAGTGGGTGTGCATCGCCGAACCCGGGTGCGCCGAGAACGGCTTGGGCATGAACGACGCCCGCACGCCCTGGGTGAGCGCGACCTCCTTCACCACGTACCGGAAGGTCATGATGTTGTCGGCCATCGTGAGGGCGTCGGCGTAGCGCAGGTCGATCTCCTGCTGGCCCGGGCCGCCCTCGTGGTGGCTGAACTCCACCGAGATGCCCATCGACTCGAGGGTCTCGATCGCGTTGCGCCGGAAGTGCGGCGCGACGTCGTGGCTGGCCTGGTCGAAGTAGCCGCCGGAGTCGGCCGCGATCGGCGGCGTGCCGTCGTCGGGCAGGCTCCGCAGGAGGTAGAACTCGATCTCCGGGTGCACGTAGCAGGTGAACCCCGCCTCGCCCGCCTTGGACAGGGCACGGCGCAGCACGTGCCGCGGGTCGGCCCACGAGGGCGAGCCGTCGGGCATCGCGATGTCGCAGAACATCCGGGCCGAGTAGTGCTCGCCCGCGGGTGACTCCCAGGGCAGCACCTGGAACGTCGACGGGTCGGGCCGGGCCACCATGTCCGACTCGTAGACCCGCGCGAAGCCCTCGATCGCGGAGCCGTCGAACCCGATGCCCTCGGCGAACGCGCCCTCCAGCTCGGCGGGTGCGACGGCCACCGACTTCAGGTAGCCGAGCACGTCGGTGAACCAGAGCCGGACGAAGCGGATGTCGCGTTCCTCGAGGGTGCGGAGCACGAACTCCTGCTGGCGGTCCATGGGCGCCGAGCCTAGGAACGCCGCGTTACAGGCATGTTTCGCGCCTGCTCGGACGGTGCGACTCCGGTCACCGGTGTGCTCCTCACAGCGTGCAGCTCGCGCCCTCGGCGGGCAGCTGCAGGTCGATCAGGTAGGCGTTGACGATGTCGTCGATGCAGGCGTTGCCCTGCAGCGCCGCGGTGTGCTGGTTGCCCTCCACGGACAGCAGGCTCCCGCCGAGGGCCTCGGCGAGGTCGACGCCCGCCTGGTACGGGGTGGCCGGGTCGCCGGTCACGGAGATCGTCAGCGTGGGCGGCAGCCCCTCGACCTGCGGGATGTGCGGCTCGCTCGTCGGCGGGGCCGGCCAGAACGCGCACGGGTCGAGCGCGGCGACCACGCCGCGGCCGTCGTCGCGGAACGGGGCGGCCTCGTTGGCGCGGCGGATCAGCTCGGCCTGCTCCGCGCGGTCGGTGATCCGCTCCTCGTCGACGCAGCTGATGACGACGAAGGCCTCGATGCTGTTGCCGTACGTGCCGTCCTGGGCGCGGTCGTTGTAGATGTCGGCCAGCCGCAGCAGGATCGTGCCGTCACCGGAGGCGAGCCCGGAGATGCCGCGGGACAGCACCGGCCACAGCTCCTCCAGGTACAGCGCCTGGATCGTGCCCGTGACCGCGTCGGGGTAGGACAGCGTCCTGGCCCCGCCCTCGGCCGGGATCGGGGCGTCGATCAGCGGCCGGGTGAGCGCCTGGAAGGCGGCCGTGGCCTGCGCGGGGTCGGTGCCCAGCGGGCAGTTCGGCTGCTTCGCGCAGTCGGCGGCGTACGCCTCGAACGCCTGCTGGAAGCCCGCGTTCTGCGCCACGGTGCGCTCGACCGTGGTCTGGGTGGGGTCCAGCGCACCGTCGAGCACGAGCGCGCGGACGTTCTCCGGGAACGCCTCGGCGTAGGCCGAGCCGATCCGCGTGCCGTAGGAGTAGCCGACGTAGTTCAGCTTCTCGTCGCCGAGCGCCTCGCGGAGGATGTCGAGGTCGCGCACGACGTCACGGGTGCCGACGTTGGCGAGCACGTCGGCGCCGCCGGACCGCTCGGTGCACTGCTGGGCGTACTGGCGGTTCTCCGCCTCGGTCTGCTCCACGCCCGCGGGCGAGGGGTCGACGTCGAGGTCGGCCCGCTCGGCCTCCCACTCGGCGTCGTTGAGGCAGTCGATGGTCGGGGTGCTGGCGCCGACGCCGCGCGGGTCGAACCCGACGAGGTCGAAACGCTGGCTGAGCGGGCTCGTGGCGAGGCTGCCGGCCAGGGAGGCCACGAGGCTCATGCCGGACGCGCCGGGGCCGCCGGGGTTGAACAGCAGCGAACCGACCTTGTCGCCGGTGGCCTTCTGCCGCAGGACGGCGACCTGCGCGGTCTCGCCGTCGGGCTGGGCGTAGTCGAGGGGGACCTCCAGGCGGGCGCACTCGAACGTGTCGGCGGCGAACGCACTGCGGTCCATGTCGCTCGTCGCGTAGTCGGCGCACGGCCCCCAGGACAGCTCCTGGTCGTAGAACCGCTCCAGGCCGGGCGTGCTCTCCGACTCCGGGGCGGCAGTGCCCGTCGTCGACTGGGCGCAGCCGGCCAGCACAGCCACAACGCAACAGAGGGCGGCGGCGAGGACGGGGGAGCTTCTCCGTACGGGCACCCGGCCAGCATGCCAGGACGGGATCGGCTCGCATCTCCTGCCGCGCCGACCGGCCGGGTTCGGCGCACCGCCACGGCCCCCGCCGCGTGTGAACCTCGTCGCACGGCCGGTACCTGAGCGCGTCGCGGTGTCACGCTCGGCGGGGTCAACACCTGACGACCCGGGGACCCGCAACGGGCCTCGAGGGAGGACGGACGATGATGTCTGAGAAGCCCACCAGCGCGCCCGCGATCTCAGCCGAGGTGGCGCCGCCGTACCGCTCGGGGCCGCTCGCCCCCGCGGCCGGCAGGCCGAAGCGGACTCGCATCCACCACCTGCGCGAGCTCAAGGAACGCGGCGAGCGGTGGCCGATGCTCACCGCGTACGACATGTACTCCGCGGAGATCTTCGACGAGGCCGGCATCCCGGTACTGCTCGTCGGCGACTCCGCCGCCAACAACGTCTACGGCTACGACAACACGCTGCCGGTGACCGTCGACGAGCTCCTGCCGCTGGTCAAGGCCGTCGTCCGGGGCACCCGCTCCGCGCTCGTCGTGGCCGACCTGCCCTTCGGCAGCTACCAGATCGGCCCCGAGCAGGCGCTCGACACCGCCTTCCGGTTCATGAAGGAGGGCGGCGCGCACGCCGTCAAGCTGGAGGGCGGCGCGCGCTTCGCCCCGCAGGTGGAGGCGCTCGCCGCGTCCGGAATCCCGGTCATGGCCCACCTCGGGTTCACCCCGCAGAGCGAGCACGCGCTCGGCGGCTTCCGGATCCAGGGCCGCTGCGACGCCGCCGAACAGCTCGTCGAGGACGCCCTTGCCCTGCAGGCCGCGGGCGCGTTCTCGGTGGTGCTGGAGATGGTGCCCGCCGACGTCGCGAAGCGGGTGACCGCCGAGCTCGCCATCCCGACAATCGGCATCGGCGCCGGACCCGACACCGACGCCCAGGTGCTCGTCTGGTCGGACATGGCCGGCATGAACCGCGGCCGCAAGCCCCGGTTCGTCAAGCAGTACGCCGACCTCGGCGGGGTCCTGCTGGACGCCGCGAAGCGGTTCGGCGACGACGTGCGCGGCGGCGCCTACCCCGACGCCGAGCACTCGTACACCTGAGACCTCCCGCACGGGCGCGGACCTCGAGCCGCGCCCGTGCGGTGACGTACCCCGCGAGTCGCCCGATCCCGACACGCGAGTCGCCCGATACCGACACGCGAGTCGCCCGATCCCGACCCGCGAGTCGCCACGATCGGGCGCGAATCCCCATCGAGCGCGACCGTGCGGCCGTGATCGCGGCCGGCTCGGGCCGGGGCAGGCGCGATCACGGGCAACGGGCCGCCCGCAGCGCCGTGGCCGCGGCCGTCCGGCCGTGATCGCACCCCCGCCCGGCGGCCCGCCGTCGATCAAGGCGCGAACGTCGACCGTGAATCGCTCCAGCACGACATCGACGCCTTGATCGGCGGATCGGTCGCAGACGCGGGCGAGACCGGCACGATCACGGGCGAAGGGTCGCCGGGGCCCATCCAGGAGCAGCCTTCTCGCCGTGATCAACCGCCCGCCGGCCTTCACAGCCGAAATCACGGCCACCGGGCTGGCTGCCCGCAGCGCCCGTGTCGACACCATCCACCCGTGGTCGCGGAGCCGCGCCCGTGCGCGTCCAGCGAGGCGGCCTCACGCCCGCCGCAGGCCCACCACCGGCTCGCCCGCCTCGTACGCGGCCAGCATTGCGACGGCCGGGCACTCCCGGCGCGTCCACCGCTCGCGCAGGGCGTCGAGCCGGGCGAGGTCGGCCGCCCGGCCGGCGAGCGCGATCTCGGCGGCGTCGAGCAGCGCGCCCGTGCCCGCGTGCACCTCGTCGTCGGCCAGCCCTGCGCGCGCGACGTGGCGGTGCGCCGCGGCGTCGGGGGTGGTGCGCCTGCCGCCGAGCGTCTCGTCCAGGACGAGGCCGGTGAGCAGGCTGAGCAGCTCCCCGTACAGCGCCGGGTCGGGGCAGGCGTCGAACGCCTTGAACTCGATGCGCCCCACCTCCGCCGGGATCCGCGCCTGCTGGGTGAGGGACGGGTCGGACGCGACCTGCTCGTCACCTTCGGCAAGGAACACCAGCGCGGCCGGTCGTTGCCCGGTGCGCACGGCGGTGCGCACCGACAGCTCCCCCGACGGCGCCCCGTCGCGGAACGGAGAGGAGAACGACAGCGGCACCAGCCACGGGCTGTAGTGCGTGAGCTTGCGTGCGACGTCGACGAGACCCGCCGCGTCGAGGTGTGCGCACGACAGGTTGAGGTCGGGACCGTAGGTCGACATGTGCACGTGCGCCGTGCGCTCCTCGGGCGAGCCGAGCCGGTGCCCGCGCTCCCACGCGTTGAGCGGCGGCTCGATCGCGTACTCCGACCGGATCGGGTTGAACGCGACGACCGCCGTGCACAGGCCCGCCGGGGCGAGCGCGCCGTCGAGCCGCGCGAGGTCGGCCCGCAGCGCGCCGACCGCGGCGTCCACCGAGTCGTGGATCCGCGTGCGGACCTCGATGCCCTTGGGATCGCAGCGCACCAGCCCGCCGTGGTCGTCGAACCGCTCGTAGCCCTCCACGTACCAGCGCTTGCGCTTGATGCCCTGGTCGCCGACCCGCAGGTCCGGGTAGTCGCCCGGGTCCTCGGGCAGGCCGTCGATCACGCGTTGGAGCTCGTCGAAGGTGGTGTCGGTGTAGTCGGCGAACCGGCCGTCGGCGTGCAGCAGGGCGCACTCGTGCTCGATGCCGTAGCGGAACGCGCGGTCCTGCACGTGTCGACCTCCGAAGGGGATGGGGGCGGATCGATCTGCCATCGAGTGAGGGTAGCCTTATCTGAACCCGACGTTGGGAGTTTGCGTGGTTCTCGGCAACATCCCGGGCGCGCCGGTCGTGGACGACCCGCTCGCGCTGCTGCGCGACCGACGGTCCCGGCCCGCCCTGACGGCCCCGGCACCCGACCGCGACGTGCTGCGCCACCTGCTGACCGCCGCATGTTCGGCCCCGGACCACGGACGGCTCCGCCCGTGGCGGTTCATCGTGGTCGACGACGCCGCCCGCGGTTCGCTCGGCGACTCCTTCGCCGCAGCCCACGCCGAGCGCGACCCGTCCGCAGACCCCGCCGAGCTCGACCGGACCCGCGCCAAGGCGCTGCGCGCGCCCATGATCGTGATCGTCGTCGGCACGACCCGGCCGCACCCGAAGGTGCCGGAGTGGGAGCAGCGCGCGGCCGCCGCGTGCGTCGCCCACGGCGTGGTGCTGGGCGCCCACGCACTCGGTTTCGGCGCGATGTGGCGCACCGGCTGGTTCGGGGAGGCGCCGAAGGTCCGCGCCCACCTCGGCCTGGCCGACGGCGAGGAGGTCACGGGGTGGATCTACCTCGGCACCCCCGCCGGCGCGGCCCCTGCGCCCCGGCCGGCGACGGAACCGCCGGTGACGTGGCTGGGCTAGAGCCGCCGGCCCGCTCGACGGCCGTCCCCAGCGGTGATCAAGGCACAAACGTCCCTGTTGGATCGATCCAGCACGACATCGGCGCCTTGATCACGGCATAGCTCGCCCGTCCGCCGGTCGGCCCCAAGATCACCGCGAGATACGCGTCCCCGCACCCGGAACGACGACAACAGCACTCTCGCGGCGATCACCCTCCCCAAGATCACCACAAGATGACCCGATCCGCGATCTCAACGACAACAACAGCACTCTCAGGACGATCACCGCCCCGGTAGCCGCCCAGCCGGCAAGATCACGCGAGATACGCGTCCCAGCACCCGGAACGACGGGAATAGCACTCTCGCGGCGATCACCACCCCCGCGATCGCCATGAGATGACCCGATCGGCGGTCTCAACGACAACAACCGCACTCTCGCGCCGATCACGGCGTCCGGTCAGGCGGTGGTGAACTCGATCCGGCCCGTCTCCGGGTCGACCTCGGCCAGCCGCACCCGCACGACCGCCCCGGCGCGCAGGGGCCCGCTGCACCTGGCCAGCACCGGCGGGTCGGGCACGTAGATCTCCCCCGGCTCACCCTCGGGCCCGCCCGGCCGCAACACCACCGCGGCGAACTCCTGCCCGACCCGCCCGGCGAGCACGGCGGCCTCCGTGCGGTCGACGCACGCCCGGTCGACCTTGCCGGCGAGCGCATCGGAGGCGGCCATGAGATCGGGCAGGGTGGGCAGCGCCTCCCGCAGCCACGACGGCGGCTCCTCCCCCGCCGTCACCGCGAGGCACAGCTCGGTGCAGAACCGGTCGGCGAGCCGCCGCAGCGGCGCCGTCACGTGCGCGTAAAGGGCGCCGACTCCGCCGTGGCCCGGGTCGGCGGGCGGCTCCACCCCGCCCGCCCGGTCGAAGGCCGCGTACCCGGCGCCGCGCAGCAGGGTGGTGGCGGCCCGGCGCAGCGCCAGCGCCGCCGGGGTGTCGGACGGCAGGTCGGCCAACAGCTCGGCGACGCTCGCGCCCTCGGGCCAGGTGAACCCCAGCTCACCCGCCGTCTCGCGGAACGCCGCCAGCGCCTCCGGATCCGGGGTGGGCAGCGTGCGCAGCAGCCCGACCCCGGCATCGAGCATGATTCGCGCCGCCGACATCCCGGCCAGCAGTGAGATCTCGGCGTTCCAGTTCTCGACGTCGAGCCGCCGCCGCACCTGGACCGTCCACCCGCCCGCGCCGTCGGGCACGACCTCCTGCTCGGGCAGCTCCAGCTCGACGGCCTCGCGCCGCACGGCGAGCGCGCGCCGCAGCGGCCCGAGCTCGGGCAGGGCCGCCAGCGCGGGGTGCACCGTCCCGGCGTCGATGTCGGCCTGCACGCCGGCGTAGTCCAGCCGGGCCCGCGACCGCACGACGGCCCGCCGCACGTCCACCGCGACCGACTCGCCCGCATCGTCGAGGTCGATCGTCCACAGCACGGCCGCGCGCGGGCCGTCGGGCAGCAGGCTCGCGGCGTCCTCCGACAGCACCGGCGGGTGCAACGGCACCGACCCGTCGGGCAGGTAGATCGTCTGCCCGCGCTCGCGCACCTCGCGGTCGACGGCGCCGCCGGGCGTCACGACGGCGCCCAGGTCGGCGATCGCGTAGTGCACCCGGAACCCGTCGGGGCGGCGGGTGACGCCGAGGGCCTGGTCGAGGTCCTTGGACCCCGGAGGGTCCACCGTCACCAGCTCGATGTCGGTGGCGTCCACCCGGCCGGGCCCCGCCTCCGGTCGTGCGGCGGCAGCCGCGGCCGCCTCGGCCAGCACCGCCGGCGGGAACTCGGCGGGCAGCGCGAACTCGGCGCGGACGGCGTCGAAGTCGGGATGCACGGATGCAGCCTGGCACGGGACGGCGGCCCGGCGCCCGCGGACCGGCCGATCAGCGCCGCGGACGGCCCCGACCGCCGTCCGCGCTACAACCAGCGCGGCAGGGCGGGCGGGCGCGTGCCCTCCGTGGTCCGCAGCACCTTGCCCGCCGACCGGCCCATGAGCCACGCGGCGAGCTCGGCGACGCGACCGCTCACCTCGGTGCCGCTGCCGTCGCCGAGCACCCACGCCGCGTCCCGGTCGGTGGCGCGCAGCCGCAGCGACGGACAGTCCGGCTTCGCCCCGACGGTGCGGGTCGCGTCCGCCATCAGCGCGTCCAGCATCGGCGCGGGCAGGTCGGCGAAGGACGCCCCCACGTCGAGGTCGACGGCGTGGATCCACATCTCCCGCGCCCGCAGCCACGGGATGTCCACGGCGGCGATTTCCACGCCCTGCACGTTGCGCACCCGCGCCGACCACGCCTGCGCCGGCATCGCGCGGACGACCTGCGCCAGCCGGTCCGACGACTCGATCACGTCGGCCCGGATCTCCGCGGGCGTGCGCCCGGCGCCGGCCTCGATGTCGGCGTTGCGCTGCTCGACGCTCGCGTAGGCCGGGGTCGGGACGCCGGTGCGCGCCCACGTCAACAGGTTGATCATCCCGTCGGCGTTGCGGGCGATGTGGGTGAGCACGTGCGCACGGCTCCAGCCCGGCAGCGCCGAGGGGGCGCGGAACGCCTCGTCGCCCATGCGCGTCATCAGTCCGCGCAGGTGGGCCGCGCCGTCGCCCGCCCAGGCCAGGCCGTGCGCCAGTGACGGGCCCGGGGTCACGCTTTCTCCTCGGCCCGACAGGTGTTGCGGCACTCGCCGACCCCGGCGACGGCGGTGACGATCACGGCCCCGTCGGTCAGGTAGCGCGGGGGCTTCCGCGCGTGGCCCACGCCGCCCGGCGTGCCCGTGGCGATCACGTCACCGGGGTTGAGCGTGAGGATCGTCGAGAGGTAGACCACGAGGTCCACGGGGCCGAACACCAGCTCCGCGGTGCTGGAGCGCTGCATCGTCTCGCCGTCGAGCGTGCTGCTGATCTCCCAGCCGCCCTCGGGGAGCTCGTCCGGGGTGACCAGCCACGGGCCGAGCGGCGTGGAGCGCTCGAACGTCTTGCCCTGCAGGAACTGCTTCGTGCGATACTGCCAGTCGCGCACGCTCACGTCGTTCAGCACCGTGTAGCCGGCGATCGCCTCGCGCGCCTGCTCCGGCCTGGCGTGCCGGACCGGGCGGCCGATCACGACGGTGAGCTCGGCCTCCCAGTCGATCTTCTCGGAGACGGTGGACAGCACGATGTCGTCGTAGGCGCCGACGAGCGCAGGCGCGAACTTCGCGAACACCGTGGGGTACTCGGGCAGCGTGTTGCCCATCTCCTCGATGTGGTCGCGGTAGTTCAGCCCGACGCAGATGATCTTCTCGGGGGACGGCACGAGCGGCGCGTAGTCGACGTCGCCCAGGGCGTGCACCGGGCCCGCCGCGGCCGCCGCGTGCTCGGCCCAGTCCGGACGCTCCAGCAGCGCCCGGACGTCCGCCTCGCCGGTCTCCACAGCGGCGTCGGCGTCCACCCGCACCGCCCGGTTGCCCGTCGCCGTCCGGATCGTCGCCAGCCTCATCGCGTCTCCTCACCAAAGGTCACGGCGGCAGTCTGGCGGAGTGGTCATCCGGACACATCTCGGGGGCGGCCACCAGGGCGTGACCCTGAGTGGCCGTCCCGCCTGCTGAGATCGTGGTCCGGTCGGTCCGCCGTCAGATCTGCCCGGCCCCGTCGTCGGCGGCGGCGCCGGTGCGCACGGGCAGCGTCGCGAAGACCGCCGGCGGCTCCCGCCACGGGTCGGCCAGGCTCCCCGCCCGCGCGTCCCGCACCGCCCGCCAGACCCGCTCCGGGGTGCACGGCAGGTCGACGTGGCGCACCCCCAGCGGGCGCAGCGCGTCCACCACCGCGTTCTGCACCGCGGGCGTGGCGCCCACGGTCGCCGACTCCCCGATGCCCTTCGCCCCCAGCGGGTTGAGCGGGGTCGGCGTCTCGGTGTTGGCGGTCTCGAACGTGATGAGGTCCGGGGCGGCCGGCATCCGGTAGTCGGCCAGCGTGCCGGTGAGGGGCTGCCCCTCCGGGTCGTGGACGACCTCCTCGTACAGCGCCTGCGCGATCCCCTGGGCCAGCCCGCCGTGCTGCTGGCCCTCGACGAGCAGCGGGTTGAGCACGCGGCCGCAGTCGTCGACCGCGATGTGCCGCACCGGCGTGACCCGGCCGGTCTCGGTGTCGACCTCAACCACGGACACGTGCGCCCCGAACGGGAACGTCGCGTTCTCCTGGCGGAAGTCCAGACCCGCCGCGAGCTCGGCGCCCTCGGCCTCGGCGGCGCCCGCGACCTGGGCCCAGGTGAGCGTGACGCTCGGGACGCCGCTCACCCCGAACTCCCCGGACTCCGTGAGCTCGACGTCGTCCTCCGCGGCCTCGAGCATCGCCGCCGCCCGCCGCCGCGCCTGCTCCAGCACGTCGTCGGCCGCGGAACGCACGGCGTTGCCCGCCATCTGCAGCGACCGCGACCCGCCCGTGCCCCCGCCACGCGGCACGGCCGCGGTGTCGGACTGCACGAACCGGATCTTCTCCATCGGGATGCCGAGCCGGTCGGCGACGACCATCGCGAACGCGGTCGCGTGGCCCTGGCCGTGCGCCGACGTGCCCGCGGAGATCGTCGCGGAGCCGTCGGCGTGCACTGCGACGGAGCCGAACTCGCTGCCGCTGCCCGCGGTGATCTCCACGTAGACGCTCAGCCCGATGCCGAGCTGCACCGGGTCGCCCGCCTCCCGGCGCGCGGCCTGCTCCTCGCGGAGCTTGTCGTAGTCGGCCAGCCGCAGCGCCTCGCGCAGCGGCAGGTCGTAGTCGCCGATGTCGTACTGCGCGCCGGGCACCGTGGTGTGCGGGAAGCCCGCCGGATCGAGGAAGTTGCGGCGTCGGATCTCCACCGGGTCCAGGTCCAGCTCGGCCGCGGCGAGATCCATCATCCGCTCGATGTGCGCGGTGGCCTCCGGCCGGCCCGCGCCCCGGAACGCGCCCATCGGCGTGGTGGTCGTGAGCGCGACGGCGGCATCGAAGCCGATCTTCGGGATCCGGTACACACCTGGGCTCATCGTGTAGGTCGAGGCGAACACGAGCCCGCCGCCGAACCCCGCGTACGCGCCGGCGTCGGCCACCACCCGGGCCCGCAGCCCCGTGATGACGCCCTCGCGGGTGAGTCCCAGCTCGTAGTACGCCACCTGGCCACGCCCGTGCGGCATCGACTGGAGGTTCTCCGACCGGGTCTCCACCCACGTGACCGGACGCCCGAGCGCGAGAGCCACCCCGACCGCCGCGGTGTGCTCGGCGAGCATCCCCGCCTTGCCGCCGAAGCCGCCGCCGACGTGCGGGGCGATCACCCGGACGCGCTCGGCGTCGCGTCCGAAGAGCTTCGCGGCCTGGTCGCGGAAGCCATGCGGCATCTGCGTGGACACCCAGATCGTGAGGTCGTCGCCGTCCGGCTGCACTGCGATCGCGTTGCCCTCCAGGGGCATGACCGCGAGGCGCTGGTTGACCAGACGCGCCCGGACGACGACGTCGGCGTCGGCCAGCACGTCCTCCTCCGGACCGCGCTCTCCGGCGGCGAGGTTGGTGCCGAGCGCGGGGAACTGCAGCTCCGCGTCCGGCTCGAGGGCCGCCTCCGGGTCGACGACGGCGGGCAGCGGGTCGTACTCGACCTCGACGAGCTCGACGGCGTCGACCGCCGCGGCCTTCGACTCGGCCACCACGACGGCGACGGCCTCGCCGACGAACCGCACGCGGTCGGTGGCCAGCGGCGGGCGCGGCACGTCGGGGTTGACGACCATCAGCCCGTGGTGGGCGGGCAGGTCGAGATCGGCGGCGGTGTACACCGCGACGACACCGGGCGCCGCCGCTCCGGCGGAGGCGTCGATGCCGGCGATCACGGCATGGGCCAGTGGCGAACGCACGAACGCGAGGTGCAGCACGCCGTCGAGGGCAAGGTTGCCCACGTACGTGCTCGCCCCGGTGATCAGGTCGAGATCCTCGACCCGGCGGACAGAGGTACCGAGAATCGATCCAGGCATGCCTGCAGACCCTACGGATCCGGACGCGTCCCTCCCAGCGGTTGACGCATCACGGTCGGACAGGAGAGGGTCTGCGTCCGGAGAGTCTTCGCGCGGCGCCGGCTTTCGTGGTGCCCGCGCGCCCCCCGGGAGGTCGGACTGGTCGGGGGCCGGTCCGGCCTCCCGACCATCTTGTTAGTTTCCTGGGGTGCCCGTGTTCCGCTACACCGACGTGCTCCCGCTGGGTCAGGACGACACCTCCTACCGCAGGCTCGACCTCCCGCCCGGCCGGGTCGTGGAGGCTGCGGGCCGCACCTTCCTCGAGATCGATCCCGCCACGATCACCGCGCTCGTCCGCGAGTCCGTGCGCGACATCCAGCACATGCTGCGCCCGTCGCACCTCGCCCAGCTGCGCGCGATCGTCGACGACCCCGAGGCCTCGCCCAACGACCGGTTCGTCGCCACCGACCTGCTGCGCAACGCCTGCGTCTCGGCCGGCGGCGTGCTGCCGATGTGCCAGGACACCGGCACCGCGATCGTCGTCGGCAAGCGCACCGAGACGGTGCTCACCGGCGGCACCGACGAGGAGGCCGTCTCCCGCGGCATCTTCGAGGCCTACGACGAGCTGAACCTGCGGTACTCGCAGATGGCGCCCACGTCGTTCTGGGACGAGCGCAACACCGGCACCAACCTCCCGGCGCAGGTCGAGCTGTACAGCGCGCCCGGCCAGGCGCCCAAGTACGAGTTCCTGGTGATGGCCAAGGGCGGCGGCTCGGCGAACAAGACCTTCCTCTACCAGGAGACGAAGGCACTGCTGAACCCGAAGAAGCTCGCCGCGTTCCTCGACGAGAAGCTCCGCTCCCTCGGCACCGCAGCCTGTCCGCCCTACCACCTCGCGATCGTCGTCGGCGGGATGTCGGCCGAGTACACGCTCAAGGTCGCGAAGTTGGCCTCGGCGCGCTACCTCGACGCGCTCCCGGCGGAGGGCTCGGACCTCGGGCACGCGTTCCGCGACCGCGACCTCGAGCAGCAGGTGCTGGAGCTGACCCGCGAGTTCGGCATCGGCGCCCAGTTCGGCGGCAAGTACTTCTGCCACGACGTGCGCGTGATCCGGCTGCCCCGCCACGGCGCCTCGCTGCCCGTCGGCATCGCGGTGTCCTGCTCGGCCGACCGGCAGGCCAAGGCGAAGATCACCCCGGAGGGCGTGTTCCTGGAGCAGCTCGAGCGCGACCCGGCCCGGTTCCTGCCCGAGACCACCTCGGAGGACCTGTCCGACGAGGTCGTCCAGGTCGACCTCAACCGGCCGATGGCCGAGATCCGCGCCCAGCTCTCGCAGCTGCCGGTGAAGACGCGGGTGTCGCTGACCGGCCCGCTCGTCGTGGCCCGCGACATCGCCCACGCCAAGATCGCCGAGCGGCTGGAGGCGGGCGAGCCGATGCCGCAGTACCTGCGCGACCACCCGGTCTACTACGCCGGACCGGCCAAGACCCCCGAGGGCTACGCGTCCGGCTCGTTCGGGCCCACCACGGCGGGGCGGATGGACTCCTACGTGGAGCAGTTCCAGGCCGCCGGCGGCTCGCTGGTGATGCTCGCCAAGGGCAACCGCTCCAAGCAGGTCACCACCTCCTGCGCCACCTACGGCGGGTTCTACCTCGGCTCGATCGGCGGCCCGGCCGCGCGGCTCGCGCAGGACTGCATCCGGAAGGTCGAGGTGCTCGAGTACCCCGAGCTCGGCATGGAGGCGGTCTGGAAGATCGAGGTGGAGGACTTCCCCGCGTTCGTGGTGGTCGACGACAAGGGCAACGACTTCTTCGCCGGGGTCAGCCAGCCGACGCTGCAGGTGACTTTCCGCCGCTGACCGCACACACCGTCCGGCGGCGGCACACACCGCCGGCGGTGGGTGCCGTCCCCACGGGGTGTGTGCCGTTGCGTCCGCCTCAGCGGAGGCGGCGAGGGCCGCGGTCGCGGCGGGTGGGCGGCGGACCCAGGGTCACGCGCGCGCCGGTGACGAACACCCCCTCGGCGGAGGCGAGCACCGGGTTGAGCCGCAGGGACCGCACCTCGGGCAGGTCCTCGGCGATCTTGCCGACCCGGAGCACCAGGTCCTCCAAGGCGTCGAGGCGCGCGGGCTCCGTGCCCCGATACCCCGCGAGCAACGGCGCGGCGCGCGGGGCCCGGACGAGCGTCGCGGCGTCCTGGTCGGACACCGGCACCACCCGGAAGGCCCGGTCACCGAGCAGCTCCGTGGCCATCCCGGACAGCCCGAACGACAGCAGCGAGCCGAACGAGGGGTCGTCCACGACCTCCAGCACGCAGGACACGCCCTTGGGCGCCATCCGCTGCACGTAGACCTCGCTCTGCCCGGTGAGCGCGGCGAGGGAACCGTGCGCGCGCCGGACACCCGCCGGAGCGCCGAGGTCGAGCCGCACGCCGACGAGGTCGGTGCGATGGCGCCAGCGGTCGCCCACCGCCTTGAGCACGACCGGGTAGCCGAGCTCCTCGGCGGCCGCGACGGCGGCGTCGGGCCCGTCCACCCGGCGGAAGTCGGTGACCGTGATGCCGTAGCACCCGAGCAGCTCCAGCGCCTCGGCGTCGGCGAGCTCGTGCTCCTCGGCCGCACCGAGCCGCGCCACCACCTCCCTGGCGCGCTCGGTGTCGACCCCGTCCGGCGTGACGAACTCCCCGACCGGGCTGGCCCGCCAGCGGGCGTACCGCGTGACCCTGGCGAGCGCGGCGGCGGCCCGCTCGGGGCTGGGATAGCTGGGCAGCGAACCCGGGCCGGGCGAGCCGTCCTGCTGCGCGACGGCGAGCTCCGCCGGCACACCCTCCACGGCGAGGAACACCGCGACGACCGGCTTGTCCGCGTCGGCGACCGCCTCCCGCAGCGCCCGGGCGTAGTCGGCGACCGGCGTGGCCACCGGCGGGACGAAGACGACGATCAACGAGTCGGACCCTCGGTCGCCCATCGCCTCGCTCACCGCCGCCGCGAGCCGCTCCGGCGGAGCCGCCGCCCCGACGTCGGCCGGTGGGCCGGCGGGCTCGAGCCCTTCGTCGAGCAGCGCGTCGGTGACGAGCACGCCCAACGCGCTCGAGTTGCCCACGACCGCGACCCGACGGCCGGCGGGCAGCGGCTGGTAGGCGAGCAGCAGGGCGGTGTCGAACAGCTGCGACAGGGTGCCGACCCGGATGACGCCCGCCTGCTCGAACAGCGCCTGCACGCTCGCGTCGTCGATCGGCACCGCGCTGGCCGCCAGCGCCGGGGTGGGCGCGGAGTGCCGCCCGCTCTTGACCGCGACGATCGGCTTGGTGCGGGCGAGCCTGCGCGCCAGCCGCGCGAACTTCCGCGGGTTGCCGAACGTCTCCAGGTACAGCAGCACGACGTCGGTGGCCGGGTCGGTCTGCCAGTACTGCAGCAGGTCGTTGCCCGAGACGTCGGCGCGGTTGCCCGCCGAGACGAACGTGGAAAGCCCGAGCCCGCGCTCCTTCGCGGTGGCGAGGATCGCGATGCCCAATGCCCCGGACTGGGAGAAGAAGCCGACGCGGCCCCGTCCCGGGACGTCGGGCGCGAGCGTGGCGTTGAGCCGCACGTCCGGGTCGGTGTTGGCGACGCCGAGCGCGTTGGGCCCCACCACCCGCATCCCGTGCGCCCGTGCCTCGCTGACCAGCCGCCGCTCGTGCACCGTGCCGCCGACGCCGGCGTCGGCGAACCCCGAGCTGATCACGACGAGCGCCTTGACGCCCTTCGCCATGCAGGAGTCCATCACCTCGTCGATCCCGGCCGCGGGCACCGCGACGACCGCGAGGTCGACCTCGTCGGGGATCTCGGTGACCGACGCGTACGCCCGCACCCCGCGCACCGAGCGGGCGTCGGGGTTGACCGGGAAGACCGGCCCGGTGAAGTTGCTGCGCAACAGGTTGGCCAGGACCGCGTGCCCGATCTTGGACTGGTCGGTGGACGCCCCGATCACCGCCACCGACGACGGGTGCAGGACGTTGTGGACGCTGCGGGCCTCCGCCCGCTGCTCCCGGGCGTCGCGGACGGCCAGCGAGCGCTCGGTGGGGTCGATGGCGAACTCCAGGTGCAGCACACCCTCGGCGAACTCGCGGCTGACCTGGTATCCGGCCTCGCGGAAGACCCGCACCATCTGGTGGTTCTCCACCAGCACCTCGGCCTCGAAGCGACGCAGCCCGTTCTCCCGCGCGGCCGCCGCGAGGTGTTCGAGCAGGATCGACCCGAGCCCCCGGCCCTGGTGCTCGTCGCGTACGACGAACGCGACCTCCGCCGAGTCGCCGGCCGGGGTGCCGGTGGTGCCGCCCGAGCCGCCGTCACCGGGGATCCCCTCGTACCGGCCGACGGCGATGATCTCGTCGCCGAGCAGGCAGATGAATGCCACGCGGAAGTGGTGGTCGACGGTGGTGAAGCGCTTCAGGTCGCGCGGGGGGATGCGCGGGTACGGGCCGAAGAAGCGCAGGTAGCGGGTGCGCTCGGACAGGCTGTCGTGGAAGCGCAGCAGCGCGTCGGCGTCGCCGGGCAGGATCGGCCGCAGGTGGACGATGCCACCGTCGGACGCCACGACGTCGGCCTCCCAGTGGCGGGGGTAGCCGGGGACCTGGCCTGCGACGTCGGTGGCGGCGGGAGTGCCGGGCTCGTCGTCGGGCTGCGGGACGGGTGGAGTGGTCATGTCAGTCCCGCGGGTCGTCGGGGTCGAGTCCGTGCAGCGGGAACACCGCACGGCGGGTCTCCAGAACGGCGCTGTCGACGCGGTCGCCGCCCCCGCCCCACGGCTCGTGGCTCGGGTCGCACCCGTCGGTCATGGAGATCGGCAGCTGCTGCCCGGTGAGCCCGGCGGTGTGGGCGATCCAGCCGGCGGGCAGCGGCCGGTCCGGCTCGACGTCGCGGTCCAGCACGGTGGCGACCAGGTGCGTCCAGGAGCGGGGCACGACGCGGAACAGCCCGTACCCCCCGCCACCGACGGCCAGCCACTTCCCGCTCGCGGCGTGCACGGCGAGCTCCCGCAGCTCGCGGTAGATGGCGCGGTGCCCGTCGACCGAGAGCCCCAGGTTGGCCAGCGGGTCCTCGGCGTGCGTGTCGACCCCGCACTGCGTGACCAGCACCTGGGGGCGGAACGCGGTGACCAGTGACGGCACCACCGCGTGGAAGGCGCGCATCCACCCGCTGTCGGCGGTGCCCGGCGGCAGCGGCAGGTTCACCGCGTAGCCCGCGGCGTAGCCCTGCCCGTACTCCCCCGGCCACCCGGTGCCGGGCCACAGCGTGAGCGGATGCTGGTGCAGCGAGATCGTGAGCACGCGCGGGTCGGAGTAGAACGCGGCCTGGACGCCGTCGCCGTGGTGGACGTCGACGTCGACGTAGGCGATGCGGTCGAACCCGTGGTCGAGCAGCCACGAGATCGCGACCGCGACGTCGTTGTAGACGCAGAACCCCGCGGCGTGGTCGGCCATGGCGTGGTGCAGGCCGCCCGCGATGTTGACCGCGCGATCGGCCCGGCCCTCGGCGATCTCCTGCGCGGCGAGCAGCGACCCGCCGCAGACCAGGGCACTCGCCTCGTGCATGCCGAGGAAGATCGGGTTGTCGTCGGTGCCCAGCCCGTGGCCGACGCCGAACGGCGCCTCGGGCGCCGACTTCACCGCGGTGAGGTAGGAGGGCACGTGCACCCGCCGGACCTCCTCGTCGGGCGCCTGCTGCGGCACCAGCGGCTCGACGCCCTCCAGCACCCCGAGGTCGGTGGCCAGCCGCATCGTGAGATCGAGGCGGATGGGGTCGAGGGGGTGGTCGTCCCCGAGGTCGTAGCGGAGGAACTCGGGGGTCCAGACCACGGCGGCTCGGGGACTCATGGCAGCGACCGTAGGCGACGTGCCGCCGTCCCGCGGGTCACGGCGCCGCCCCTGTGGCCGCGGGCCGCTGCGGATCGGCCGACCAGTTCGACCACGAGCCGGTGTAGAGCGCGATGGGCCGCGACGGCGGCCGGACCCCCGCATACTCGGCCGCGAGCACCAGTGCGGCCGCCGTGACCCCGGACCCGCAGTAGGCACCCACATCGGCCACGTCGGCCCCGAATCCCAGGCCCGCGAACCGTTGCGCCAGCACCTGGGGCGGCAGCCAGTGCCCGTCGGGGCCCACCAGCTCCGTGGCGGGCGCGTTGCGCGCGCCGGGGATGTGTCCCGCCCGCGGGTCGACCGGCTCGACCTCCCCCCGGTACCGGGCGGCGGCGCGCGCGTCGAGCAGCACCCCGGTGCGGCCCAGCTCCGCGGCGCCGTCGGCGTCGACGACCGGCATGCCGCCCGGGCGCACCGTGACGTCGCCCGGCTCGGGACGCGAGGGCTCCGCCGTGGTGGGCAGGCCCGCGGCCACCCAGCCCGCGTAGCCGCCGTCGAGCACAGCCACCCGGTCGGCGGGCAGTCCGGCCCAGCGCAGGAGCCACCAGGCCCGCGCCGCCACGGACCCGTTGCCGTCGTCGTGGGCGACCACCCGCGACCCGTCGCGCACACCCGCTCCGCGGAGGGCGGCCTGCAACCGGTCCGCCGCGGGCAACGGGTGCCGGCCGGCCGGCCCGGGCGGGTCGGAGAGATCGGTATCGATGTCGAGGAACACCGCCCCGGGCAGGTGCGCGGCGTCGTGGTCGGGCCGTCCGGGCGGGCCGCCCAGCCGGTGTCGGACGTCGAGCACCACCGGCCGGTGCGCCGGGTCGTCGGCGGTCAGGAGCGCCGCCAGCTCGTGCGGCGGGATCAGGGGAACCATCGGTGCGACCACGTGGTCATCCTGCCCGGGATGGCCGGACCCCGGCGAGGTGTTCGGTGGATAGGATGGGAGCCAGACGAAAGGGCCGCGGGTGAACGAGCTCATCGATACCACCGAGATGTACCTCCGAACGATCTACGAACTCGAGGAGGAGGGCGTCGTACCCCTGCGCGCGCGGATCGCGGAGCGCCTCGGCCAGAGCGGGCCGACGGTGAGCCAGACCGTGGCGCGGATGGAGCGCGACGGCCTCGTCGTCGTGGCCGGCGACCGCCACCTCGAGCTCACCGACGCCGGGCGTTCCCGCGCCGTGGCCGTGATGCGCAAGCACCGGCTGGCCGAGCGGCTGCTGATCGACGTGATCGGGCTCGAGTGGGAGTTCGTGCACGCCGAGGCCTGCCGCTGGGAGCACGTGATGAGCGACGCGGTGGAGCGCAAGCTCGTGCAGCTGCTCGACAACCCCACGATCTCCCCGTACGGCAACCCCATCCCCGGTCTCGACGAGCTCACCAGCAGTCCCAGCGTCGCGGCCACCGCCGTGTTCGCCCCTCCGGTGCTGGAGGTGGGCCTGCAGCGGCTCGACGAGTTCGCCCGCCGCGGCGGCGGTCGCGTGGAGGTGCGCCGCATCGCGGAGCACGTGCAGGTGGACGCCGACCTGATGGCCGAGCTCAAGGGCGCGGGCATCGTGCCGGGCAACGACGTGGAGGTGCAGCCGATCTCCCGGTTCGGCGAGCCCGTGCCGGTGGGCGCCGACGGTGGCGGCTCCTCGGTCGCCCCGTTCATCGCGCACGCGGTGCTGGTGCGCGCCCGCTGAGTGGGGCTCGCGCAGCTTCCGTCCGCCGCTGGGCGGGCTGGGCGTCGGTGACCGACTGCCCTCGACGCAGGCGCACCGCTGCCCCGTGAGACGGTGACCCCCGCCGACGCGACCGGCGGGCGCACGTCCGCAGGTGCAGCGGCCACCGACCACGCCCCGAGGAGGACTCCCGTGAAGCTGCTCGTCACCGGCGGAGCAGGCTATGTCGGCAGTGTGTGCGCCGCGCACCTGGTGGACGCCGATCACGACGTCACGGTGCTCGATGATCTCTCCACCGGCCACCGGGACGCGGTGCCCGACGGCGCCCGGTTCGTGGAGGCCGATCTCGCCACCGCCGCCGAAGAAGTGCTCGCCGAGGGGTTCGACGGCGTGCTGCACTTCGCGGCCCGTTCGCTGGTGGGCGAGTCGGTGCAGCGGCCGGAGCTCTACTGGTCGGGCAACGTGGTGACGTCGCTGCGGCTGCTCGACGCCATGCGCACGCACGGCACCCCCCGGCTGGTCTTCTCCTCGACCGCGGCCACCTACGGGGAGCCCGAGCAGGTGCCGATCCGTGAGGACGCCGCGACCCGCCCCACCAACCCCTACGGCGCGAGCAAGCTCGCCATCGACCATGCGATCACCTCCTACGCCGAGGCGCACGGCCTGGCCGCGGTGAGCCTGCGGTACTTCAACGTGGCGGGCGCGCACGGCCGGTTCGGGGAGCGCCACACCGTGGAGACCCACCTGATCCCGCTGGTGCTGCAGGTGGCCGCGGGCGCACGGGATGCGGTGCAGGTGTACGGCGACGACTGGCCCACCCCGGACGGCACGTGCGTGCGCGACTACATCCACGTGGACGACCTCGCCGAAGCCCACCTGCTCGCCCTGCAGCACGCCCAGGCGGGGCGGCACGACGTCTACAACCTCGGCAGCGGTACCGGGTTCTCCGTCAGCCAGGTGATCGAGGCCTGCCGGGCCGTGACCGGCCACCCGATCCCGGCGACGACGGCACCGCGCCGAGGTGGCGACCCCGCGGTGCTCATCGCGTCGAGCGAGGCCGCGATGGCCGATCTGGGTTGGCGTCCCCGGCGCACCGATCTCGCCACCATCGTGGGAGACGCCTGGCGCTTCGCCCAGAGCCGGCAACCGGTCTGAGCAGCGGGGGGAGGCGCTGACCATCACCGCAGCCCCTCCCCGCCGGAGCGACGCCCGCCCGGCCCGGGTACCTCCGACCCGCTTCGCACCCACTCCCTGACCTCGTCGGGGTGGGGACCCGTCGCCACGAGGGCGCTCAGCATGCCGGCCAGCCGGTGTCCCGGCCAGGCCCGCTCCGCGCGGTCGATGGCGACGTTGGCCAGTGCGCCGTCGCCGCGCAGCAGCGCCGACACGGCCAGCAGCGCGGCGGGCTCGGCGGCCTCCGGGTCGGGTGTCTCGCGCACGAGCGCCGTCCAGAGCCGCTCCGCCGCCAGCGGCGCCGGGCCGGCGCACCGCAGCAGGGCGACGTCGCGGACGGCCGGGTCGCCGAGCGCGATGGCCAGCGATACGACGCGCTCGTCGTCGAGATCGAGCCGCCCGGCACTCGCCTCGACGATGGCGGTGTCGACCACCGCTACAGCCGTGCCGTCGGCTCCGGCAACGGCCTCGTGCGCCGCGCCATCGCCGTCCGGCCCGATGTCGAGAACGTGCCGGGCGACCAGCTCGTCGACGGCCCGGACGAGCAGTTCCTCGCGGCGCCGGATCCGCTCGGGATCGGCGGGGGCGACCATCCGCTCCAGGTCGCCGCGGTCGTCGCGGACCACGGTGCCGGACGCCACTGCGGCCGCGACGTACGCGGTCGACGCGGGATCCGGGAGCACCCCGGTGCAGCCGCACGGCCCGTAGCACGCCCACCGGGTACCTCCGGTGATGCTCTCGACCCACATCACGGTGGGCACCGGGACGTCCTGGCGTTGGAGGCCGCGCACGACCAGATCCACGAGTGCGGCGTGGGGTGGATCGGCCCCGGTGCGGCCGGCCACCACGATCACTGCGGCGCCGGCAGGCCGGTCGCGGAGCACGGTGCGGACGACGGTGTCCGCGACGTCGGCGGCGTGCTCCGGCGGCGGTAGGTCGGCCCGCAGTGTGAGCCCCAGGGTGCGGCCTGCGGCACCGCCGAGCGCGAGGACCACGAGCGACTCGCGGGGGCGGAACCCCATCACGGCCGGGATCGCGGCGATGAGTTCGCCCGGGTTGCGGACGGTGACGGTGTCGGCGCCGCGGTCGACGGACCGCGGGAGGTCGGGAGAAGCCATACGAGGAGCGTGGACGGCGGCGGGGCCGCATGGCGGGTGCTGCTCCGTTCGGCTGTGGACGGCGTCGCTCGGAGGGCCCGGATCGCCCGCGAAAGGAGCGGGTGTGGACAGCCGGATCGCGCGCGCGGCCGACTGTCGGGGTGCCGTGGTACCGGTCGCCTCCCGCTTGCCCGCCCGTCCGCCTGCCACGACGCTGACGCGGTGGACGGCGACCGCCGGGCCCCCGGCCGGCGCCGCACCGATCTGGGGAGGACCGTCGGGTGTACGACTACGACCTGCTGGTGATCGGCTCGGGCCCCGGCGGGCAGAAGGCGGCGATCGCGGCCGCCAAGCTCGGCAAGCGGGTGGCCGTGGCGGAGCGCCGCGACATGATGGGCGGCGTCTGCGTCAACACGGGCACGATCCCGTCCAAGACACTGCGGGAGGCCGTCCTCTACCTCACCGGGTTCGCGCAGCGCGACCTGTACGGCGCGAGCTACCGTGTGAAGTCGGAGATCACCATCGGTGACCTGCTGGCGCGCACCCAGCACGTCGTCGGCCGTGAGGTGGAGGTGATCCGCAACCAGCTGCTGCGCAACCACGTCGACCTGCTCGCCGGCACCGCCCGCTTCGAGGACGCGCACACCGTCACCGTGGCCGGCGAGGCGCGCGGCGACCACACGACGGTCACCGCCGAGCACGTCGTGATCGCGACGGGCACGAAGCCCGCCCGCCCGGCGCAGGTGGAGTTCGACGACCACAAGGTGCTCGACTCCGACGCCGTCCTGCGGATGGAACGGGTACCGGCGTCGCTGGTGGTCGTGGGCGCCGGCGTGATCGGCATCGAGTACGCGTCGATGTTCGCCGCGCTCGGCACCCGAGTCACGGTGGTGGAGAAGCGGCCGCAGATGCTCGACTTCTGCGATCCGGAGGTCGTCGAGTCGCTCAAGTTCCACCTGCGCGACCAGTCGGTCACCTTCCGGTTCGGCGAGGAGGTCGCGAAGGTCGAGGTCGCGCCGAAGGGCACGGTCACCAGCCTCGCGAGCGGCAAGCGGATCGCCGCCGACATGGTGATGTACTCCGCGGGCCGGCAGGGCGTCACCGAGGAGCTCGACCTGGAGAAGGCGGGGCTGTCGGCGGACGCGCGCGGTCGCATCTCCGTGGACGACCGGTACCGCACGGCCGTGCCCCACATCTACGCGGTCGGCGACGTCATCGGCTTCCCCGCGCTCGCTGCCACGAGCATGGACCAGGGGCGGCTCGCCGCCTACCACGCGTTCGGCGAACCGGCGCGGGAGCTGCAGGACCTGCAGCCGATCGGGATCTACACCGTCCCCGAGATCTCCTACTGCGGCCGCACGGAGGCCGAGCTGACGACGTCGTCGGTGCCCTACGAGGTCGGCACGGCGCGTTACCGCGAGCTCGCGCGCGGCGCGATCGTCGGCGACTCCTACGGCATGCTCAAGCTGCTCGTGTCCACCGACGACCGGACACTGCTCGGCGTGCACGTCTTCGGCACCGGCGCCACCGACCTGGTCCACATCGGCCAGGCGATCATGGGCTGCGGCGGCACCGTGGACTACCTCGTCGACACGGTGCTCAACTACCCCACCCTGTCGGAGGCCTACAAGGTGGCCGCGCTGGACGCCACGAACAAGATCCGGGCGCTCGAGGCCTTCGGCACCGCGTGACGCGGATCAGCTGTACCCGATCCCGTGCTCGTCCAGCCACGGCCGCGGGTTGATCTTCTTGCCGCCCGGGGTGACGACCTCGATGTGCAGGTGCGGGCCGGTGGAGCGGCCGCGGTTGCCGACCTCGGCGATCACCTGGCCCGCCCCGACCTCCTCGCCCACGCTCACGTGGGAGCGGTTGATGTGACCGTAGACGGTGATCGTGCCGTCGGCGTGCTTCACCCGGACCCACATCCCGAAGCCGCTCGCCGGGCCCGAGTCGATCACGGTGCCCGCGAGGGGGACGCGGATCGGGGTGCCGATCGGTGCGGCGATGTCGAGGCCCTGGTGCTGCGACCCCCACCGGGCGCCGAAGCCGGACGTGACCCGGCCCGTGACCATCTGGACGGCACCGCCCACGGACGCCGCAGCGGCCTGCTCGGTCTGGCGCGCGGCCTCCGCGGCGCGTGCGGCCTCAGCGGCACGGGCGGCCTCAGCGGCGACCTTGGCCGCCTCTGCGGCACGGGCTTCCTCGGCGGCGCGCGCGGCGGCCTCGGCGGCGGCCTGGTGCAGGTCGGCGGCCTTGACCAGGTCGGCCACCTCCGCGACGACCGGCTCGGGGGCGACCGGCGCGATGGCGCCCACCGGCTCGGCGACCAGTTCGGTGGCCGCGGTGGGGGTCTCACCGGCCAGTTCCTCGACGCCGAGACGAAGCGCGTTCGTGTCGTCCGCGATCGCCGGGAGTGCTTCGGCGAGCGCGTGCTGGCCGGTGGCGGCGAGTGCGCCGCCCGCGACCACCGTCGCGACGAACCGAGCGGGCAGTGACGTGTTCAGCTGCGGGAGCGAAACCGAGCGGCCGCCACCGGTCCCCGCTGCCGCCATAGCGACGGACAGCGGGGACCCGAGGTGCGCGCGCCGGCCCTTGGGGGAGCGGTGCCGTGCCACGACCTTTCCTTCCGGATCTCGTCGGCTCGGCCCGGACATCCCGTCGGGGCGGGCGGACCGCCTGGGGTGCGGTCCGTGTCCGGTCTGTGACCGAGCCGTTATCGATCCGGCGACGACGCTAACCCCGTCCGCTCCCCCGGCAACCCTTCTCGGAGCGTCACTGAGACCGCCGGGGCGCGCGGCGCGACGAGCGGCAATCTCGGCGTGTCGCACGCGACACGCCGAAGCGGGACTCGCCGTTCACCGCACCGTTGCGCCGTGTCCCCCGCTACGCGCGCCTTTTCGTCACGGTCCGTGCTCGGACGGAGACGGCGATACCGACGAACGGAGCAGCGTTCCCCGGTCGACCGCTCGGGATCTGCGCCGGGCGGAGCGGGACGAAGATCGAGATTGACGCGCGCGCCGCGCGTCAAGGGCTTGCGCGCCGACGACGGCAGCCTCCGGAGTGCGGCGCGAACCGGGCGCGGGAGGGGGCGCTGCGGGTACGGTTCGAGGAGCCCGGCGTGCGAGGGGAGCGAGTTGTTCCGCAGGTCCGATCGCAGGGACACGCCTCCCGACGAGCAGACGCTGGCCGCGCGGCACGCCGCCACCCAGGGCTTCCTCGCCCTCGACGACGAGCAGCGCGCCGCAGCGGCGGCTGTGCACGCCGCCGACGAGCTGGGCACCGGACGCAGCCTCGCCGCGGCGTGGGCGGAGGTCGCGGCGACCGGCCACGCGGCCACCGAGGCCTACCTCGGCGCGACCAGCCGCTTCCCGCTCGACGGCACCGGCCCCGTCGCGGGCGCACGTGCCGCCGACGAACAGGCTTTGCGGGAGATCGAGCGGGCCAGACAGGCGATCCGCCGGTTCCGCTCGGCCCACTCCCGCGCCCTCGACGAAGCCGAGTTCGCGCTGACGAGCCTGCCCCGCACGATCCAGGAGGCCCGCACCGCGCTCGTCGCGGCGCGGTCGGCCGTTCGGGAGGCGGAGGCGTCCGGGGTCCGCTCGCGACGGGCGGCCGAGCAGCTCGCGGAGGCCGAACGGACCGCGGGCCTCCTCGACGACGGCGGCCTGCGCGCGCGGCGCGCCAACGCCCAGCGCACGCTCGACCTCGCCCGGTCGGCCGCCACCCTGGCCGCCGAGGCGCCCCGCACCGCGGCGTCCGTCCGGTCGGCCCTCAGCAGCATCGCCACCCGGCGCGCGGCGGCCGCGACGAAGGCCGAACGGATCGAGCCGTCGATGTCGGCGCTGCGCCGCGAGTTCTCCGAGCCGTGCTCGCGCGACCTCACCGGCGCCGAGGCCCAGGCGCTCGAGGCCATCGCCGACGCCGACACCGCGATCGCCGAGGCCCGCCGGCTGGCCGAGCACGGCGCCTGGGACGACGCGGCGGACCAGGTGACGGCCGCGCGTTCCGCACTGGGCCGTGCCGAGGACCGGCACGACGTCGTCACCGGCAGGCTCGCGGAGCTGCGCGACGTGCGCGCCGACCCCGCGACATTCGCCGCCGACACCCGCTTCGTCCTGCGCGACGCCCAGCGGCTGGTGGTCGATCGCGGCCTCGTCACGGAGTTCGGCCCGATCCTCGACGCACAGTCGGTGCGGCTGCAGAACGCGCAGGAGCGGCTGACGGGCGTGCACCCGGACTACTACCTCTACCTCACCGAGCTGCAGGGCATCCGGGAGCGGGTCAGGGACGTGGTCGCGCAGGCGAGGACGGCCCGGCCGCGCCGCTGAGGCGAGGCCCCGACGCGCGGAACCAGCCCGGGCGGGTGAGCGGGTTGCGAACCAAGGATTTCCTGCTGCAGCTCGGCGCCCCCCGGCGCCCCACGCCGCTCAGGCCGGACGGTGGGGCTGCGGGCCCGCCTCACGGGACGGATCGTGGCGGCGGGCGCGCCGAAACCGGTGATCGAACCACCCCGGTGATCCCTCGGCCGGCGACCGGGCGAGGATCGGGCCGTGCTCGACGAGGACGAGGCCGTGCGGCAGCAGCTGGCGCTGGCCGGGCGGGTCCGCATCCCGGACGGCCCCGTCGAGCCGCCCCGCACGATCGCGGGTCTCGACGTCTCCTACGCGGTCGGCTCGGACCGGCTGGTCGCGGCCGCCGTGGTCGTCGACGCGACGGGCGGGGTCGTGCTGGACGAGGTGGTGCTGCCGGGCGCCGCCACCGTCGCGTACCGGCCGGGACTGCTGGCGTTCCGGGAGGTCCCGCCGCTGCTCGCCGCGCTGAACCGGCTGCAGGTCCAACCCGACCTGCTGCTGGCCGACGGCCACGGCGTCGCCCATCCGCGGCGCTGCGGGCTCGCCTGCCATCTGGGCGTGGAGACGGGCCTGCCGGCCGTCGGGTGCGCAAAGAGCCATTTCGTCGGCACCTACGACGAGCCGGGGTGCCGCCGCGGTGACCGGGCGCCGCTGCGCGACGCGGGCGAGCGCGTGGGCACGGTGCTGCGCACGCGGGACCGGGTGCGCCCCCTGTACGTCTCCGCCGGGCACCGGATCGGGCACGACCAGGCCGCCGACATCGTGCTCGCGGCCTGCTCGGCGTACCGGCTGCCCGACCCGATCCGGAGGGCCGACCACCTCTCCCGCCGGGCACTGCTGCGGATGCCCTAAACGGTCAGCACGAGCTTGCCGGTCGTGTGCCCCAGCTCGCCGGCGCGGTGCGCGAGCGCGGCACGCTCCAGGGGGAACGTCTCGGCCACCAGCACCCGCAGCCGCCGGTCGTCGACGAGCCGGGCGAGCTCGTCGAGGCCATCGCCGTCGGGCTCGACGAGCATGCCGGTGGCGCGCAGGCCGCGTTCGGCAGCCGCGGCGATGGCGTCGGCCGCCGCGGCCGAGGGCAGGCAGATCATCCGGCCGTCCGGGTGCAGCACGTCCAGCGAGCGCACCGCGACCTCACCGCCGATCAGGTCGAGCACGACGTCGACCGGGTCGACCACCTGCTCGAACCGCTCGGCGCGGTAGTCGACGGCCTCGTCCACGCCGAGATCGTGGAGCAGGTCGTGCTTGCCGCTCGACGCCGTGCCGATCACGTGGGCGCCCCTGGCCTTGGCGATCTGCACGGCGAGGTGCCCCACCCCGCCCGCCGCGGCGTGCACGAGCACCCGCTGCCCCGGCTGCACAGCCGCGATGTCGACCAGGCACTGCCAGGCGGTGAGCCCCGCCAGCGGGAGCCCTGCGGCCTGCACCTCGGTGAGACCCGCCGGACGGCATGCGAAGTGCCGCGACGGGGCCGTGACGAACTCCGCGTACGCACCGGCCTGCCGGGGGAACCACGGCATCCCGAACACCGCGTCACCGACCGAGAAGCGGGTGACGCCCGTCCCGACCGCGTCGACGGTGCCGGCGACGTCCCAGCCGATGGTGAAGGGCGGCGGGCCGAGTACGGCGGCCATCCCTCCGCCCGCGCGGGTCTTCCAGTCCACCGGGTTCACCCCCGCGGCCGCCACGCGCACGCGGATCTCGGTGGGCAGCGGCTCGGGTACCTCCGCTTGCCCGAGCTCGAGCACCTCGGGCCCGCCCGTCGACAGCTGCGTGATCACGCGCATCGTTGCCACGCCCGATGCCTACCACCGCGGACCGACGGTCTCCGGCCCGGGCTCCGATTCTCGGGTCGCCCCGGCGCCGGGTTCCCGCTGCCCGCCCAGCGCCGCCCGGATTCGTCGTGCGCATCACCGTGGAGCGGATCGGCGGTGTGGGCCCGTGGACACGCCGCTGACCTGCCCCGATCAGCGCTCGACGCGGCCGGCCTCGGTGCTCTCCCACTCCAGGTACCTGTCGGTCTCGGCGAGGAACGCGCCCCCGAGCCACATCGCGACGAGGGCGTCGTCGCCGAGCCCGAGGAGCGCGAGGAAGGCCTCGGGGACCAGGTCGACCGGCGAGACGAGATAGGCGAGCGCCAGCGCGACCATCGCGAGCCTGCCTCGGCTCAGCTGCGGGTAACGCCCGGAGAGCGCTGCCCCGACGAGTCGGGGCAGCGCCCGCACCCGGTCGCCGACCGCCGGTGCGCCCGGCCTGCCGGCCTGCGTGACGGCGCGCCAGAGCGCGCGGAACGCCGTGATCCGCCGAGGTCCGAGAGCTGCCACGTCGCCTACAACGACCCGCACGCCGCGGTCGTTCCCCGGAACGGCCTGGGCCACTTCACAGGGGGCATCCGGGCAGGGCACTAGGGTCGGGGCCCGCACTGCAGTTCTCTGGGAGTTCTCGATGGGTCTCGTTCCGCGCCGCGCCGTACTGGCCATCGCCGCCGGGGCGCTCGCCGCGGGCTGCGGGAGCTCGGTGGCCGATCGCGACGGCCGGGAGCCCGTGCGCACGGCACCGCCGCCGCCGAGCCCGTTCTGCGCCGCCGCCCAGGCGAACTCCGCGGCCATCCGTCCGCTGAACACCCTGCTCGCCCGGGGCACGGGCGTGCCGCCGGAGGAGCTGTCCAACACGGTCGACGCCGTGCGCCGCACGAGCGCCGACTTGTTGAACGCCGCGCCGAACGAGATCCGCCCCGAGGTCGAGCGCACCGTGCAGGCCACGAACCTGCAGCTCGACGCCCTGCTCGCGAGCGGAGGTGACGGCGGCGCCGTGGCCCGCGACCGCGAGCTCGCGGCCCGGCTGAACTCCCCTGAGTTCACCGGCGCGGCCGAGCAGCTGCGGTCCTACTTGCAGAGCAACTGCGACGAGAACCTGTTCGGCCGCCGCTGACCCCGGCTACCGGCGGATCGCCCCGCGGGACCGCCCCTTCACGGCCGACCAGGCGGCGGCGCCGACGAACAGGACCGCACCGATCACCAGCGCCCAGGTGAGGAACTCGAACACCGCGCCCAGCACCGACAGCACGATCCAGATGGCGACCGCGATCCCCAGGATCCTCAACATCGACCGACCTCCCCTGCGCCCCTGACCTCTTCGACGACCGGGGTCGCCGGGAAGTTCCCGGCGACCCTCGACGCACTGGACGTCCCTGCCCTCGTCCCCTGCTCTCCACCACGTGGTTGGTGGAGTGACGCGATCGCGCCGTGAGGAGCTCGTCCGTCCGCCCGGCTGCACGACCACCTCGACGCGTTGCGCCGCCTGATGCTCGAGCGACCGGAACTGTTCACCGTCACCGCCGAGCTCGACCTCCGGGCTCGGCGCGACCCGGCGGTGCGGGCGGCCATCGAGCATCTCGAGTCCGGGTAGTGCGAGGGGCTCGTCGAGGTCTTCACCGGCGCCGCACCCGACCCGGAGGCCGCCGCGGAGGTCGTGATGGCCGCGGTCAAGGGGGTCCGGCTGGTGCCGGAGCGGGCCGGCGGCATGTTCACACGCCTCCAGGCGCTCCTGTTCGGAGCCGGACCGGAAACGGAGTAGTCGTGCCCTCTCCCCTGCACGTGATCGTGATCGGCGACGGTATCGGCGGGCTGTGCCTGGCGCAGGGGCTGCGCCGGGCGGGTGTGTCGGTGGCGGTGTACGAGCGCGATGCCTCACCCGGCAGCCGCCGGGAGGGTTACCGGATCCACGTCGACCCCGTCGGCGCCCGCTCGCTGCGGGCGTGCCTGTCGCAGCCGCTCTGGGAGGCGCAGCCCGTCCTGCGGCGCGAACTGGCGCTACGACGGGACGTTCGGCGGGGCCGTTGTGCCCGGCACCGGCGTCGCGGCGGCGCTCCTGCGCCGCCACGGCATCGCGGTGGAGGGCGCCGACGGCCGCCCGCTGACGACGATCAGGCCGGGAAGCGCTCGCCGACCCAGCCGGTGACGAGGTCGAGCACCTGCTGGTCGATCGTCGTCGGGATCGTGGCGTACTCCTCGATCGCACCGGTGATCGCCGGCTGCATGAGGTGGTTGAGCCCGGGGAAGGCGCGGATCGTCGGGTCGGGGTGGCCGGCCAGCAGCTCACGCAGCACGGGTTCGCTCTGGGACGCCGGCACCTGCAGGTCCTTGCCGCCGAAGAAGGCGAGCACCGGCACGTCGAGCGCGCGCAGGGACTCCGTCGGGTCGTGGGTGAGGAACGAGCGCATGTACGGGCTCACCATGCTCTCGACCTGGGCCTGCACCTGCTCCGGGGAGGGCTGCTGGTCGGCGGGAAGCCCCGCGGTCTGCTCCGCGATCTGCTCCTCGACGAGCGCCCTCGCCGCCGCGTAGTCCTCCGCGCGCAGCAGCCCGATGAGCTCCCGGACGTAGGCGACCTGGTCCTCGACCTGCGCGGCGGGCGTGCCCGCCGCCTCCATCAGCAGCCGGTTCTGCGCGACGAGCACGTCCTCCCCCGACACCGCCGGACCGGCCATGGTCACCACGAACGCGACATCGGTCCGCCCCGCCACCAGCGGTGCGAGGTAGCCGCCCTCGCTGTGGCCGAGGAGCCCGATCCGCTCCGGGTCGATCTCCGGGCGCCCGCGCAGGAACTCCACACCGGCCACGACGTCGCCCACGAGGTCGTCGTACGTCGACGTGGCCAGCGTTCCGCCGGAACCCCCGACGCCCCGGTCGTCGACGCGCAGCATGGCGTGGCCCGCCCGGGTGAGCGCGTCGGCCAGCAGCAGGAACGGCTTGTGCCCGAACAGCTCCTCGTCGCGGTTCTGGGCGCCGCTGCCGGTGATCAGCAGGACCGCGGTGAACGGACCGTCGCCCTCGGGGAGCGTGAGCGTGCCGGCGAGGTCGATCTCGCCGCTGCGGTAGGTGACCTCCTCCGCGCGGTACGGGAACGGCGGCTGCGGCTCCTGCGGGCGCTCGGGGGCCGTGGCCGTGCCGGGGCGCAGCACCAGCGGGAACGTCTGGCCGTTCTGGGTGAACTCGCCCTCGATCGCGGTCCCGTCCGCGGCCACCACGCCTCGGAACCGCGCGTCGCCGGGGACCTCGGGAAGGGTGAACGCCAGCTCGCAGCCGTCGAGCCGGACGTCGCCGAGCGGCATGGCGGCGATGCCCTGGACCGGGATGTCGATCTCCCCGCGCAGCCCGTCACCCTCGTGGAGGATGCGGATGCCGACGTCCAGCGGCGACCCGGGGATCTCGATCGGCCCCGTCCAGTCCCCCGTCACCGCCTCCGCGCCGACCGGATCAGGTGGGGCGGCCGCGGGAGGTGCGGCGGCACAGCCGACGAGCAGCGCGAGCAGGAGCGGGACGACGACGAGCAGGCGGCGCATGACGATCACGTTAGGGCGACGCGCCTTCCGGACCGGGCCGCGCGGGCGAACCGATGACAGGGGCAGCGAGGACCTGTGACACCTGTCAGTTGCCAACTCGACTATCGCGATATATCGTGATAGCACGCGAGCAGATCGCTCGTAGTCGAGAGGAGATCCAACGATGAACGCGATGAACCCCGCATGGGACAACCCGTGGCTCGCCTTCCGTGGCCGCGGCCGTCGCCACGCTCACCCGCGCCCGCCGTTCCCGCCCCACGCGGCGGCGATGGACGCACCGCCGCCGCCGTTCACCGGAGACGAGGACGACGCGGATCCCCGCGGGCGCAGGCGGGGAAGGCGGCACGGGGCGCCGTTCGGGCCGGGCTTTCCTGGCATGCCGCCGATGCGCGGCCCCTTCCCCGGGCCCCGCGGACCGCGCGGGCGCCGTGGCCGCCGGACGGCGCGCGGCGACATCCGGGCCGCGGTCCTGGCACTGGTCGCGGAGCAGCCGCGGCACGGGTACGAGATCATCCAGGAGATCGCCGAGCGCTCCGGCGGGGCCTGGCGCCCCAGCCCGGGCTCGGTCTACCCGACGCTGTCGCAGCTGGAGGACGAGGGCCTGGTCCGCGTCGAACAGACCGACGGCCGCCGGGTCGTGCACCTCACCGAGGAGGGCACCCGGTACGTCGACGAGCACCGCGCGGAGCTCGACGCGGTGTGGGAGTCGGTGGGCCGCGACGTCGACACCGACGCCGTCGAGCTCTGGGAACAGCTGGGCCAGCTGCACGCCGCGGCGCAGCAGGTGATGGCCGCCGGCACGCCGGAGCAGATCGCCACCGCCACGGAGGCGCTGGCCGAGGCGCGCAAGACGATCTACCGCCTGCTGGCCGAGTGAATTGCAGCAAAGCCACTTTCACGCAAGCACATGGCGTGAAAGTGGCTTTGCTGTAACGGGCCGACCTCAGCAGTCGCGCAGCTCCGGGCTCTGGTTCAGCACCTGCCCGCGCGGGCTGATGAACTCCCGGTAGACCGGCCCGTCGACGTCGGCGGGGGCGAACGCTGCCACGCGGTGGCAGTTCTGGAATGCGAACACCACGCCGAAGTGGCGCTCCAGCGCACCGCGGATCGCGTTGCTGGCCAGCGCGCGCAGCAGCTGCCCGCGGTGGGTCTCCGACGGCGGCGGGACCTCGTGCTCGCCGAACGGCGCGTCGGGCCGGGCGACGCGGTCGTCGGCGGCGGCGGAGACGACCTCCCAGGCGTAGGGCAGGGAGCCGCGGACGACGGCGACGAACTGGGCGTCGTCGAGCTGCCCGCGCTCGGCGGCGGTGAGCACGTGGGTGGGGACGTCGAGGGACACAGAACCTCCTGGCTGGTGACGGATGGTGCTCGAACAGTTACGCACGGACCGGGCGCAGCGCACCAGGTCCCGGCACGAAGTCGGGGTCCACCTGGGCGGCGAGATCGGCACCGACGGCGCGGTTGCCCCAGGCGGCCGCGTTGCGCAGGTGGAACTCGACGGTGCAGCGGTGGTAGGCGGCCCAGTCCCGCTGCCGCCCGTCGAGCGCCGCGAGCACGGCGTCGAGCACGGCGAGGTTCGCCGGCTCGAGGGCACCGATGGGGGCGCTGTCGCCGCGTTCGGCAGCGCGCACCCAGGCCGACTGGCCGAGCCAGCCCAGCAGGGCGTCGCCGACCTGCTCGCGCAGGTACGCGACGTCGCTCGGGTCGGCCACCTTGTTGCCCAGCACCCGCAGGGCCACCCCGTGCCCCGCGGCGTGCTCGGCGTACTGCCGGTAGACGCCCACGCCGCGCCGGGTCGGCTCGCTGACCAGCACGGTCAGGTCGAAGCGGGTGAACAGCCCGGACGCGAACGCGTCGGCGCCCGCGGTCATGTCGACCACCACGTACTCGCCGGGCCCGTCCACGAGGTGGTTGAGGTAGAGCTCCACCGCGCCGGTCTTCGAGTGGTAGCAGGACACGCCGATGTCGGCCTCGTCGAACTCACCGGTGACGAGGTGGCGCACACCGCCCGCGACGGCCGCGTACCGCGTGAGCAGCTCGCCGTCCGGCGCGAGGTCCAGCAGCCGCGACCCCGGGCCCGGCGGCGTCGTCTTGATCATCGCCTCGGCGGACGGGATGCGTGGGTTCGTGCCGCGCAGGTGGTCCTTGAGCCACGCCAGGTCGGTGCCGAGCGCACGCGGCGGCGGGCCGTCGTGGCCGAAGGCCTGGCCGAGGTGCTGGTTGATGTCGGCATCGATCGCGAGGACGGGTTTGCCCAACTCGGCGAGGTAGCGGCTGAACATCGCCGCCGTCGTCGTCTTCCCGCTGCCGCCCTTGCCGACGAACGCGATGCGCACCCGGCGCCCCTCTCCGTTGATCTTCGTCGCGAGGCGCTAATGATAAGCATTTCCACTAACGGGTGAGGGGTGCGGCTCCGGCGGGACGGCGGCGTCAGCGGACGCGGGCGGTGACGCGCTCCTGCCCGGAACGGGCGCGACGGCGGGTCGCGAGAACCTCGCGCAGCGGGGGCACGACGACGCCCTCGGACGCCATCTTGCGCCGGGCCCGGCGGCGGGCGACCAGCACGCCGACGAGCGCGAACGCCCAGATGACGTACTGGACCGTCCAGGCGACGCGGAACGCCTCCGGCGTGTAGCCGTCGGCGGGCCCGGCGATCCCGAGCACGACCCCGACGCCGAACGCGACGAGCAGCGATGCGACGAACCCGCCGACGTTGACGATGCCCACGGCGGCGCCCTGCCGGTGACCGGGGTTGAAGGTGCGGGCGTAGTCGAACCCGACCATGGACGCCGGACCGCCGAGCGCCAGCACGACGACCAGCAGCATCAGCAGCCACGGCGGAGCCGGCGGCGGGACGGCGAGGACGATCGTCCACATCAGCGCCGTCGTGCCGATCACGGCGAGCACCAGCCAGGAGCGCCGCAGCGGGTGCCGGGCGGTGAACTCGCCGAACAGCGGCCCGGCGACGATCCCGACGCCCACCAGCAGCGCGAGCATCGCGCTCGCCGCGCCGTCGGAGAAGCCCTGGCCCGCGACCAGGTAGGGCACGCCCCAGAGCAGCGCGAAGACGGTGCCGGAGAACTGGGTGCCCATGTGGGTCCACAGGCCCAGGCGCGTGCCGGGTTCGCGCCACGACGAGACCAGCCCGTCGAGCACCTCACGCGGGGACGCCGCAGGCGGCGGTACCGGGGCACCCGGCGGGCGCTCGCGCACCACCGCGACCACCGCGATCGCGACGGCCACCCCGAGCGCCGCCGCGGAGACGAACGCCGTGCTCCAGCCCGGCCCGCGCAGCAGCGCCGCCAGCGGCACCGCCGACAGCACCTGGCCGAGCTGCCCGATCAGGCCGGTCAGCTGGGTCATCAGCGGCACCCGCCGCGCCGGGAACCAGGCGCTGACGACCGAGAGCACGCTGATGAACGTCAGCGCGTCGCCGGTGCCGACCAGCACCCGGGCGAAGATCGCGGCCGGCAGGCCGGAGGCGAGCGCGAGCATCAGCTGTCCGGCCGCCATCGTGAGCGCGCCCGTGACGATCAGCCGGCGCGCGCCGAACCGGTCGAGCAGCACGCCGACGGGCACCTGCAGGCTCGCGTAGACCAACAGCTGCAGCACCACGAACCCGGACAGCACAGCGGGGGCGGCGTCGAACCGGGCTGCCGCGTCGAGGCCGGCGACCCCGAACGACGTGCGGTGCATGACACCCACGAGATAGGCCGCGAGACCGACCGCCCAGACGATCCAGGCCCGCTTGTTCCCCCACCGATCCTCGCCCCGCGGCTGCTGCACAGTCATATCGCCTCCCATGGTGCGCTTCGGAACCCGGAAACGGGATGCTGTGCGGGGAGTTTCACGTTGTCGGTACGAGACGTGTGTCGGGCGGGGCACGGTGCCCCGTCGAGGAAGCGGAGGTGTGCGGTGCTGGACCCGGCCGAGCTGTACGAGGTGGCCGCGGACGCGCCACAGCTGGACGAGCCGGTGCTGCTCGTGGCGCTGGACGGCTTCGTCGACGCCGGCAGCGCCGCCCGGCTGGCCGTGGAGGCGATCCGGGCCGACCGCGAGTCGCGCACCGTGGTGCGGTTCGACGTCGACCAGCTGGTCGACTACCGGTCGCGGCGCCCGCCGCTGCGCTTCGAGACCGACCACTGGGCCCACTACTCCGCGCCGGAGCTCGACGTCGTCGCCCTGACCGACACCGGCGACACCGAGTACCTCCTGCTCGCCGGGCCCGAGCCGGACATGCAGTGGGAGCGGTTCTCCGCCGCGGTCGAACAGATCGTGCGCCGGTTCGGGATCCGGCTCGTGATCAATCTGACCGCCATCCCGATGGCCGTGCCGCACACCCGCCCGATCGGGGTCACCGTGCACGGAACCCGCCCGGAGCTCACGGAGGGGCACGAGGCGTGGTTCGCCACGGCCGAGGTCCCGGGCAGCGCCGTGGGGCTCATGGAGTTCCGGCTCGGCGGGTCCGGGCTCGACGCGATGGGCTTCGCCGTGCACGTTCCTCACTACCTGGCGCGGGCCGAGTACCCGCAGGCCGCTCGCGTGCTGCTGGACCACGTCGGCCTGGCCGCCGGGCTGTACCTGCCCACCGAGGTGCTGACGAAGGCCGCCGAGCAGGCCGACGCCGAGATCGCCGAGCAGGTGGCGGGCTCCGACGAGGTGCGCCAGGTCGTCCAGGCGCTCGAGCGGCAGTACGACGCGGTGGCGAGCGGCCGCGGTGACCGCAGCGGACTGGGCCTGGCCGGAGAGCTGCCCAGCGCCGACGAGCTCGCGGCCGAGGTGGAGCGTTTCCTCGCCGACCAGGACGACGACGAGGGCGGCAAGGAGGCCGGCGGGGACACCGGCGGGGCGCTCTGACGCCGGGACGGCCGGGGCCGGCGGCGCGGTCGCTCGCGGCCCGCCCCCGCGCCCATACCCCGACTCGCGGTCACGCACACCCCGACTCGCGGTCCCTCACACCTCGACTCGCCGTCCCGCACACCCCGGCTCGCGGTCACGCCGGCCCGACATTCGCGGTACGTCGAAGCCCGGCCATGATCGGCACGCAGCGTGGCGCCCGCCACCACCCCGGTTCCCGGGCGGTCCGGCGTTGTGGCTGTTCATCCCCGGTAACGACCGGGTTGCCGTCCTGCGCTTCCGTTTGACGGGACCGCGTCCCGGAGCGGAGGGTGACGGCAACAACCACGAACACCACCGGCCGGGGCGGAAATCCGTCCCGGCCCCGAGACGTGTGAGGGGGAAGGCCCGGCGACCGCCGAGCCGAGCGCCATGTCACTGTCCGAGACACCCCGCAGCAAGGACCCGGCGGCACCGGAAGGCACGCTCCTACCGAGCGGCTCCGCAGACCGGCAGTACCCGGTCGACCGGTGGATCTTCGGGATCGCCGCGGCGCTCGTCGTCGCGTTCATCGCGTGGGGCGTGGTCTCCGTCGACTCCCTCGGCGCGGTCGCCTCGGCCGTGCTGGGCGGCATCATGAGCGCAGGTGGTTGGGCGTTCGTCCTGGCGGCGAGCGGGTTCGTCGTCTTCGCGCTGTGGCTCGCGTTCAGCCGCTACGGGAAGATCCCGCTGGGTCGCGACGACGAGGGGCCGGAGTTCCGCACGGTCTCCTGGATCGCGATGATGTTCAGCGCCGGCATGGGCATCGGCCTGATGTTCTACGGCGTCAACGAGCCGCTCACGCACTTCACCAGCCCGCCGCCGGGCACCGTCGCCGCCGGCACCAACGACGCGCTCGACGTCGCGATGGCCACCACGCTGTTCCACTGGACGCTGCACCCGTGGGCGATCTACGCCGTGGTCGGGCTCGCCATCGCCTACAGCACGTTCCGCCGCGGTCGCCGTCAGCTGATCAGCTCGGCGTTCGCCCCGCTGCTCGGGGAGCGGCACACCGAGGGCGCGTTCGGCAAGGCGGTCGACATCCTGGCGATCTTCGCGACGCTGTTCGGCTCCGCGGCGTCGCTCGGGCTGGGCGCGCTGCAGATCGGCGGCGGCCTGCAGGCCAACGGGATCCCGGTCATCGGCGACGTCCTGCTGGTCGGGATCATCGCCGTGCTCACCATCGCGTTCGTGGCCTCGGCGGTCACCGGTGTCGCCAAGGGCATCCAGTGGCTGTCCAACATCAACATGGTGCTGGCGGGCGTACTCGCCGCCTTCGTGTTCGTCGCCGGGCCGACGGTGCTGATCCTCAACCTGCTACCCACCGCGATCGGCGACTACTTCGGCAACCTCTCTGAGATGGCAGCCCGCACCGCGGCCACCGGCGGCGACGCCACGGCCGAGTGGCTGTCGGGCTGGACGGTCTTCTACTGGGCCTGGTGGATCTCCTGGACCCCATTCGTCGGCATGTTCATCGCCCGCATCAGCCGGGGCCGCACGATCAAGCAGTTCGTCGTCGGCGTGATCCTGATCCCGAGCACCGTCAGCCTCATCTGGTTCGCGATCTTCGGCGGAGCCGCGATCCAGACGCAGCGCGGCGGCACCGACCTCGCGGCGCTCGACGTCGAGGCCCAGCTGTTCGGCCTGCTCGACACGTTCCCGCTCGGCAACGCGCTGGGCATCCTCGCCATGCTCCTGATCGCGATCTTCTTCGTGTCCGGCGCCGACGCCGCCTCGGTGGTGATGGGCACGCTGTCGCAGCACGGCTCGATCGAGCCGTCTCGCTGGGTGGTGGTGTTCTGGGGCGTCGTGATGGGCGGCATCGCGATCATCATGTTGCTCCTCGGCGAGGAGGGCGAGGCGCTCACCGGCATCCAGAACATCACGATCATCATGTCCGCGCCGTTCGCGATCGTGATGGTGGTGCTGTGCGTCGCGCTGGCCAAGGACCTGTGCGAGGACCCGCTGATGCGCCGCGACGACCGGTCCGCGCAGGCGGTGGTGCAGGCCGTGGAGTTCGGCACCGAGCACTACGGCGACGAGTTCTACCTCCCGGTGAAGCCCACTCCGGAGGCGAGCAACAGCAACGGCAACGTCGCGGTGCAGCAGCCCGCCGAGAAGAAGTCGTGACGCAGGCTGCGGGACGCCTCGGTACCGGGGCGTCCCGCAGCCCTGATCCCCCGGCGGCGGTCACATCTCCAGCACGACCTTGCCCGTGACCTCGCGCTCGTCGATCCGCGCCAGCGCGTCCGCGGCCTTCTCGAGCGGGAACGTGCCGCTGATCAGCGGGTCGAGCGCCCCGGAACGCAGGTGCGGCTCCAGCTCGGCCCACTGCTGCCCGACGTAGCCGGGCCGACGCAGGGCGAAGGCGCCCCAGCCGACGCCCACGACATCGACGTTGTTGAGCAGCAGCCGGTTCACCTTCACCGTCGGGATCTCCCCCGCCGTGAACCCGACGACGAGCAGCCTCCCCTCGGGGGCCAGGCAGCGCAGCGAGTCGGTGAAGCGGTCACCGCCCACGGGATCGACCACGAGGTCGACCCCGGCGCCGCCCGTGAGCTCGCGGACCGCGTCCTTGAAGCCGTCGACGCCCACGGCCTCCTGCGCGCCGGCCGTGCGCGCCACCTCCCGCTTCGCCTCGGTCGAGGCGACCGCGATCACGCGGGCGCCGAGCGCCACCGCGAGCTGGATGACCGCGGTGCCGACGCCGCCTGCGGCCCCGTGCACGAGCACCGTCTGCCCGTCGCGCAGGTGACCGCGGACGAGCAGCGCGAAGTGCGCGGTGAGGTAGTTCATCGGCAGGCAGGCGCCCGCGGCGAACGACACCTCCTCCGGCAGCGGCAGCACGTGGTCCGCGGACACCGCGACGACCTCGGCGAACGCTCCGGTGCTCGGGAACGCCACCACGCGGTCGCCGGGCCGCAGCGGGGAGCCGTCGGGAGCCTCGCGGACGACGCCCGCCACCTCGGAGCCGAGCGTGAACGGCAGCTCCGGCTTGTACTGGTAGAGGCCCTTGGTCTGCAGCACGTCGGGGAAGTTCACCCCGGCCGCGCGCACCTCGACCAGCACCTGGTCCGGCCCGCGCTGCGGCTCCGGCACCTCGTTCACCTCGACCGCTGCTGGCCCGTCCAACCGCACCACCTGCAGTGCACGCACGCGTTGACCCCTTCGTCGACCGATCGTTGCGCCCCCATCCTCACCCGAGAGAGCGCAGCGCGTCCCCTGCTGCGGTGACGATCGCGTCACCGTGGCCGAAGCATGCGACGTCGACGTCGAGCCCGGTGAGCCGCCGCATCGACGCCGCGGCGCGGTCACGGTCGACGTTGAAGGGGCCGAGCATCAGCTCCCCGCTGTGCTCGGCGATCACGTCGCCGGTGAACAGCACGCGCTCCCGTTCCAGGTGCAGGGCGATGCTGCCGTCGGTGTGGCCCGGCACGGGGATCACCCGGGCGCCGCCGCCGATGTCGAGCTCGTCGCCGTCGTCGAGCTCCACGTCGACGCGGGCGGGCGGGGCCGCGGTCAGGCCGTGCGCGACCTGCGTGTGCAGCTCACGCTCGAACTCCGTGAAGTCCGGCGGCGGGGCGGGCCGATCGCCGCGGACGACAGGCGCGTCGGCGCGGTGGGCCAGCACGGTGGCCCCGGGCCAGGAGCCGATCTCGGCCGCGGAACCGGTGTGGTCGTCGTGGGCGTGGGTCAGCCCCACGCGCCGCAGCGTGCCGAGCCCACGCACCGCGGACGCGATCGCGGGCGCCGAACCGGGCGGGCCGGTGTCGATCAGGGTCAGGTCGTCGCCGTCGCGCCAGAGATAGGCCTGGCCGACGAAGAACCGCATCAGGTGCAGCCGGGGGGTGAGTTCGAGGAGATCCACGCCCCCGGACCGTACGGACGCCGCGCGGCGCAGCTCCGTGCGTTCGCGCACGGCGGAGTGGTTCAGGCGGGGACGCCGTCGTCGTAGCGCACGGCGGACGGGGCGGCGGTCAGCTCGTCGACGAGCGCCGTGAGCCACCCGTCCACCCGCTGCTGCACGCGTTCCAGGCCGTCGAGCTCGCAGGCCAGGTCGAGGGCCCTCGTAGCAATGCCGTCGCCGCCGTCGAGTGCGCGGCGCAGCTCGTCGCGGACCCGGTCGGCCCGCGCTCGGCAGCCGTCGGAGGTCTGGACGTGGGCGAGCAGCCGGGCCCGCTGGTCGGCGTCGATCCCGTCGGGTACCGACGCGACGAGCTGCTGCAGGCGATATGGGTGCACTGTGGTCCCCCTCACGTGACGGCTGTCACCTCGACCGTAGATCGGTGGACGCTGCTGCGGAAGTCCCCCGCAGTAGTGTCGGGCGCGTGTCCGACACCGCGCGGTTCCTGCGTGAGTTCGCCCGCGACCCGCTGCACACCGCGGCGGTGGCCCCGAGTTCCCCCGCACTCGCCGCGGCGATGATCGCGCCCCTGTCGGCCGACGACCCGGTCGTCGTCGAGCTGGGGCCGGGCACAGGCGCATTCACCGGTGCCATCCAGGAGCGACTGGGCGGCCGCGGCCGTCACCTCGCGGTCGAGCTCCACCCGGGTTGGGCCGACCTCCTCGCACGGCGGTACCCGGCGGTCGAGGTGGTGCGGGCCGACGCGCGGGCGCTGCCCGCGCTGCTGGCGGAGCGCGCGATCGGCGGCGTCGACGCGGTGGTCAGCGGGTTGCCCTGGGTCGCGTACTCCCCCGGCCCCGACGGCCGGGGCCTGCACGCGCTGATCACCGACGCCCTGCTGCCGCACGGGGTGTTCACCCAGTTCGCCTACTCCTGGACGCGCTGGGCACCGCCCGCCCGCCGCCAGCTCGCCGACCTCCGCAGGCACTTCGCGGACGTCGCGATCAGCCCGACGGTGTGGCGGAACCTGCCCCCTGCGGTGGTCTATCGCGCCCGCCGTCCCGTGCCGCGCCCCTGATCACCGCTCTGATCACCAGGGACGCCGGAGACCCCTCCCCGCCCGTGCCCCGATCGGTGGCGGCTGAGAAGGTGGGCCGAGTGCGACTCGTGTTCGGCCCCGACGACCTTGAGGAGTACTCCCGTGCCCGCGACCGGCTGCGACTGCACATCGTCGCCTGGGCCCGCCGGAGAGGCATCGAGGTCGAGCCGTCACTCGTCGCGGCAGCGCTCGACCACAAGCACGGCGTCGACGGCAGGCTCGCGCACTGGACACGGGCGCACGTGGCCGACGCGCTGGCGATCTGGTTCCCCCGCACCGTCGCGCTGCTCGAGGACGACCGCGACGCCGTCCCCGCCGCGCTGCACGCCCTGATCGGCTTCCTCGCCGAGAACGACTGGCTCGACTCGCGCTCCGCGCCGGCCGCCGAGCTGCACGCCCAGATCACCGACTCCACACCCGCCCTGTACGACGCGCTCGACGACGAGCGCAACCACGACCTCGGCACGTTCTGGGCGGTGCAGATGCTGCGCCACGGCGTCGCGACGGCCGACCCGGCCGCCGTCGCCCGCTTCCTGCAGCAGGTACACGCCGGCGAGCTGGAGATCGACCGGGCGGCGCTGGACGAGATCGTGCGCCGCCAGGAGGTGGAGACCGCCGAGCCCGCGCAGCCCGACCTGCCGCCCGTGCTTCCTCCCCATGCCGCGCAGCTGCTCGCCGCCGCCGACTCCTCCATCGCACTGGCCCGGCTGCGCGCGTTCACCCGCTGGGTCCGGGCCGGGCGCACGGTCACGCGCGACGGCAGGCTGCTGCTGTCCGACGCGCGCGCGGTGGCCGACGCGCTCGACCTCGACCACTTCTCCCGCGACCACGCCCGCACGTGCGACGACCTCCCCGAGATCGCGCTGCTGCTGGCCTGGGCGCGCCAGGCCCGGCTCGTGCGGGTGGTGCGCGGCAGGCTCGTGCAGGTCAAGAGCTCGGCGCCGCTGCTGTCGCGCCCGATCGAGCTGTGGCGGCGGGCGTTCGAGGCCGTCGGCGGCATCGGCGAGCACTTCGGCGGCAGCAACGTGTTCGGGGCGCCGTCGCTGTTCGGGATGAGCCTCGGTGAGGCGTTCCCGATCCTGCTGCAGCTGGTCTACGCCGCCGGCGGGGACCCGGTCCCGGTCGAGCGGTTCCACCGCGCCGTGCGCGACACCGTCAACGACCGGATGGGCTGCGTCGTCGACGACCTCGCGGGCGACGTCGAGCACCGGCTGTGGCGCCGCGACGTCACCGCGCTGCTCGACGCGCTGGAGCTGCTGGGTGCGGTGCACCTGTCGGAGAGCCTGGACGCGGAGGACCACGACGAGCTGATCGAGCTCGCCGGCCGCGACGACCCCGACCCGACGCTCGTGGCGCTCACCCCGATCTGCATGTGGGCGGTGCAGGAGATGCTCACCGAGCAGGGGGTGCACGCGCCGCTGGTCGGCGAGCTCGCCGACGAGGACATCGAGTTCGTCTGCGTGCGGATGAGCACGGTGCGTCCCGAGGTGGCCGAGGCGGAGCTGGCGGCGTGGGTGCAGGCCCGCCCCGGGCGCGCCGCGGCGCAGGAGATCATGCGGTACCTGCAGCGCGCCGAGGACCCCGCCCACCGCGAGCTGGCGCTCGACGCCCTGTCCCGCACCGGAACGCCGGGACGGGAGATGGCCCGCTTCCGCACCCGCTCCGGAGCCGTGGCCCTGCGCGCCCCGGCGACAGGCGCCCAACCCCGCGTGGAGTGCGACGCGCGGGCCCGCCGCCCGTAGGCGCCCGCCGCCCGCCCCGCCGCCCGCCGCCCGTAGGCGCCCGCCCCGTGCCAGCAAGGTGGCGATACCGCCACTGGATGGCAGTATCGCCACC
>NZ_JAHKRK010000120.1 GCF_019396355.1 Pseudonocardia nigra
GGCAGGCGGCAGGAGCACCTGGTCGCCCGCGCCCGGGCCACTGTGGCGGCGGGGGACGGGGTGGGCGGGCTGTCGGTGCGGATGGACGCCCGCCACCACCTCGACCTCGAGGTGGACGGCGAGCGGGTGCGGGCGGTGGCCCAGGTCGGGGCGCTGCGCTCCGTGCTGGGGGAGACCGCCGTCGCCGCAGGCGCGGACGTCGTCCTGGAGGTGCGGGCCGCGCCGGCCGAGGGGCATTTCTCCGCGACGTCCACCGGGCCCGACGTCGTGCTCGCCGGGCTCGTCCGGCCGGACGGGCGTTTCGCCGAGCTCGGCCGGCTGGACGGCCGCTACCTGTCCACCGAGGTCGCCGGGGGCATGACCGGTCGGATGGTCGGCGTCTGGTGCGCGCGCGGCGAGCTCGTCGTCCGGTCGTTCGCCTACGCGGGCGCCGACGACCCCGCCGCCGTTCTCTGACCGATCCCAGGAGGACGCGATGCGCCGCACGTCGTTCGACGACGGCCGGCAGACCCGGCCGAACCTTGCGATCGCGTGACGGCGGATGGCTCGACACGCTCGCTCGTCCGGCCTTCTCGCAGGTCGTGGCGATGGCGGGTCGTCAAACATCGTCCGGCTGTGATGTGCGGCACACATGGCTTCCGAACTGGCTCCTCGGATGCTTCCAACCACGGGTGCACCCGATCGAGTTCGAGGAGGACATCCATGAAGCTCAACAAGCTGTGGGCGCTCGGCGCCGCGGTCGCGCTACCACTGCTCGTCCCCGGCACCGCGTCGGCCCAGGAGAGCGTGCAGATCCAACTCGACGCGCTCAACAACTCGGGCGCGAGCGGCACGGCGACCCTCACTCCCACCTCTGACGGTGGGCTGCGGGTGCAGGTCGAGAGCAGCGGCCTGGTGCCGGGCGCGCCGCACGCGCAGCACCTGCACGGCGGGTTCGACGGAACCGACTTCATGTGCCCGCCCGCGTCGGCCGACTCCGACGGCGACGGCTTCGTCAGCACCGTCGAGGGACTGCCGGCCTACGGCGACATCCAGATCTCGCTGACCACGGAGGGCGACACCACGGCCGCCAGCGGCCTGGCGCTCGACCGGTTCCCGGTGGCCGACGACAGCGGCAACCTGACGTACGAGCGGACGATCCCGGCGGGGATGCTGCCCGATGGCACGTTGGAGCAGCTCGCGAACCTGCACATCGTGCAGCACGGCATCGACGTGAACGGCAACGGCATGTACGACCTCGACGGGCTGGGTGAGTCGCCGCTGGCGATGTCGCTGGGCCTCGACGGCGTGCCGGCCGAGGGGACCTTCCCGGCGACCTGCGGCATGGTCGCGGGCGCCGCGGCGGCGACCATGCCGGACGGCGGCGTCGAGACCGGTGACGGCAGCGCCGCGGACGACGGTGCCGGTGCGGCCGCGCTGGCGGTGGTCGGCGGTGCCGCACTGCTCGGCGCCGGCGGCGTCGCGGTCTGGCGCAGGCGGGCCGGCCAGGAGCGCTGATGGTCGATCCGGCACCTTCCGGAACCCGTCGCCACCGCCCTGCGTGGGCGGTGGTGGCGGGGGCCTGCTGCGCGGCCGTCGTGCTGGGTGGCTGCTCGGCGGCGGAACCGGATTCGGGCCGGGACAGCGGCAGGGAGGGCGGCCAGGCGAGTGGCCGGGCCGCACCGGCTGCCGTGAGCAGCAAGCCTCCTGCGCCCGGGCCCGGGCGCCCGGAGCTGATCGACGGGCCCGTGCTGGCGAAGTCCGAGCCGGTGGGGCTCGAGATCCCGGCGCTGGGGTTGCGGACCTCGGAGCTCGTGCCCCTGGGTCTGCAGCCGGACGGGTCGATGGAGGTTCCGGCGGACGCCGAGCCGGTCGGCTGGTACACGGGCGCTCCGCCGCCGGGGTCGCTCGGCCCCGCGATTCTGGCCGCGCACGTCGACTGGAAAGGGGCGCTCGGGCCGTTCCACGACCTGCGCGACCTGCAACCCGGAGACGCGGTGTTCGTCGCGCGTGCGGACGGCAGCACGGCCGAGTTCCGGGTCTCCGGCGTCGACCGGTACCCCAAGGGCGCGTTCCCGACCGAGCAGGTCTACGGCACGATCGATCACGCGGGCCTGCGCCTGATCACCTGCGGCGGCGAGTTCGACGAGGGCGCGGACAGCTACCGGGACAACGTGGTCGCCTACGCGGAGCTCGTCGGCTCGTCGGCCTCGTGAGTGCACGGCAGGACGGCCGGCGAACCTGGGCGGACCGCACGGTGTCGCTGGACGGCTTCATCGCCGACGACCACGACGGGGTCGGGCCTGCTCCTCGACTGGTACGGCAACGGAGACGTCAGCTGGTCCTTCCCCAGCGCTGACGACGGGTGCCGAACCACGCAGGCGACGACCGACTTCATGCGCGCCCACTACCGCGACATCGCCGTCGTCATCATCGGCCGGCGGCTGTTCGACCTCACGAACGGCTGGAACGGCGGACCTGCTGCAGGCGAGCACGTCGTCGTGGTCACCCATGAACCGCCGGCGAACTGGAGCATGCCGGCACGGCGCCGTTCACGTTCGTCGACGGCATCGAGGCTGCCATCAGCGCGGCTCGGGACTACGCCGGCGACCGGGTCGTCGACGTGGCCGGCGGCGAGATCGGAGGCCAGGCTCTGCGGCTCGGACTCATCGACCAGATCGTCGTCAACCTCGTCCCCGTGGTGTTCGGCTCGGGCCGCCCGTTCTTCGCGATGGGCCCGCCGGCCGATCCGATCCTGCTCGACAACCCTTCGCAGATCATCCGCGGGGACCGTGTGACGCACCTCGTGTACGACGTCGCACAGAGTTGATCAGTCCATCCGCGGCGAACAGAACTCGACGTGCGCGGCCGACGGGAACACCGTGTTCACCGAGGCGAGGGCGATCCCGCAGTAGCCTTCGAACCCCGTCCCCGCCACCGGGCTGCGCAGGCACGCCAGAGCCGTGGGCTCTCGACCGGGAACCGGTCGTGATCGGAGGACCTCGTGTCACGAGTTGTGCTGTACATGTCCATGTCCCTCGACGGTTTCATCGCCGGCCCCGGGGACGACAAGGACAATCCGTTGGGTACCGACGGGCACCGGCTGCACGAGTGGCTGGGCAACGGTGGAGAAGGCGTCAGCGGTTTCCGGCCGAGTGACGAACCGGGTCGGACGGTGTTCGACGAGCTGATGTCGACCGGTGCCGTGATCACCGGCAGACGCACCGGAGACTTCGTCGACTACTGGGGCGGCGACCATCACGACGGCGTGCCGATCTTCGTCCCGACGCATCGAGCACCCACGGCCACTCCCCTCGGTGACGTCCGCTTCGTGACCGACGGCATCGAGTCGTGCGTCGCGCAGGCGAAAGCAGCTGCCGGGGACCGCGACGTCATGCTGCACGGCGCCAACACGGCACAGGAATGCCTGCGGGCACGCGTGCTGGACGTGCTGGAGATCCAGCTGGTCCCGGTCCTGTTCGGCCGGGGACGACGGCTTTTCGACGGTCTCGGGCCCGACCACATCGAGCTCGAGCCGGTCCGGACGCTCGAGTCGCCCAGGGCGCTGCATCTCCGTTACGAGGTGCAGTACGCATGAACCCGCCGATCCGGCTTTACATGTCCATGTCCCTCGACGGCTTCATCGCCGGACTGGACGACCGTGAGGGTCAGGAGCTCGGCCGCGAGGGCGGGCGGCTGTTCAACTGGCTCGACGGTCGGATGTCCGATGGTCGGAACGGACAGGTGTTCCGCGAGCTCATGGCGACAGGTGCGGTGATCTCCGGGCGGCGCACCTTCGACCTGGCCGGGCGCTGGCAGGGCGATCACCACGACGGTGTACCGATCTTCGTCCTCACCCGTCGCATCGACGGCGGAGATGTTCCGCCGGGCAGCGCGCAGTTCGTCACCGACGTCGAAGGCTGCGCCGAGCAGGCCCGGGCCGCAGCGGGCGATCGTGCCGTGATGGTGCACGGTGCCGGCGCGGCGCAGGCGCTGCTGCGGGCAGGGCTGCTCGACGAGATGGAGATCCATCTCGTGCCGGTGCTGCTCGGCGGAGGGCGGCGTCTGTTCGACTCGCTCGGCCCCGACCACATCGAACTCGAACTGGTGCGGCGACTGGAGGCGCGGGACGTGACGCATCTCCGATACCGGGTGCGTCCCCGTATGGCGCACCCGACCGACCATTCCAACAGCGACGCGAACAACATCCGGCCCGGTGGTGAGCCTGCTGATTCCTCGTGACGCGCCGGCCGGGCGCGAGGCTGTGGTGGCGTCGGCAGAGCACGCCTGGTCCGCCCTCGCCCGCGTTGCCCTCGGGCTGCCAGGTGTGCCGTCCGCCGGCCTCATCGGGGCCCTGTTCGCCACTCGGCGGCCGGCTCGGGTGGGTCCGCACGGCCACTGGACGTCGAGGATCGCCTGAGCGGCGACCGCATCCACGTCCAGCAGCGGTCGAAGCTCAGGCGCGCTACGTCTTCGGGTGGGCCGCTCGGCGGTCAGAGGTACTCGGGGCCGGTGTGGTGGCCGGGGGCCGGGCTGGAGAAGGGAACGAACCGGAACCGCACGACGCTGGACCCGGCGACCAGCCCGTCTGCCTGGGATGCGGCATCTCGCGCTTCGGTGGCTGCCTTGCGGTCTTCCCGGCCGGTCGCGATCACGCCCGCGGCGCTGATCAGGTCGAGTTGGGCGAGCAGCCGTGCCAGCGCGGCGGGAGCCTCGCCGGGATCTTCGACAGTCTGGAGCAGGGTTCGGTGCAGGGCGCTGATCCCCCAGCCCTCTCGGGTGCCGCTACCCGTCGACGTCGGTAGCACCACGTCGAGCAGCCACCGCGACGGCTTTCCGCTGAGCGCCCGCGTCTGGTGGGCATCGATCCCGGCCACCTGGTCGGCGCGGACCAGTCCGTCGCCCAGCGTCTGCAGCCACACGTTGGTCAAGCTCATCCGTCCCTCCTCGCGTCGCGAGCGATCGGGTCGCCTCCTGTAGTCACACTGGCAGGTGAAGTGCCACTTGCAGTCCAACAAACCTCTAGCTACCATCGTAGCTATCGGAGTGGTCCGGGTCACCACCTGACTGCTCCGATTGCATCGCCGAGCTGTCGTCGATCATGAGAGGAGCTGGCAAGCGATGCTGATGCGCACCGATCCGTTCCGTGAGCTGGACCGGCTGACGCAGCAGGTGTTCGGCAGTGGACCGGGCACCTGGTCCCGGCCCACCGCGGTGCTCATGGACGCCTACCGCGACGGTGAGCAGTTCGTCGTCAACTTCGATCTGCCTGGGGTGGACCCGGAGGCGATCGAGCTGGACGTGGAGCGCAACGTGCTGACGGTCAAGGCCGAGCGGCGCCCGGTGGCGACCAATGAGCACGTGGAGATGCAGGTGGCCGAGCGGCCGCTGGGGGTGTTCTCCCGGCAGCTGTTCCTGGGCGACACCCTCGACACCGAGCACATCGACGCCACCTACGACGCTGGGGTGCTGACCCTGCGGATCCCGGTCGCCGAGAAGGCCAAGCCGCGCAAGATCGCCATCAGCGGCGGCGGCAGTGCGCCGAGGCAGATCAACGCCTGAAACAGGTTCTCCCTCGCTCCCGGAACGGGGGTGGCGGCATGACTCATGATCAGTTACCACTCGACGGAGCAGCAACCCGGCGCGTCGCCCCGGCGGCGGCGGTCGGGCCGATGGCGAAGGACACAGCCACCGGTGCGGCCTTCGCTGCCGTCGTCGCCGCTGATGCCGAGCTGCTGCGAATCGAGTTCGACGCGATCATTGCCGCGAACTTCCCGGCCGGGCGCGCGCAGCGGTCCCGGCACCCGCCGCGCCGGTCGGGGCCGCTGCAGGGGGTTGACCAACCGCCGGCGGAGACACCCGGGGGTGCCGTCGCCGCGGCCACCGGCAGGGCGTGGGCATTCCCCGGTAGGCCGGGCGAGCACCAGGCCCGGCAGCGCAGTCCCCCGCCGCGGCGTCCCGACGACTGACGACCGGCTCGGACAGGAGGTGATCGATCGACGCAGTCCGCAGGCTCGGAGCGGGGGTGCTCCGGATCGGCCGCCGTGGTCAGGAACTGGGCGACCGCAGCCGTGAGTGCCGCACGGCATCTCGCCCTCACGCCGGCACGGCGTACGCGGATACCAGGTGGCCGACCGGAGCTCCCCATCCTCGGGGCCTTGACCTGTTCGACAGAACACGGATCTCCCTTCCGGAGACCGTTCCACGAGCGCGGCCCCGCCGGGCAGTCCCCTCCCTGCCCGGCGGGGCCGCCCGCTGCGCCGATCTCGGTCGGAGCTCGTGCCCGTCGCCCGCAGAGCACGGATGCCGGGCCGCTACCAACCCCTCATGGTGCAACAAACGTATACTGTTCAGCGCAAGTTTCGTGCGTGGCAGCGGGGCGAGGAGAGGGGGTGGCAGATGGGAGTCGAGCGGCTCGAGGACGAGGACTATCCGGCACTGTCGATCGGCCAGGCAGCGGAGCTGCTCGAGGTGCAACCGGCGTTCCTGCGCAGCCTGGACGCGGCGGGGGTGGTGCAGCCGGAGCGCTCCGGTGGTGGCCACCGCCGCTACTCGCGTCGTCAGCTCGCGCGGGCCACGCGGATGCGGGAGTTGTTCGACCAGGGCCACAGCTTGGCGTCGGCAGCGCAGATCCTCGCCCTCGAGGATGACCTCGGCCGCGCCCGCGACGAGCGAGACCAAGCTCGTACGGAGCGAGATCAAGCTCGTACGGAGCGGGACCAGGCGCGTGGGCGGCTGAGCCGGATCCAGGGCGACTCCTCCGGCAGACGAAGCGCCACCGCCACTGATCCTGCATCCGCCTGAAGCCCGATTCCCACACCTGGCGGTCGCGGCGTGGGCGGCGAAGGCCCCGGCGGACCGGGCTATCGGGGGTCGATCGGCGTGAACACCCCCACGCGTGCCTCGATCGCGGCTCCGGCGTCGAACAAGGCCGCCTCGTCGAAACGGCGACCGAGCAGCTGCACGCCGGTCGGCAGTCCACCGGCCACTCCCGTCGGTACGGCGAGCGCGGGGAAGCCCAGCAGCGGGATCGCCATCTGTGACCACTGGGCCGCCGCGAGCCGGCGGGCGCGCTCCACACCGGCGAGGTCGGCGTCCTGCTCGAAGGCCTGCTCCGCCGAGACAGGCAGCAGTACCAGGGGGTACTCCTCCATGAAGGTCGCCAGCTGGACGATCAGGCTGTTGCGCCGGGCGTAGCCCGCGATGAAGTCGGCGAGGGTCGGCGCCGGGCCCCACCAGTCCTCGGCGCAGGCGAACGTGCCCTCCAGGGCGATCTGCAGGCTCTTGCCGCCGAGCGAGTCCAACATCGGCTTGATCTGGCGGATCTCCTCGACGGCGAGCAGGTACCACAGCCGGTAGGCCTCGGCGAGCAACGGCAGCTCGATCTCGTCGACCTCGTAGCCGGCGCTGCGCAGGGCTTCGGCCGCCTGGTCCAGCGCCGCGTCGACCTCGGGGGTCGGGTCGGCCACGCCGACGGTGCGCAGCAGCCCCACCCGGCGGGCGTGCCGGGAGACCGGTGCGGCGGCGCCGTGCGCGTAGAAGGGGTCGCGGGGGTCGTGGCCGAGCATGCCCTGGTAGGCCAGCCGCAGGTCGTCGACGGAGCGGGCGAGCGGACCCTCGACGGCGAACAGGTAGGCCGACACCGGCAGGTCCAGCCCCTCGACCCCGGACGAGGCGATCCGCCCGGCGCTCGGCCGCAGGCCGGTTATCCCGCAGGCGTAGGCGGGGTAGCGGATCGACCCACCGATGTCGTTGCCGTGGGCGACGGGGACCATCCCGCCGGCCACCGCGGCGGAGGCGCCGCCGCTGGAGCCGCCCGGCGTGCGCGTCGCGTCCCAGGGGTTGAGCGTGCGGCCGTGCAACTCGTTGTCGGTGATCCATCGGAAGGAGAACGCCGGGACGTTGCTGCGGCCCACCAGAACGGCGCCGGCGCGGCGCAGGTTGGCCGCGGTCGCGCTGTCGGCGTGCGCGATCGCGTCGGCGTGCGCGACCACGCCGTTGGTCGTGGCCTTCCCCGCCTCGTCCGTGTTGACCTTCATGGACGTCGGCACCCCGTGCAGCGGGCCCAGCGCGCGGCCCTGCGCGACCATCCGGTCCGCGACGTCGGCGGCCTCGAGCGCCTCGTCCGCCGAGACGTCGACGAGCGCGTTGAGCACGGGGTTGACCTGCTCGATGCGCTCGAGGCAGCTGGTGACGGCCTCGCGCGAGGAGATCTCCCGGGCGGCGATCGCACGAGCGAGCCGGGTGGCGGACCAGCGCCAGAGCGGATCGCTGGGGGAGGGCATGGTTGCGTCGGTCATGACACTCCTCGGAGGGATGACAGCGTGCGGAGGGGCACCGGTCCGGCGAACCTGGTCGGCCGGGCCGGGCGGACAGAGCTGCAGTCCGTCGGCTGCGGGAGCACCCTACACAGAATGTCGGCCCGAATGACAAGAAACCTGCGATACGGGCACGAGCGCGGCCGTCAGCGGGTGCCCCACTGGTAGGTCTGAGCCGCAGCACGCGCTGGCGGACGGCAGCCTCGGAGAGGCCGACCACCTTGCCGATGGCGGCGTAGGGCTTGCGGCCGTCGTGCTGCAGTTGCTCGATGATCGCCTTCGATATCTCGTCGAGGCTCTCGTTCCGGCCGCGCGTCATGCCGATCATCCTTTCCGGCCTCGCCCGATCTCGACGCGGCAGGTCGAGCCGACCGCACGGAGCGTCCGTTGCGCGGGTTGGGCAGGCGCCGCTTCCTCCCGGCTTGCCGCCGCAGTCTCCGTCGTCCAGATGCTGAGAATCAACAGGATCCCTTGCAATGGGGCGCATCGGACGCTAGAAACCCTTGCATCGACCGACCCTCTGGTCCGATCCCCTCACGAGCGGAGACCTCGATGGGCTTCATCGTCGGCATCAACGGCCGGGCGTCCCGACGCCGGGCCGTCATCGCCGCGGCGCTTCTGTCGGCAGTGCCGCTCGCCGCTTGCTCCAGCGGCGCCGGCGGCTCCACCGCCGGCACCCCCGCGTTCCGCGCGGAGATCACGACCGAGGTGGCCGCGGCGACGACCCCGGTCGAGAACCTGACGTGGAACCTCGCCACCGGTGAACCGCCGACGCTCGACCCCGCACAGTCCGCGCTGGAGAACATCAGCTCCGTCGTCGGCAACATGTGCGAGGCGCTGTTCGTCTACGACCGGGACTACGAGCTCCGACCGGCGCTGGCGGAGGCGGTCGAGCATCCCGACCCGCTGACCTACGTCTTCACCCTCCGGGAGGGTGCGACGTTCTGGAACGGCAACCCGGTGACGGCGGAGGACGTCGTCTTCAGCATCACCCGCATCCTGGATCCGGTGCTCGCCTCGCCGTGGGCGGCGTGGGCGGCCAACCTCGAGTCGGTCACGGCGACCTCGGAGAACACGGTCACCCTGACGCTGACGCGGCCTGATCCGCTGGTGGAGAACTTCTTCGCGCTGCCGGCGTTCGCGGTCGTGGAGCGGGCCTTCACCGAGCAGGCCGGGGCCGACTTCGGCAAGGCCGGCACCGGGGTGATGTGTACCGGCCCCTACGAGTTCTCCGGCTGGAACCAGGGGCAGAGCATCGAGCTGACCCGCAACGACGACTGGTGGAACGAGCAGGCCGCTCCGAAGGTCGGCTCGGTGACCTTCACCTTCACCACGGACCCCGCTGCCCAGATCGCCGCCCTGCGCAGCGGCGAGACCGACGGCCAGTGGATCATCCCGACGTCGGCCTTCGACCAGCTGGCGGCGACCGGCAACCTGCTCTTCGGCGAGAGCCTCCAGACGGTCTTCATCTCGGGGACCGACCTGTCGGGGCCGATGGGAGACCCCGCCGTCCGGGCCGCCCTCCGGGCCGCCGTCGACTATCAGGGGATCAGCGAGGCCGTGTACCGGGGGATCGCCGCCCCGCTGCGCGCGCTGGTGCCCCCGTCGGCGTACGGCTATGCGGAGGCGACGTACCAACAGGCCTACACGTCGTTGCCCGAGCCGACCCAGAACCTCGACCGCGTCGCGGAACTGGTGGCGCAGACGCCGCGCGCCGCCGAGGAGCTCGTGCTCGCCTACTTCGCCGGCTCCGACGAGGAGAGCCGGGCGGCGACCGCCATCGCCGACGCGGCGAACCAGGCGGGGATGAACGTGCAGCTGCAGCCGCTCACCGCGGCCGAGTTCGGAGCCGCGTTCGCCTCTCCCGCGGCACGGCAGGGCTTCGACGCGCTGCTCTCGCTCGGCTACCTCGACTTCCCCGAGCCGCTGGCCTACTACCAGTTCTTCACCACCGGCAACTTCTACAACTTCGCCGGCTGGAGCAACCCGGAGTACGACCAGCTCATCGGGCAGGCGTTGGCGACCGTCGACGACGCCCGGCGCGCGGAACTGGTGACGCAGGCGCAGGCCCTCATCCTCGATGAGGGCATCGTCATCCCGATCGTCTCGCCCGCCACGTCGGTCTACTACGGCCCCGAGCTGACCGGCCTGGTGCCGCGGCAGAGCTACCTGTACACGCCGTGGCTCGCCGAGCTCGGCGGGCCGTGACCGGACGGGACAGCACGATGTCGCACTCGATCGTGTCGTGGCTCGCCCGGCGCCTCCTCGGTGCGCTCCTCACCCTCGTGATCGCCTCGGTGGTGGTCTACGCCGCGCTCCGGCTGGTCCCGGGGGACCCGGCGGCCACCCTGGCGGCCGGGCGGAGGCTGACGCCCGAGCAGCTCGCCGCGCTCCGGGAGACCCACGGCCTGGACGAGTCGTTCGTCGCGGGGTACCTGGGCTGGGTCGCGGACGTGCTCCGGCTGGACCTCGGGACCTCGTCGGTCTACCAGGACGCCGTCACCGCGCTGCTGGCGAGCCGGCTGCCCGTGTCGGCCTTCCTCATCGGCTACTCGGCGGTCCTGACCGTCGTGCTGGGGCTCTCGGTCGCGGTGGTCGGGGCCGTCCGGGGCGGGGTCGTGGCGCGGATGGCGACGGTGCTGACGAGTGGCGCCGCCGCGACGCCCCCCTTCGTCGCGGTGGTCGTCCTGCTGACGGTGTTCGCCGTGCAGCTGGGCTGGTTCCCGGTGGCGGGTGCGGGGGAGGGGTTCCTGGACCGGCTGTGGCACCTGACCCTGCCCGCACTGGCCATGGCGCTCGCGGCCTTCGGCGTCCTCGCCCGGGTGGCGCAGGCCACGTTCATGGAGCAGCTCCGGCGCGAGCACGTCGAGGTGGCCCGCAGCCGGGGTGTCGGCCAAGGGACCATCGTCCGTCGCCACGTGGTCCGGAACTCGCTCGGGCCGATCCTGACGCTCGTCGGGCTGCTGATCGCCGGCCTCTTCGTCGGCACCGCGGTGGTGGAGACCGCCTTCGGGCTGAACGGCATCGGGTCGTTCCTGGTGGCCTCGGTCGCCCGGCAGGACTTCCCGGTCGTCCAGGCCATCTCCCTCATCGCCGTCGCGCTCTTCGTGGTGGTGAGCACGGTGGTGGATCTCCTGCTGCCGGTCGTCGACCCGCGGGTCCGGAAGGAGCTGTTCCGATGACCTTGACCGTCCCCGCGCTGCGGGCCCGGCGCGTCCGGCTGGTCCGGCGCCACCCGGCCGGCGTCGTCCTCGCGAGCGGCTTCCTGGTGTGTGTCGTCGTCGTGGCGGTGCTCGCGCCGGTGCTGGCGCCGCACTCGCCCACCGCCACCAGCCTGACCGACTCCCTGCTCCCTCCCGGCTCACCCGGCCACGTCCTGGGCACCGACTCCACCGGGCGCGACGTCCTGTCCCGGATCATGTACGGGGCGCGGCTCTCCCTGCTCGCACCGCTGGGCGTGGTCCTGCTGTCCACCGTCGGCGGTGTGGTCATCGGGCTCGCGGCGGCCCGGGGGCCGGGGTGGCTCGACGTCCTCCTGTCCCGCGGGATGGACATCGTCTTCGCCTTCCCCGGCCTGTTGCTGGCCATGCTCGCGGTCGCGGTCTTCGGCCCCGGGCTGGCCGCGCCGATGTGCGCCCTCGCGGTGAGCTACACCCCGTTCCTGGGGCGGGTCGTCCGCAGCGTGGCGCTGCAGGAGGCCGCGCGGCCCTATGTCGACAGCTACCAGGTGATGGGCTTCGGCCGGTTCTTCGTGACCGTGCGGCACATCCTCCCGAACCTGACGCCGGTGCTGGCCGCCCAGTCGGCGCTCTCCTTCGGGTACGCGCTGGTGGACCTGGCGACGCTGTCCTTCCTCGGCCTCGGAGTCCGGCCCCCGCAGTCCGACTGGGGCTCGATGATCAGCCAGGCCCAGCCGGCGATCCTGCAGGGCCTGCCGTGGAGCGCGGTCGCCCCGGGCATCGCGGTCCTGCTCACCGTCGTGGCCGTCAACGTGCTGGATGAGCACCTCGGCAGCACGATCGGCCGTACCGAAGGAGGCCGCTCATGACCGGCACCGGTATGCGGGCACCCGTCACCGTCGACGTCGCCGCACCGGTCCTGGCCGTGGAGGGGCTGAGCCTCTCCGTCCGGTCGGACCGCGGGCCGGTGCCGCTGCTGGCGGACGTGTCGCTGACGGTGCGGCCGGGGGAGACCGTCGGGCTGGTCGGGGAGTCGGGCTCCGGCAAGTCCCTGACGATCCGGACGGCTCTCGGCATGCTCCCGCGGCGGTCGTCGGCCACCGGACGGGTCGTGGTCGACGGCATCGACGCCCTCTCCGCGTCCACGGCGCAGCTGCGCACCGTCCGTCGGGCGAAGGCCTCGATGATCTTCCAGGACCCGCGGGCGTCCATCAACCCGGTGCGGCGGATCGGGGACTACCTCACCGAAGGGCTGCGCGCGTCGGGAGTGCGCCGGGGCGAGGCCCGGGCGAGGGCGGTCGACCTGCTGGAACAGGTCGGCATCCCGGAACCCGCCCGAGCCGTCCGGCAGTTCCCGCACGAGTTCTCCGGGGGGATGCTGCAGCGCGTGATGATCGCCGGCGCGCTGTCGACCCGCCCGCGGCTGCTGCTGGCCGACGAGCCCACCACGGCCCTGGACGTCACCACCCAGGCCGAGGTGATCGGGCTGCTGACCTCGCTGCAGGAGGCACACGGGACCGGGCTGATCTTCGTGACGCACGACCTCGGGCTCGCCTCCGCGATCTGCGACCGGATCTACGTCATGTACGCCGGTCGCATCGTCGAGCACGCGGAGAGCGGGTCCCTGTTCCGGTCGCCGACGCACCCCTACACGGCCGCGCTGCTCGCGGCCAGCCCCGATCTGCACGGCCCGCGTGGCGCGATCCGCGCGATTCCCGGCCGGCCCCTGGCACTGGCCGAGGCGCCGACGGGCTGTGCGTTCCGGGATCGGTGCCCGAAGGCCGTCGAGGCGTGTGGCGCGGAGGTGCCGGCCCTGCGCCCGCGCGGCCGTGCGGACGTGGCCTGTATTCGCCCCGGGAAGGAGCGCCCATGACCCCGGTCCTGTCGGTCAGCGGCCTGTGCAAGACGTTCGGGCGCTTCACCGCCGTGGACGACGTGACGTTCGCGGTCGCCCCGGGATCCTCGCTCGGGATCGTCGGGGAGTCCGGCTCGGGCAAGACGACGACCGCCCGGATCCTCGTCGGACTCGAGCAGGCGACGTCCGGGGAGGTCCTGCTCGACGGCGAGGTGCTCGGGGAGCGCTCGGGACGGCGGCGACGGCGCGCGCTGGCCCGCAAGATCCAGATGATCTTCCAGGACCCCTACCTGTCGTTCGACCCACGCCAGACGATCGAACAGTCCATCGCCGAGCCACTGCGGCTGCACTTCGGACTCGACTCCGCGCGACGCGAGCGCCGCGTCGCCGAACTGCTCGACCAGGTCGGGCTGAGCGCCCGCAACGCCCGGTCACTCCCGAAGGAGCTGTCCGGAGGACAGCGGCAGCGCGCCGCCATCGCCCGTGCCCTCGGCATCGAACCGAAGGTGCTCGTCCTCGACGAGGCGGTGGCCGCGCTGGACGTCTCCATCCAGGCACAGGTCCTCGCCCTGCTCGACGAGGTCCGCCGGGAGACCGGGATCTCCTACGTCTTCGTGAGCCACGACCTCGCGGTGATCCGCCACATCACCGAGTCCGCCATCGTGATGCGCAGCGGTCGAGTGGTCGAGTCCGGCGGCACGGAGGACGTCCTGCGCTCGCCGCAGCATCCGTACACGCGGCTCCTGCTGGACTCGGTGCCGGCTCCGGGCTGGGACCCGGCGCGGGTGGCGCGCGCGAAGCGGGAGCTGGCGTGAAGGGGACCGACGCCGGGATCGACGCGGGGATCGACGCGGGGATCGACGCTGCCCTCGATCGGGCCTCGACGGTGCCGTTGTGGCTGGACACGCCGGACCGGCCCGCGCCGCGACCCGCCCTGGACGGCGACACTGACACCGACCTCGTCATCGTCGGCGGCGGCTTCACCGGGCTGTGGACCGCGCTGCTGGCGAAGGAGCGCCGTCCGGACCGCGCCGTCGTGCTGCTGGAGGCCGGCCGGCTCGCCGACCACGCGACCGGGCGCAACGGCGGGTTCTGCGAGGCGAGCCTGACCCACGGGGAGGGCAACGGCCGCGAACGGTGGCCCGCGGAGTTCGCGACGCTGGAGCGCCTCGGGCGGGAGAACCTCGAGCTCATCGCGCAGACCGTGGAGCGCTACGGGATCAACTGCGACTTCCGGCGCACCGGGATGCTGACCGTGGCCACCCGGGCCCACGAGGTCGCCGGGCTCGACCCCGAGCGATCCGGGTTCCTGGACGCCGAGCAGGTCCGGGAGCTGGTGGACTCGCCCACCTACCTCGCCGGACGCTGGGACCGCGACGACTGCGCGATCGTGGACCCGGCCCGGCTGGCCTGGGGCCTCGCGGCCGCCGCCGAGTCGCTCGGCGTCCGCATCGTCGAGCACACCCCGGCCGAGGCCGTCCGCGCCCGCGGGGGACGGGTCACGGTCCGGACGCCGTCCGGCACGCTGACCGCGGCGCAGGTCGTGCTCGCCACCAACGCGTTCCGGCCCCTGCTCGCCCGGCTACGGCACTACACCGTGCCGGTCTATGACTACGTGCTCGCCACCGAGCCCCTTACCGACGACCAGTTGGCATCCATCGGGTGGCGGGGCCGCCAGGGGGTCGCCGACTCCGGCAACCGGTTCCACTACTACCGGCTGACCAGCGACAACCGCATCCTCTGGGGCGGGTATGACGCGGTCTACCACTTCGGGCGCCGGATCGACGCGGGCCTGGACGACCGCCGCCCGACCCACCGGGTGCTGGCGCAGCACTTCGCCGAGACCTTCCCCCAGCTCGCGGGCGTCCGCTTCAGCCATCGGTGGGGCGGGGTCGTCGACACCTGCACCCGGTTCTGCGCCTTCTTCGGCTCGGCGCTGCGCGGGCGCCTCGTCTACGCGATGGGGTTCACCGGGCTCGGCGTGGGCGCGTCCCGGTTTGCGGCCGAGGTGATGCTGGACCAGCTCGAGGGGCGGCGGACCGAACGGACGGCGCTGGAGATGGTCCGGCGCAAGCCGCTGCCGTTCCCGCCCGAGCCGTTCGCCTGGCTCGGCATCCAGCTCACCCGCTGGTCGCTGGCCCGGGCCGACCACGCCGGCCGCCGGAACCTGTGGCTGCGCACCCTGGACCGGCTCGGTGTCGGGTTCGACTCGTGACTTCCGAGGAGTGCAACATGCAGATCACCGCCGTGCGTCCCGGCCCCGTGCCGCCGGACGCCGTCGAGGTCGCGATCCCGATGCGCGACGGCGTCGAGCTGGCCGCGGACGTCTACGCGCCCGCCCCGCAGGCGCAGCCGGTGGTCCTCGTCCGGCTCCCGTACGACAAGGACGGCGCGTACTGCTTCATGCCCGACATCGCCCGGTACATCACGGAGCGCGGGTACGCGGTGGTCGTCCAGGACGTGCGGGGGAAGTTCCGCTCCGGCGGGGCCACCGAGTTCGGCGTGCACGAGGTCGACGACGGGTACGACACCGTCGAGTGGGTCGCCGCTCAGCCCTGGTGCACCGGTGCCGTCGCGATGTGGGGCGACTCCTACTTCGGGATGACGCAGCTGGCGGCTGCCGCGAGCGGGCACCCGGCCCTCAAGGCGATCTCCCCGCGGCTGACCGGCACCCGGCTGGCGCAGGAGGTGACCTACGCCGACGGCAGCAGGGACGTCGAGGCGACCGCCCGCAAGCGCTACTTCGCCGGCTGGTACGTGGACCGGAACGCCTACGAGTGGCCGATGGACTGGACGGCGCGGCCGCTGCGCGCACCCTTCGAGCGGTTCTTCGCCGAGCTCGGCACCCGCTCGGTGAACTTCGACGCGGAGTTCCCCCGGCAGTCCCGGTTCGCCGGCCCGAGCCTCGAGTCGCTGCTCGACGCCCCTGCGGTGCCGACGCTGTTCACGGTCGGGCTCTTCGACAACTGCGCGATCTACTCCTGGCACGACCTCCGGGAGCTGCTGGCCCACGAACGCTGGGGCCGGTCGGTGCGCCTGCGGCTGGAGGCCGTCGACCACGAGAACGGCCACTTCGACGAGCGCATCCACGAGTTCTCGGACGGCCGGCCGGACCTCGACCGGATCCTCGCCCCGGCACTGGACTTCTTCGACGTGGTCGTCAGAGATCGCGGCGACGTGTCCGCGCTGCCCGCGGTCGTCCACGAAACCTGCCACGGGGAGACCCGCGAGGCGCCGGCGTGGCCACCCCCGGACGCCCGCGCGGAGGCGCTGTTCCTGAGCGGCGGGGACGGCGGTCCGGAGCTGACCGAACGGGCCGGCGCTCCCGCCACCGCGTCCTGGCGGCACGACCCGGACCGTCCCGTCCCCTCGGTCGCGGCCGACCCGTTCGCCCGGCTCACCGGGTGGCGCGACCTGTCCGACATCGCCACCCGGCCCGACGTTCTCCACGCCGAGGGACCGGTCTGCGCGGACCCGATCGACTACGCGGGCCCGGTCCGCGTCGAGGTGTTCCTGGAGAGCACCGTCCACGTCGCGAACCTCCATGCCCGGCTGCTGGACGTGGGCCCCGACGGCACCCACCACCTCGTCACGAAGGGCCAGGTGCACCTGCCGGAGGTCCCGGCCGACCGTCCGGTGTGCGTGGACCTGCTGTCCATCTCCTACCGGCTCCGCACCGGCCACCGGCTGGCCCTGCAGCTGATGAGCAGCGACTTCCCGGACTACGTGCTCGAACCGGGGGACGGCTCCGACCCCTGGGAGGCCGAGGTGTTCCGGGTCTCCGAGCAGACGGTGCAGCTCGGCGGACCGCGGGCCGGCCGGCTGTACCTGACCCGACGATGACCGACCGCCCGACCACCCCGACCGCGGAGGAAACAATGACCGATCTGCTCGAACCCCAGCTGACGTTCGCCTTCGAGGCCCGCGTCGAGATCGCCGAGCCCCTGCGGATCGGCAGGGGACTGCAGGAGGAGCTGTGGTTCACCCCGATCACGGGTGGCGTCGTCACGGGCCCGCGCCTCACCGGGGAGGTGCTGCCCTACGGCGGGGACTGGTCGGTCACCCGCGGCACGGAGACGATCCTCGACGCCCGCTACCTGCTGCGCGCGGACGACGGCGGCGTCATCGACATCCACAACCGCGGCGTCTTCCAGGCGGATCCCGGGATCGAGCAGCGGCTGCTCGCGGGCGAGCGCGTCGACGAGCGCGAGTACTACTACCGGACCTTCCCGCAGTTCCAGACCGACGCGCCCGCACACGCCTGGCTCACGGCGAAGGTCTTCGTCGGGATGGCCCGCGACGAGGACCGGAAGGTGTGCATCCGGTTCTTCGAGCTGGCCTGACCCGTTCTGAAGGTGCGAGGAGACATGCGACTTCCCGAAGGCAGCAACGCCATCGTCGGCGTCCTCGGCTCCGGTGACGGCGACGAGATCGACGTCATCGATCCGTCCACCGGCGCGACGCTGTGGACCTACCGCGCCGACAGCCCGGCGACGGTCGAGCGCGCGATCGACGCCGCGGCGGCCGCGTTCCCCGCGTGGGCGGGCGCGACCCCCGCCGAACGCTCCACCGTGCTGCACGCGCTCGCCGCCGAGCTCGACCGGATGGCCGAGGAGCTCGCGCAGGCGGAGACGGCGCAGGCGGGCAAGCCGATCCGGCTCAGCCGGCAGTTCGACGTCCCCGGCTCGATCGACAACGTCGCCTTCTTCGCCGGCGCGGCCCGCCGCCTCGACGGGATGGCGGCCGCCGAGTACTCGGGAACGCACACGTCGGCCGTCCGCCGGGAGCCGATCGGCGTCGTCGGCTCGATCGCCCCGTGGAACTACCCCCTGCAGATGGCGGTGTGGAAGGTGCTCCCGGCCGTCGCCGCGGGGAACACCGTCGTCCTCAAGCCTGCGGAGAACACACCGCTGACCACCCTGATGCTGGCCGAGGCCTGCACGCGGGCCGGCGTCCCCGACGGCGTGGTGAACGTCGTGAACGGGCCGGGCCCGGTGACCGGTGAGGCGCTCGTGACGAGCACGAGGATCGCCATGACCTCGTTCACCGGTTCCACCGCGGTCGGACGGCACATCGCCGCGCTGGCCGCCGGCAACGGCACGCGGCTGCACCTGGAACTCGGCGGCAAGGCGCCGTTCGTCGTCTTCGACGACGCGGACCTCCCCGCCGCCATCCGGGGCGCGGTGGCCGGCTCCCTGATCAACTCGGGGCAGGACTGCACGGCCGCCACCCGCGCCTACGTCCACCGGTCCGTGTTCGACGAGTTCGTCGCGGGCGTCGCCGACCTGATGGCGTCGGTGCGGCTGGGGGCGCCGGCCGACGAGGACACCGACCAGGGGCCCCTGGTGTCGTTCCGGCAGCGCGACAAGGTCGCCGGGATGGTGGACCGGGCCGTGCGCGCGGGCGCCAAGGTCCGGACCGGTGGCCGGGCGCCCGGTGGTGCGCTCGCGCGCGGCGCCTTCTACGAGCCGACGTTGCTCGTCGGGGCCGACCAGCGCAGCGAGATCGTGCAGGAGGAGGTCTTCGGGCCGGTCCTGGTCGCCCTGCCGTTCGACACCGACGACGAGGCCATGCGGCTGGCCGACGACGTGCCGTTCGGGCTGGCCGCGTCGGCGTGGACCCGGGATGTCTACCGGGCCCAGCGGGCGAGCCGGGCCCTGGCCGCCGGGACCGTGTGGATCAACGACCACATCCCGATCATCTCGGATATGCCGCACGGCGGGACGAAGGCTCCGGCTACGGCAAGGACAGGTCGGTGTACTCCTTCGAGGAGTACACCCAGGTCAAACACGTCATGTCCGACATCACCGGCCGGGCCCACAAGGAGTGGCAGGACACCGTGTTCCGGACCAGGTGACCGCGCTCCGGTGAGGAGAACCGCCCCGTCGCCCGGGAGCAGACCGTGACCGTCTCCCACGCCCTGTGGGGTGGCTTGCTGCTGTTCCTCCCTGTGCCGGCAGCTCCGGAGGTCATCGGGTGCCCCACTGGTAGGTCTGCTTCAGCAGCTTCAGGTAGACGAAGGTCTCGGTCGAGCGCACTTCCGGGATCGCCCGGATCCGCCTGTTGAGGACCTCGAGCAGCTGGTCGTCGTTCTCCGCGACCACCTCGACGAGCAGGTCGAAGGACCCGGCGGTGATGACGACGTACTCGATCTCCGGCATCTCGGCCAGCTTCGCCCCGACCTGCTCGCTGTCGCCCTCCGCCCGGATGCCGATCATCGCCTGGCGGGCGAACCCCACCTGCAGCGGATCGGTCACCGCGACGATCTGCATGATCCCGGCCTCGGTGAGGCGCATCACCCGCTGGCGCACGGCCGCCTCCGACAGGCCGACCGCTTTGCCGATCGCGGCATACGGTTTGCGGCCGTCGTGCTGCAGCTGCTCGATGATCGCCTTGGAGATCTCGTCGAGCTGGGCGTTCTGGCCGCGCGTCATGTCGCCATCCTCGCCAGTTCCGCCGGACCGGGGCAACGTGGCCGGGTCGGTCAGCAGGTCGGCCAGCCGTGGTCGTGCGGCGCGGTGAAGTCCGAGGGCAGCAACGCTTCCACCGGCCCGTGCGCGCGCCTGCGCTCGAACTCCGCACGGGCGTTCGCCATCGTCGCGGGGTCGCGGAGCAGATCGAGCAATGTTCGGGCGATCGTCTTGGCGGCGCACATGATCGTCGGGTCGATGGTGGCCGCGATCCCGCCCATCGCGTTCATCGCCCAGCTCGGGTGGGGGCGGCCGTCCGGCCGGGGTGCGAGGGCCGGCCGCGCCACGTAGAGCCGAACGGTGGGTGAGTACCACGTCATCTCGACGTAGTCGTCGGAGGTCCAGTGGGACTGCGCCGGTGGGAGGACGCGGCGCAGCCGGTGCTCGGCGTGCCGCGGCGGGATCAGCTGTTCGGTCTCGTCGAGGAACGGGCGTTCGGTGGGCGCTAGCCCGAGGGACCGCTGGATCGCGCGGGCCGTGACGACGGCGTCGGCGCCGTAGCGGGGTGCGCCGACCAGCTCGAGGTTGTGGTAGGTCGCGGTGGCGAGCGTGTGGTTGGCGAGGCCTGGCCGGTTGCGCGCCACCCATCGGGTCTCGAGAGTGCAGTGCGCTGTGCGGGCGGCGGCCTCGGCGTTGGTGTCGAGCACGCGCAGCACCTGGTCGGCGGTGGCGAGGTCGGGGCAGCGCCAGGAGTACTGGATCCGCGCCATCCGGGCCGGCAGGTTGTCCGCGGTGGACTGCCCGGCGGCGAGGATCGCCTCGGAGAGCGACCACCCGCCGAACGCCGGGGCCATCGCGTCCTGCGTGGTCTTGGTGAGCGTGTACATCGTCATCAATGCGGCGTTGGCGCCCGGGGCACGGGCCGCGGAATGCGACGCCGGGATGGGGCTACCCGGGTCGGCGAGTCCCCAGTCCTCCGGCTGATCGCAGCGGAAGGTGTAGATCCGACTGGAGTACGCGCCGCAGTGGGTGTCCCAGCGGACGGTGTTGCACAGCGGGAGCAGGTAGAACGGGTGGAAGCTGACGATCCCGTCCACTCCGTCGTAGTAGCCGCGCAGCCCGTGCACGACCTTCGACCCCTGCACCTTCTCCGCGGGCTCGCCGGTGTAGCGCAGGGTGCCGCCGATCCCGTGGCGTTGCATGGCGGTCTTCGTCGCCAGCACGGCCCCGAGAGTGCTGATCCCCAGCGCGGAATGGGGATCGGTGTGCCCGGCCGCGCACCCGTCGGTGCCCGGCCGCGGCCCCTCGCCGATGGTGGCGGCCTGGCTGTTGCCCGGAACGGCGTCGTACTCGGCGTAGGTGAGCAGTGTCGGGCCGTCCCCGCCGCTCCAGGTCGCGGAGAAGGCGGTGGGCATGCGCCGCTGCCCTCCTCGACCTCGAACCCCTCCCGGCGGAGCAGATCCACGTACCAGGCCGCCGACCGGTACTCCCGCCAGGCCGGCTCGGCGAACTCCCAGATCGTGCGGTGCCAGGTGGACAGCTCGCCACGGTGGTCGTCGACCCACCGCCACGCGTCGCGCTTCGCGGAGTCGTTCACGCCTGGTGCACGATCTCGCCGTCGAGCACGGTGAGCCAGGCGTCGATGCCGCGGAGCTCGTGGTCGCCGGTGCGGCGCAGGTCGGCGTCGAGCACGACCAGATCGGCGAGCTTCCCGGGCACCAGTGACCCGATGCTGTCCTCCATCCGCAGCGCATGGGCGGCGTCGAGGGTGTGCGCGCGCAGCGCTTCGTCCAGCGTCATCGCCTGCTCGGCGCCGATCTCCGTGCCCTCGCGCGTGCGGCGCAGCACCGCGTTCGCCACGGTCTCCATCGGACGGAGACTGGACACGAACGAGTCGCTGGAGAGCACGGGGCGCAACCCCGCGTCGAGCTCCTCGCGGACGGGCTGCAGGCGGTGCGCCCGCTCGGGCCCCAGCCTGCGCAGGAAGTCGGTGCCGCTGTCGTACAGGAAGTTCGGCTGGTTGACCGGGATCACGCCCAGATCGGCGAAGCGCCGCACGTGCTCCCGGGTGGGGTGGCCGCAGTGCTCGATCCGGGGCCGCGGGTCGTCCCCGCCCACCCGGACCGCCTCGGTGATCGCGTCCACCGTGTACTGCATCGCGAGGTCGCCCTGGGTGTGCACGGCCACCTGCCAGCCGGCCTCGGACGCCCTCCGCAGCAGCGCGATCAACTGCTCGGGCTGCCAGTAGCAACTGCCGGTGAACTGCCCGCGCTCGCCGTAAGGGGTGCTGAACAGCGCGGTGCCGCCGAGCAGCGTGCCGTCGCAGTAGAACTTCATCGCGCCCAGCCGCAGCCAGTCGTCCCCGAACGGTCCGGCGAGCCCGAGCGCGGTGAGCCCGTCGAGCTGGTGCGACAGCGGCATGCAGACCGTGCGCACCGGCAGGCTTCGGACGCTGCGTGCCGCGCGGTAGACCATCAGCTCCCGCCGGGAGACCTGCGGGTCGCACACCGTGGTCACGCCGGCGGACAGGTAGTGCCGGCCGGCGTCGGCCAGCCAGCCCAGCAGCTGCTCGCCGGGCAGGTCGGTGTGGAAGTTCGGGCCGTGACAGCCGACGTCCACGGCCAGTGGCAGCAGCAGCTCCATCGCGGAGTCGGTGACCATCCCGGTGAGCCGGCCTGCTTCGTCGCGCAGGAACGAGCCGCCCGCGGGGTCGGCCACCGTCTCGGCCACGCCGGCCAGGCGCAGCGCCGCGGAGTTCACCGCCGCCTGGTGGCCGGAGACGTGGTAGATGATCACCGGGTGTTCGGTGGTCGCCTCGTCGAGGCGCGACCGGGTGGCCCGGCCCTCGGGGTACTTCGCGTCGTCCATGCCGAACGCCCGGATCCACTGGCCCGCGGGCGTCACCGCGGCCTGCTTCGCGATCGCCTCGACGAGCGCGGCCACGCTGGACACGCCGGGACTGCGGACGTTGACCGCGGCGATGGACTCGGCGGTGGACAGCAGGTGGTTGTGCGGGTCGACGAACCCGGGCAGCACGCTGCGCCCGCCGGCGTCGATCTCCCCGGCGTGCGGTGCGCTCGCGCGCACCTCCTCGCGCCTGCCGACGGCGAGGATGCGGCCGTCGCGCACGGCGACCGCGTCGGCGTGCGGGCGGGAGTCATCCATCGTGCGGACGTCGGCGTTGATGATCACGAACTCGGGCACATCGTCCTCTCGGAAGGTGGTGCGGGGGG
>NZ_JAHKRK010000121.1 GCF_019396355.1 Pseudonocardia nigra
AGGGCCACCGCGCGGTCGCCACCCGCTACGACAAGCGCGACTACATGTTCCGCGGAACCATCGACGTCGCCTCGATCAGGATCTGGCTCCGCGACCCCGTCCCATGATCCAAGGGACACGCTCTAGTCGTGGCGGCCCAGCTCCTGGCGGGCGACGGTGCGCAGGTGCACCTCGTCCGGCCCGTCGGCGAGGCGGAGTGCCCGGGCCCACGTGTAGAAGTAGGCCAGCGGGAAGTCGTCGCTCATGCCGCCGCCGCCGTGGATCTGGATCGCCCGGTCGATCACGGCACAGGCGATCCGCGGGCAGATGACCTTGATCGCGGCGATCTCCGTGGCCGCGCCCTTCGCCCCGTACCGGTCGATCAGCCACGCCGTCTTGAGCACCAGCAGCCGCGCCTGCTCCACCTCGATCCGGGACTGCGCGATCTGCTCGCGCACCACGCCCTGGTCGGCCAGCGGCCGCCCGAACGCCGTGCGCGCCTTGGCCCGGCGCGCCATCAGGTCGATCGCCCGCTCGGCCATGCCGATCAGGCGCATGCAGTGGTGGATGCGCCCGGGGCCGAGCCTCGCCTGCGCGATCGCGAAGCCGCCGCCCTCCTCGCCGAGGAGGTTCGACACCGGCACGCGGACGTCGTGGAACGCCAGCTCCGAATGCCCGTGCTGGTCCTGGTAGCCGAACGTCGGCAGGTGCCGCTCGATCTCGAGGCCGGGGGTGTCGCGCGGCACCAGCACCATCGACTGCTGCCGGTGGGCGGCCGCGTCGGGGTCCGTCTTGCCCATGACGATGAAGATCTTGCAGCGCTCGTCGGCGCTCCCGGAGATCCACCACTTGCGGCCGGAGATCACGTAGGAGTCGCCGTCTCGCCGGATCCGGGTCTGCACGTTCGTGGCGTCGGAGGAGGCGACCTCAGGCTCGGTCATCGCGAACGCGGAGCGGATCTCGCCGTCGAGCAGTGGCTGCAGCCACTGCTCCTTCTGCTCGGGCGTGCCGAACAGGTGCAGCGTCTCCATGTTCCCCGTGTCGGGGGCCTGGCAGTTGATCGCCTCGGGCGCGATGACCGGGGACCAGCCCGACACCTCGGCGACGGGCGCGTACTCGAGGTTGGACAGGCCCGAGACGCTCGGGAGGAACAGGTTCCACAGTCCGCGGGCCCTCGCCTCGGCCTTCAGCTCCTCCACCACCGGCGGCAGGTCCCACTCCTGCGGGGTGCCGCGGCGCTCGGCGCGCCAGGCGTCGTAGGCCGGCTCTGCGGGCAGCACCTTCTCGTCGAGGAAGGCGCGCATGCGCGTCGTGTGGTCGGCGGCAACGGTGCTCGGTTCGAAGTCCACGGACCGCAGCCAATCACACCGCGCCTGGCTCAGGTCGCATTCGCGGAAGTAGACTCGCGTTCGTGCCGCAGTTCAGGATTTCCGACGCCGCTCGGCTGCTGGGTGTGAGCGACGACACGGTCCGCCGCTGGGTCGACGCCGGTGCGCTGCCGGTGCAGCCGGACGCGTCGAACCGCAAGGTCATCGACGGGGCCGCGCTCGCCGCGTTCGCCCGCGACCACGCCTCCGCCCCGCCCGACCCGTCCGACGTGCAGAGCTCGGCGCGCAACCGCCTGGTCGGGCTCGTCACGAACGTCGTCACCGACAGGGTGATGGCGCAGGTCGAGATGCAGTGCGGCCCGCACCGGATCGTCTCCCTGATGTCGAGCGAGGCGGTGCGGGAGCTCGGGCTGGAGCCGGGTGCACTGGCCGTCGCGGTGATCAAGTCGACCACGGTGGTCGTGGAGACCCCGGGCGGCGCATCGTGAAGGGAGCGCGCCGGCTGGCCGCCGTCGCCGCTGCCGGGCTCCTGGCGGGCTGCGGGGGCGGAGCGCCGGGAGCCGGGGAGCAGCGCACGCTCACCGTGTTCGCCGCCGCGTCGCTCACCGACGTGTTCGCCGAGCTGGAGTCGCGGTTCGAGGAGGCGCATCCGGGCGTCGACGTCGTCCTGAACCCCGGGGCGTCCTCCGACCTCGCCCAGCAGATCGTGCACGGCGCGCCCGCCGACCTGTTCGCGGCGGCGAACACCGCGACGATGCGGACCGTCGCGGACGCCGGGCTCGTCGCGGGCGAGCCGACCGTGTTCGCCACGAACGAGCTGCAGATCGTCACCGCGCCGGGGAACCCGGAGGGCATCGCCGGCTTCGCCGATCTCGCCCGCCCCGACCTGCAGGTCGTCGTCTGCGCCCCGCAGGTGCCGTGCGGGGCCGCCGCCGAGCGGATCGAGGAGCTCACCGGGGTGACGCTGCAGCCCGTGAGCGAGGAGCCGGACGTCCTGTCGACGCTGAGCAAGGTCGCCACCGGCAACGCCGACGCCGGCCTCGTGTACGCCACCGACGTGGGCGCCGCGGACGACCGGGTGCAGGGCATCGCGTTCCCGGAGGCGGCGCAGGCCGTGAACGAGTACCCGATCGCGGTGATCGCCGACGCGGAGGCCGCCGATCTCGCCCGCGCGTTCCGGGATCTGGTGACGGGCGCCGACGGACGTGCGGTGCTGGACGCCGCGGGCTTCGGGCCGCCGTGACGGGGGCGTCCCGGGCGGGGCACCACCGCATGCCGGCTGTCGGCCTGCCTCGGCTGCTCTGGGTCCCGGCCGCGCTGGCCTTCGCGCTGATCGCGCTGCCCGTGCTGGGGCTCGCGGTCGAGGCCGACTGGCCCCGGATGCCCGAGCTGCTGCTGAGCGCGTCGGCGCTCGGCGCGCTGCGGCTGTCCCTGCTGACGGCCGCGATCTCGACGGCGCTCTGCATCGTCCTCGGCGGGCCGCTCGCCGTGGTGCTGGCCCGCGGGCAGGTGCGCGGCCTGCGGCTGCTGCGCTCGGTGGTGCTGCTGCCGCTGGTGCTACCGCCGGTGGTCGGCGGGCTGGCGCTGCTGTACCTGCTCGGTCGCACCGGGCTGGTGGGCCGGGCTCTGGACCTGGCGTTCGGCATCACGATCCCGTTCACGGCGGCGGCGGTCGTGCTGGCGCAGACGTTCGTCGCGCTGCCGTTCCTCGTCGTGAGTCTGGAGGGTGCGCTGCGCACCGCGGGCCGGCGCTACGAGGAGGTGGCGGCCACGCTCGGTGCGACCCCCGGGTACGCGTTCCGCCGCGTCACGGTGCCGCTGGTGCTGCCGGGCCTCGCGTCGGGCGCGGTGCTGGCGTTCGCGCGCTGCCTCGGGGAGTTCGGGGCGACGATCGCGTTCGCCGGGAGCCTGCAGGGCACCACCCGCACCTTGCCGCTGCTCGTGTACCTCGAGCGGGAGTCCGACGTGGACGCCGCGGTGGCACTCGCGCTGCTGCTGGTCGTGGTGGCCGTCGTGGTGATCGCGATCGCCCGCCCGCGCACCGTCGAGGGCTCCCGGTGACGCCGGGCCTGGCCGCACGGGTCGTGGTGCGCCGCGGCGGGTTCACCCTCGACGTCGACCTCGCGGCCGCGCCCGGCGAGGTGCTGGCGGTGCTCGGTCCCAACGGCGCAGGCAAGTCGACGCTGCTCGGCGTGCTCGCGGGGCTGCTGCGCCCGGACGCGGGGCGCATCAGCGTCGGGGCGGAGACCGTGACCGACGCCGAGGCCGGCGTGCACGTGCCGCCGCACCGTCGCGGTGTGGGGTTGCTGGCCCAGCAGGCGCTGCTCTTCCCGCACCTCACGGCGCTCGACAACGTCACGTTCGGGCCGCGCGCACACGGCGTCGCCCGGCGCACCGCGGAGGAGCGGGCCCGGCGCCTGCTCGCCGCCGTCGACGCCGCCGAACTGGCCGACCGGCGGCCTGCGCAGATGTCGGGCGGGCAGCAGCAGCGGGTGGCGCTGGCCCGCGCGCTGGCGCCCGAGCCGGGGCTGCTGCTGCTCGACGAACCGCTGGCCGCCCTGGACGTCGACGCGACGCCGGCCATGCGCTCGCTGCTGCGCCGCGTGGTCCGCGACGCGGGGCAGACCGCGGTGCTGGTGACGCACTCGGCGCTCGACGCGCTCGTGCTCGCCGACCGGGTCGTGGTGCTGACCGCGGGGCAGGTGGTCGAGCAGGGCGCAACGCGGGACGTGCTGGCCCGCCCGCGCAGCCCGTTCACCGCCCGGATCGCCGGGCTGGATCTGGTGCCGGGCACGGCCTGCACGGACGGGCTGCGGACCGGCGATGGGACGTTCGTGGCGGGCCACGCCGACGGCACGGCCGACGGCGAATCCGCGGTGGCCGTGTTCCCGCCGTCGGCCGTGGCGGTGTTCGCCGAACGGCCGCACGGCAGCCCGCGCAACGTGTTCCCGGTGCGGCTGGCGGCGATCGAGCCGCACGGCGACGTGGTGCGGCTGCGCGCGGCGCCGGCTGCGGGCGGCCCGGGCTGGGCGGACGGTCTCGCTGCCGACGTCACCCCGGCCGCCGTCGCCGACCTGGACGCCGAGCCGGGGGTGCAGCTGTGGTTCGCCGTGAAGGCCACGGAGGTCGGGATCCATCCAGCAAGTTACCGATCTTGACCTGCGGCAACCGTGGGTCACCCCATGGTGCACACATGTCACTCCAGCCCCGATCGTGTCTCTGTTCCCGCTGGTAACTCGCACGTAGCGTCGCTGCCCGTGACGCGCCTGTTCCTGCGGATCGCTCCTGTGGTGATCGCACTCCAGCTCCTCGGGGTCCTCGTGGGCCCCGGGACCGCCGCTGCCCAGGACGAGCTGTTCGGCTACGTGGTGCATGCGCGCACCGCCGCCGAGGCCGAGGCCGCGGCCGCGGATCTCGGGGTCGAGCCGACGGTCCGCTTCGAGCAGGTGTTCGCCGGGTTCGCTGCGACGATGAGCCGGGTCCAGGTGGACCGGTTGCGGAAGCGGCCGGGCGTGGTCGCGGTCGAGGAGGACCGCCGGATGAGCCCGCTGGAACCGCGGGCCGTGCGGCAGCAGGCGACCGAGGTGATGCAGCCGGATCCCCGGAACTGGGGCCTGGACCGCATCGACCAGCGCAACCTCCCGCTCGACGGCAACTACACCGTGCAGGCGACCGGGGCCGGCGTGACGATCTACGTGCTCGACACCGGCGTCGACGCCGACCACCCCCAGTTCGGCGGCCGGGCGTCGCTCGTGGTGAACACCATCGACGACATGGACCGCGACTGCGACGGCCACGGCACGGTCGTGGCGGGCATCGCCGCCTCGCAGGACTACGGGGTGGCGAAGGAGGCGCAGATCCGCTCCGTCAAGGTGCTCGACTGCAACGGGGCGGGCACCCTGTCCTCGCTGCTCGCGGGCATCGACTACGTGATGAGCCACCACCAGGAGGGCCCGGCGGTGGCCGTGACGTCCTGGAGCTACGGGCCGTCCGACATGCTCATCTCGGCGGTCACCGAACTCGTCGACAGCGGGGTGTTCGTGGCGGCGTCGGCAGGCAACACCGGCGGGAACGACTGCCGCGCCGTCCCCCGGACAGTCGACGGGGTGCTGGTGGTCGCGAACTCGACGATCGACGACGAGCGGGCGGAGAGCTCGTCCACCGGCGAGTGCGTGGATCTCTACGCACCGGGCACGTCGATCGTCTCGACCGTGCCCGGCGGCGGTACGGCCTCCTACAGCGGCACGTCGATGGCCGCCCCCCACGCCGCCGGGGTGGCGGCGCTGTACAAGCAGGCCTTCGGCGACGCCCCGAGCGGCACGATCGAGCAGTGGATCACTGACAACGCCACGCCGGACGTGATCGAGGGCGGTGGTGCCGGCGGAACGCCGAACCGGCTGCTCTACACCGGCGGCCTGTAGCGGAATCGGGGTGCGCCGGCTCAGGAGTGCGGGGTCAGCGTGTCGAAGCCCGTGTACGGCACCAGCACGTCCGGGATGCGGACCGACCCGTCGGCCTGCTGGCCCTGCTCCAGGATCGCGACGAGCGTGCGCCCGATCGGCAGGCCCGAGCTGTTGAGCGTGGCCGCGAAGCCGCGCCTGCCGTCCTTGCTCTTCGTGCGGATGCCGGCGCGGCGGGCCTGGAACGTGCCGAAGTCCGACGCCGAGGCGATCTCGCGGTACTTCTGCTGCCCGGGCAGCCACACCTCGATGTCGTAGGTGAACTCGGCCGAGAAGCCGATGTCGCCGGCGGCGAGCTTGACCACGCGGTAGGCCAGCCCGAGGTTCTGCATCACGGTCTCGGCGTGCCCGAGCAGCACGTCGAGCTCCTCCCGTGACCGCTCGGCGTCGACGACGCGGACGAGCTCGACCTTCGAGAACTCGTGCAGCCGGACCAGCCCGCGGGTGTCACGGCCGTAGGAGCCCGCCTCCGAGCGGAAGCACGGGGTGTGGGCGGTGTAGGCCAGCGGGAGGTCCTCGAGCGCCAGCGTCTCGCTCGCGTGCAGGTTGGTGAGCGGCACCTCGGCGGTGGGGATGAGGTACAGCTCGCGGTCGGCCACGCCGGTCTTGAACAGGTCCTGCTCGAACTTCGGCAGCTGCCCCGTGCCCGTCATCGTGGCCCGGTTGACCAAGGTGGGCACCGAGAACTCGGTGTAGCCGTGCTGCTCGGTGTGCAGTTCGAGGAAGTACCGGGCCAGCGCGCGTTCCAGGGCCGCGCCCTTGCCGCGCAGCACCGCGAACCGGGGACCGGCGAGCTTCGTGGCCCGCGGCAGGTCGAGGATGCCGAGCTTCTCGCCGATGTCGACGTGGTCGAGCGGGGTGAAGTCGAACCGCTGCGGCTCGCCCCAGGTGCGTACGAGCTCGGCATCGTCGTCCGAGGCGCCGTCGGGTAGGTCGTCGCTAGGGAGGTTCGGAATGCCGAGCAGCAGGTCCTGCAGCTGCGCCTCCAGCTCGCGGTGCTCCTCCTCCGCGGCGGAGACCACGCCCTTGAGCTCGCGGGCGCGGGCGACGAGGGCCTGGCGCTCCTCCGGCTCCGCCCCCTTGACGGCGGTGGCGACGCGCTTGCTCTCCGCGCGCGCCTCGTCGCCGCGCTGGATGGCCGAGTTGCGGGCGGCCAGCAGCTTCTCCAGGGATGCGACGTCCAGCGCGTAGCCGCGGCGGGCGAGCTTGCGGACGGCGTCGGTGGCGGGATCGAGCAGGACACGCGGATCGTGCATCCCCCGAGGGTATCGGCGTCCCCCAGCTCATATCCGGCGAGCCCTTATCCGGTCTGCCTCCCCTTCTGGAGGTGGTGCGGGGCCGCGGCTCGTCGCACGATGTGCGGGTCGTCACCGTCGTCGAGAAAGGTCTGCACGCCGTGACCGCTGCCGCTCCCGTCGTCCCCTCCTACGCCTCGGGAACCTCCGACGTCCCCCTGCTCGGCGACACGATCGGCGACAACTTCGACCGCACCGCGGCCGCCCATCCCGACGTGGACGCGCTCGTCGAGGTGCAGACGGGCAGGCGGTGGACCTACGCCCAGCTGCGCGAGGAGATCGACACGGTTGCGCTCGGGCTGCAGGCCGCGGGCCTGCGCAAGGGCGACCGTGCCGGCATCTGGGCGCCCAACCTCGCCGAGTGGACCCTGGTGCAGTACGCCACGGCGAAGCTCGGCGTCGTCCTGGTCAACATCAACCCGGCGTACCGCACGCACGAGCTGGAGTACGTGCTCAAGCAGGCCGGGATCGCCGTGCTCGTGGCCGCGGAGAGCTTCAAGACCTCCGACTACCGGGCGATGGTCGGTGAGGTTCGGCCGAACTGCCCCGAGCTGCGTCAGGTGATCTTCATCGGCACGTCCGACTGGGACACGGTCGTGGCCGACGGCCGCGCGGGCGACCGCGCCGAGCTCGCCCGGATCCAGGCGGGCCTCAGCCCCGACGACCCGATCAACATCCAGTACACGTCGGGCACCACGGGCTTCCCGAAGGGCGCGACGCTGTCGCACCACAACATCCTCAACAACGGCTACTTCGTGGGCAGGCTCTGCGGCTACACGTCCGGGGACCGGGTGTGCATCCCGGTGCCCTTCTACCACTGCTTCGGCATGGTGATGGGCAACCTCGGCTGCACCACGAACGGCGCCACGATGGTGATCCCGGGGCCCGGCTTCGAACCGAAGGCCACGCTGCGCGCGGTGGCGCAGGAGCGCTGCACGTCGCTGTACGGGGTGCCGACGATGTTCATCGCCGAGGTCTCCGACCCGGACTTCGAGTCGTTCGACCTGTCGAGCCTGCGCACCGGCATCATGGCGGGCTCGCCGTGCCCGGTGGAGATCATGAAGCAGGTCGTCGACCGGATGGGCATGACCGAGGTGACGATCTGCTACGGCATGACCGAGACCTCGCCGGTGTCCACCCAGACCCGGGGCGACGACTCGCTGGACCGCCGGGTGTCCACCGTCGGGCGGGTGCACCCGCACGTCGAGGTGAAGATCGTCGACCCGGAGACCGGCCTGACCCTGCCCCGCGGCGAGGCGGGCGAGCTGTGCACCCGCGGCTACTCGGTGATGCTCGGGTACTGGAACGAGCCGGAGAAGACGGCCGAGTCGATCGACCGGGCCCGCTGGATGCACACCGGCGACGTCGGGATCATGGACGACGAGGGCTACGTCAACATCACCGGCCGGATCAAGGACATGGTGATCCGCGGCGGCGAGAACATCTACCCGCGGGAGATCGAGGAGTTCCTCTACACCCACCCCGACGTGCTGGACGCCCAGGTGGTCGGCGTGCCCGACGCGAAGTACGGCGAGGAGCTGTGCGCCTGGGTGACGCTGCGCGAGGGCGCCGCCGAGCTCACGCCCGACGCGCTGCGCGAGTACGCCACCGGGAAGCTCGCCCACTACAAGATCCCGCGCTACGTCGTGGTGGTCGAGGAGTTCCCGATGACCGTCACCGGGAAGGTGCGGAAGGTCGAGATGCGCGAGCGGTCCCGGGAGATGCTCGGGTTGTAGCGGCGGCGGGCGTCGAACGGCTGCGCGGAGTGGCCTCCGCGGTCTAGTGTGGTGACCGCGCGTCCCGGTGTCGTTCGCGGGCAAGCGATGGCCTGCCCCTCGAGCTCGGCATCTGGGCGCGTTCGTCATGCGGCCCATTCCGGTGCCGCAGGGCGCAGGGTCGATCGAGGAACGGGTGAACAGGGTGCCGACCGGCAGGGTCAAGTGGTACGACGCCGACAAGGGCTTCGGGTTCCTCGCCCAGGACGGTGGCGAGGACGTCTACGTCCGCAAGGCGGCGCTGCCCGCGGGCGTGGCGGCGCTCAAGGCGGGACAGCGCGTCGAGTTCGGGATGGCGGAGGGCCGCCGCGGACCGCAGGCGCTGCAGGTGCGGCTCGTGGACGCCCCGCCGTCGGTCGTCGAGGCCACCCGGCGGCCCGCCGAGGACCTGCACAGCCTCATCGAGGACATGATCCGGGTGCTGGAGACACGCGTGCAGCCGGACCTGCGGCGCGGGCGCTACCCGGACCGGCGCACGTGCAAGCTCGCCGCCGACGTGGTGCGGGCCGTCGGCCGCGACCTCGACGGCTGAGCGGAGCTCAAGCGGGCGTCCGCAGCACCCAGCTGGCCCGCGTCGGGAACTCGATCTCCCCGGTCTCCTCGTTGATCGCCGGCGCGGGCCCGAACTGCTGCACCTGCGCCTCCACCAGCTCGTCGGTGGGGGCAGGGAGCGTGAGGGTCCATTCGGTGCGCTCGTTCGCGGCGAACAGCGGGCTGCGCTCGTCGATCTGCTGGCCGGCGGCGTCGGTGTAGCTGAACACGACGTGCCACGGCGCCGATGCGACGTCCTCCGGCACCGTCACCTGCAGCGGCGTGCCGGCCGGCACCGCGAGGGTGACGGGCGCGGTCGCGTCGCTGGTGCAGTCCTCGAGGTCCAGGTCGCAGTACTGGGTGGGCTGCGCGACGGCGGTGGTGCCCCCGGCCGCGAACGTCACCTCCGGCGGGGCGCTGCTGCATCCCGCCGCCACGAGCAGCAGCGCGGCGACCGGGACCGGGAGCAGGCGGCGAAGCACGCCGTCCACCGTACGGGGGCGGTTCAGCCGAGTCGCCGGGCCGGGGCCGGGGCGTGCGCGCGCGGGCCGAGGAACGGCAGCAGTGAGCGTCCGCGGCTGAGCAGCGCTGCCTGCACACCGGCGATCGCGACGACGGCGGAGATCACGGCAAAGCCGATCCAGAACGTGCTGTGCGGCAGCAGGACGCCGAGTGCGCCGCCGAAGACCCACGCCAGCTGCAGCACCGTCTCCGACCGCCCGAACGCCGACGCCCGCGACTCCTCCGGCAGGTCGCGCTGGATCACCGCGTCCAGGCACACCTTGGCGAGCGCGCTGGCGGTGGCGGCGACGAGCCCGACCGCGGCGGCGGTGCCGATCCCCGGCAGCACGGCGGCGACCACGGCCACGGCGACGGCCGCGCTCACACACCCGAGGATGACCCCGTCGGAGCGGTCGAACCGGCGCCGGGAGCCCAGTGCGTTGCCGGTGAACGAGCCCAGCCCGGCAGCGGCGCCGACGATGCCGATGAGGAACAGCTGGCGCGCCGCGTCGGTGCCCGACTGCTCGCGCACGACGAACGCGACGAACAGCGTGAGGAAGCCGGTGAGCGAGCGGATCGCGGCGTTCCCCCACAGCGAGACGACGACCGCGTGGCCCATCGGGCTGCGCTTCCCGCGTGCCGTGCTGCGCAGCGCGGCGGGCACCTCACCGGCCGTGGACTCGACCCACCGCGGGATCCGCAGGCAGAGCACCGTGCCGAGCACGGCGAGCGCGGCCGTGAAGAAGAGCGCGCCCGGCGAGCCCGCCAGCGCCGCCACACCCGCGGCGACCGCGCCGAACACCCCGCCCGCGACGAGCCCGAACACGGTGAGCCGGGAGTTCGTGGTGACCAGCGTGATCGCGTGCGGCAGGACGCGGGGGGTGACCGCGGCCTTGAGTACCGAGAACGACTTGCTGAGCACCATCGCGCCGAGCGCGGCCGGGTAGAGCAGCCAGGTGTCGTAGTTGAAGGCCATGACGACCGCGAGCAGCGCGCGTCCGGCGAAGGAGATGGCGAGCGCGGCCCGGCGGCCGCGCTGCACTCGGTCCAGCATCGGACCGATCACGGGGGCGACCACCGCGAACGGAGCCACCGTGATGATCAGGTACAGCGCCACGTTGGTCTTGCTCTCGGCCGTGGCTGCGGCGAAGAACAGGGTGTTGGCCAGCGCGACGGCCACGGCGGCGTCCACCGCGTAGGTCATCATCGTGGCGTAGGTCAGCGCCGTGAGCCCCGATCGGTCCGCCCCGTCGGCGGTGGTGGCCCGGCGGAAGGCGCGGATGCCGCCCTGGGTGAGCTCCCGGCTGCGCATGGCCGCGACGCGGGTGACCGTGAGCTTGCGGGGGATGCGCCGGGTCGGCGGCTCCTCCTCGGCCTGCGGCCGCGGGGCCACCGGCGGCGGGCCCGCCTCGCTCCACGGCACTTCGTCGAGCGTCTCCACCGGCTCCGGGACGGGAGGTGGCGGCGGGGTCCACGGCCGGGGCGGCGGGGTGCGGCGGTGCGCGGTGGGGTCGTAGTCGGGGTCGTCGTGCCAGGGGTAGCGGTTGCGCGGCGTGTACCGGTCGGGCTCGGACGCGCCGACCTCGGGCTCTTCCGGCGGTGTGGCGCCGACGGTGGTGCCGCCGTCGGCAGTGGCCCAGGTCCGGCGCCCACTGCGGCGGCCGCGGCGGGGGTGGTGGGGGAACTCGGGACGGACCACATCATCATTCTGGCGTATCCGGGGGCGCGCGGCGGGCGGTGCCGGGAGTGAATCCCTCACCAGGAGGGCGAGCTGACAGAATCGCGCTGGAGGATCCCGGTGGGGAAGGGGGACAGGTGGCGCGCAGGCGATCGCCGGCACCCGATGCCGTGGACCTCATCCTGGAGCAGTGGGCCCGCCAGGACCCCGAGCTCGACGCCTCGGCGATGGCGGTGTTCGGCCGGCTGCACCGCAGTTTCCTGCGGTACCAGGCCCAGCTCGCGAGGGTGTTCGAGGAGCACGGCATCACGATGGCCGCGTTCGACGTGCTGGCCGCGCTGCGCCGCAGCGGGCCCCCATTCCGGCAGACGATGGGCGACCTGGCCGGGATCACCCTGGTGACCTCGGGCGGGATCACCCAGCGGGTCGACCGGCTGGAGTCGGCCGGGCTCGTCGCCCGGGAGAAGGACGCCCACGACGGCCGGGTCGTGCACGTCCAGCTCACGGACGAGGGCCGGGCGCTGATCGACCGCGTCACCCGCGCGCACTTCGCCAACGAGAAGGAGATGCTCGCGGGGCTCGGCGAGACCGAGCAGCGCCAGCTGGCCAAGCTGCTGCGGCTGCTGGAGCGCTCGCTGGAGGACAGCGAGGTCCGCTCAGCGTCCTCCGCCTGACCACCCCGCCCACGCCAGCGGCTCCTCCGCCATCCCCCAGAAGACGCTGCGGGTGCGGCTGTAGGTGCGGATGCCGGGGCGGCCCTTCTCGGTGCCGAGGCCGCTCTCGCCCATCCCGCCGAACGGGGTCGCGATGCTGAACTGCTTGTAGGTGTTGATCCACACCGTGCCGGCGAGGACCCGGCGGGCCACCCGCCACGCGCGGCGGTGATCGGCGGTCCAGATGCCGGCGGCGAGGCCGTAGACGGTGGAGTTGGCCTGCGCGACGAGGTCGTCCTCGCCGTCGAACGGCAGCACGACCGCGACCGGGCCGAACACCTCCTGCCGGCAGATCGCGGCGTCGGGGCCGAGCCCGTCGAGGATCGTCGGCAGGTAGTAGGCGCCTCCGGCGAGGTCCGGGTCGTTCGGGACGCGTCCGCCGCACACGACCCGCGCACCGTCGGCGCGGGCCTGCTCGACCATCGCCGCCACGGCGTCGCGGTGGCGGTGGTGCACCAGCGGCGCCACCTGCGTGCGCGGGTCCGTGCCGGGCCCCACGCGCAGCGCGCGGGTCGCCGAGTCGAGCGCGTCGAGCACCTCGTCGTAGATCTCACGGGCGACGAACACCCGGGAGCCGGCCACGCAGCTCTGCCCGCTCGAGGAGAAGATCCCGTACAGCACGCCCGCGACGGTGTGCTCGAGGTCGGCGTCCGGGAACACGATCGTCGGCGACTTGCCACCGAGCTCCAGTGACACCGGCATGAGCTTCTGCGCGGCGATCGCGGCGATGCCGCGACCGGTGTCCGTGCCTCCGGTGAACGAGACCATGCCGACCCGCGGGTCGCGCACCACCGCGTCCCCGACCGTCCGGCCGTCGCCGGGCAGCACCGACAACAGCCCGGGCGGCAGGCCCGCCGCGTCGAGCACCTGCGTGACGATCCGGCCGAGCGCAAGCGCGACGAGCGGGGTCCACGCGGCCGGCTTGAGCAGCACGGCGTTGCCCGCGGCCAGCGCGGGCGCGAGCTTCTGCGCGTCGCTCGCGATCGGGGAGTTCCACGGCGTGATCGCACCGACGACCCCGTACGGCTCCTGCACGGTCATCGTCAGGTGCGGCCCGCGTGGGGTGGTGAGCGCATCGTCGGACGTCTCGAGGGCCGCTGCCGTGTAGCGGAACGTGCCGACCGCGCTCGCGACCAGCGCCGCGGTCTCGGTCAGGGTCTTGCCGGTGTCGCGGGTCTGCAGCGCGGCGAGCGTGGCGGCCTCGCGCTCCACGGCGTCGGCGATCCGGTGCAGCACGCGGGCGCGTTCGTGGGGCAGCAGGCCGCGCCAGCGCGGGTCGGCGGCGGCGTGCTCCGCGGCGGCTGCGGCCTCGTCGACGTCGGTGGTGTCGGCCCCGGTGACGGTGGTGATCCGCTCGCCGGTTGCCGGGTCGTAGGGGGAGAGGACGGCGCCGCCGCCGCGGCGCCAGATGCCGCCGACGCAGATCTCGTCGGGCGGTGGCTCGGTCGTCGTCAACACCGCCACAGTGTGCCCAGAAGTTTAGGTCTAAGGCAATCTCACCTCTGCGACATGCGGGTTTCGTAGTGATCGACGCCGACTTAATCGAGCAAGACATGGGAAAGTCTTGTGAGTGGTCTCGGCCACTTGCTACAAAGGCGGCGCCCAGGTCTCTCAGACCTAAAGTTTTCTTACGAACGGAGAGCGACATGAGCGCCCCCACGCAGGCCGTCGACCTCGACCAGCTGATCGACTCGTGCATCGCCTCGGCGGCGTCGCGGCACGAGGACTGGGACACCCTCGGGTTCCAGGCGAAGGCGGGCGACGAGTTCCGCCGCGCCCAGATCCGCTACATCGGCTCCGGCGCGACCGGCAACCACGAGACGGACTCCCGGATCCTCCAGGCCGAGCACTTCACCTTCTCCAACATGCGGCTGCCCGCCGGGGCCATCGGCCCCGAGCACACCCACCACGACGTGGAGGAGGTCTTCTACGTCCTGGAGGGCGAGCTCGAGGTCACCGTCCACGACGTCGAGGACGGCATCCGCACCGCCAGCCGGGTGCTCGGCTACCGCGACCTCGTCCGCGTCCCCGCCGGGGTGCCCCGCAGCCTGCGCAACATCGGCACCGCGGACGCCCTGTTCTGCGTGGTGATCGGCTCGCCGAAGCCGCAGCTGCCGACCTACCCGGCCACCTCCCCGATGCACGGCGTCACCCGCGACTGACGCCCGCGCCCCGTCCCCGAGGAGGAGCGATGTCCCCGACCACCCGCGTCCTGCGCGTGGAACGGCTCACCCGGCTGGCCGACGACGTCGTCGAGGTCCGGCTCGCCGACCCGGCGGGCGCGCCGCTGCCGAACTGGGAGCCGGGCGCGCACGTCGCGCTCGACCTGCCGATCGGGCTGACCCGCCAGTACTCGCTGTGCGGCCCCGAGTCCGACCGCGCGAGCTGGACCATCGCGGTGCACCGGCCCACCACCTCCCGCGGGGGCAGCGCCTACGTGCACGACGGGCTGCGGATCGGCGCGCTGCTGCCGGTCACCGGTCCGCGCAACGACTTCCCGCTCGCGCCCGCCGCCCGGCACCTCCTCGTCGCCGGCGGTATCGGGATCACCCCGATCGCGGCGATGGCCCGGCGGCTGCGCGCCACCGGCGCGGACTGGGCGCTGCTGTACTGCGGCCGCACGCGGGCCGGGATGGCCTTCCTCGACGAGGTGGCCGGGTGGGAGCCCGAGCGCGTCCGGATCCACGTCGACGACGAGGCGGGCGGGCCGGTCGACCTCGCCGCCGTGCTCGCCGCGCACGAGGGCGCGCTCGTGCACTGCTGCGGGCCGGAGCCGATGCTCGCCGCCGTCGAGCGGCTCGCGCCCGACCCCGCGCTGGTCCGCGTCGAGCGGTTCCGCGCCCCCGAACCCGCCGCGCCACCGGCGGGCGGCGAGGAGCCGTTCGACGTGGTCTGCGCCGGCTCCGGTCTGCGCGTGCGCGTCGGGCCGGAGGAGTCGGCGCTCGACGCGCTCGCGCGCGCCGGCGTCGTCGTCCCGACCTCGTGCGGGGAGGGGATCTGCGGCACCTGCGAGACCAAGGTGCTCGACGGCGTCCCCGACCACCGCGACCACGTGCTCTCCGACGCCGAGCGCGCCGCGGGCGGCTCGATGTTCGTCTGCGTCTCCCGCGCCCGCACCCCCGAGCTCGTGCTCGACCTGCCCTGACCTTCCCGAACCGGAGGAGCGCCCCGTGGCCCACCTCGTCCCGCACCAGTCGCGCACCCGGCCCCCGACCAGCTACGAGAAGGCGCTCGCCGCCGAGCTCGAAGCGGTGTTCGGCCGGGGGCAGCACGACCTCGACGGCCTCGTGGCCGGCCTGAACGCCGGCGGTGTGCGCCCGCCCGGCGGCGCCGACTGGACGCCCGCCGCGCTGACCGCCGAGCTGGCCCGCCTCGGCGCCGGCGAGCCGCCCGCCGCGCTGCGGCTCGACCCCGGCCCCCGCGGGCGCGCCGCGAGCCTGCACACCATCGCCGACGTGCTCGACCACGGCCTGCGCGACCAGTGGTACGCGCTCTGCCCGTCCGCCGCCGTGCCCGCGGGCGAGCTGGTGCGCCTGCACCGGGCCGGGGAGGACCTGCTGCTGTGGCGCGACGCCGCCGGTGAGGTGCACGTGCAGCGCGACCGCTGCCCCCACCGCAACGCACCGCTGTCGAAGGGCGTGCACCTCGGCGACCGGGTGGCCTGCAACTACCACGGCGTGCAGGTCGACGGCACCGGAACGGTCGTCTCGGTGCCCGGCAGCCCCGGCTGTGCGCTGGAGGGCCGTCGCGCGGTCCGGACGTTCCCGGCGCAGGAGCGCGCCGGCGCGGTGTTCGCCTGGATCACCGAGACCGACGCCGCGCCCGCACCGCTGGAGCTGCCCGAGCAGCTCGCCGACCCCGGCTGGGAGCACTTCCTCTGCTACGTCGAGTGGGACGCGCCCTACCGGTACTCGCTGGACAACCTCATGGACCCGATGCACGGGGCGTTCCTGCACCGCGACTCGCACACGATGGCGAGCGGCAAGCGAGAGGCCGTGTTCCAGGTGCGCGACACCGCCACCGGGTTCGTGTTCGAGAAGACCGACCAGCGCGCGGTGAACTTCGACTGGTCGGAGTGGATCGACGCCGGCTACCAGGCCGTGCGCCTCGACATCCCCTACCCGCCGTCGGCGGGGCCGGGCGGCCCGTTCGCGATCATCGCGATGGTCACCCCGACCGGACGTGACACGCACGCCGGGTTCTTCTGGCGCTGCCGCCGCGTGGAGGGCTGGCAGCGCGACGTGTGGCGGTTCCTCTACCGGACCGTGCTCGAGGAACGGCACTGGGCGGTGCTGGAGCAGGACCGGGAGATGCTCGACGGGATGCCCTCGGATGCGTACGACCGCGAGGGCCTCTACCAGCACGACATCGCGCTGGTCCGGGTGCGCAGGCTGCTGCGCACCCGTGCCGAGAAGTACCTGAGCGAGCGCACCTCCACGGCGGCTCCCGCGGCCGCCCCGGCCCGGCCCGTTCCCGCGGCGGTGGCCCGGTGACCGCGGTCGAGGGACCCGTCGTCCGGCTGCGCGCGCTGCGGTCGGTGGCGCTGCGCACCACCGCGCTGGCCGACTCCGCCGACTTCTACGGCGAGGTCTGGGGCCTGCGCCCCACCGACCGCGACACCGACGCGGTGTGGCTGCGCGGCAGCGGGCCGGAGCACCACGTCCTGCAGCTGGTCGACGCCGAGGCCAACGGGCTGGAGAAGATCGCGTTCGCCGTCGGCACCCCGGCCGAGATCGACGAGGCCGCGCGGCGGCTGGAGCGCCGCGGCGTCCCCGTCGTCACGCCGCCCGGGCGGCTCGACCAGGCGGGCGGCGGGTACGGGCTGCGGTTCGTCGACCCCGAGGGCAGGCTCGTCGAGCTGTCCTGCGACACGTGGGCCGTCACCCCCGGCGACCCCGACGGGCACCCGGCCGTGCCGCGCAAGCTCGCGCACGTCGTGCTCAACACCGTCGACATCGACGCGGCCTGCGCGTTCTACACCGACGTGCTCGGGATGCGGGTCTCGGACTGGTCCGAGCACCAGATGGCCTTCCTGCGGTGCAACAGCGACCACCACGTGATCGCGTTCAACCAGGCCGCGTGGACCTCGGTCAACCACGTCGCCTACGAGATGGCCTCGATCGACCACTTCATGCGCGGGATCGGGCGCCTGCGCCACCACGCGCAGCTGCCGCTGTGGGGCCCGGGCCGGCACGGGCCCGGCAACAACACGTTCTCCTACTTCGCCGACCCGGCCGGGCTGGTGTGCGAGTACACCTCCGAGGTCGACCAGGTCACCGAGGACGCGTGGCTGTGCCGGGTCTGGCGGCGCACGCCGGAGCTGTCCGACCAGTGGGGCACCGCGGGGCCGCCGTCGGGCGACGTCCGGACGCACATGGCCGGGGTGCCCGACCCGGGGTACTTCGCCCGCGCCGACGTGGCGGAGGTGGCGCCGTGAAGGTCGCCGTCCTGGGCTGCGGCGCGATCGGCGGCGTCGTCGCCCGCGCGCTCGCGGCCGGCGCGGTGCCCGGCGCCGCGCTCGCCGGCGTGGTGCACCGCGAACCGGTGGACCCGCCCGACCTGCCCGTGCTCGACGCGTCCGCCGCCATCGCCGCGGCCGACCTCGTCGTCGAGTGCGCGGGGCACCGGGCGCTGGTCGAGACCGGGCCCGCGGTGGTCGCGGCGGGGAAGGACCTGCTGGTCGTCTCCGTCGGCGCGCTCACCGACCCCGCGCTGCTCCCGGCGCTGGAACGGGCCGGCTCCGGCCGGGTGCACCTGTCCACCGGCGCGATCGGTGGCCTGGACCTGCTGCGCGCGGCCGCCGCGATGGGCGGGCTGCGCCGCGTCCGGATCACCACCACCAAGCGGGCGCCCGCGCTCGTGCAGGACTGGATGGACGACGCCGAGCGCGCCCGGCTGGTGAGCGCCACCGCGCCGGTCGAGCTGCGCCGCGGCCCGGCCCGGGAGATCGCCGCCGCGTTCCCGAAGTCGGCCAACGTCGCCGCCGCCGTCGCACTCGCCGTGGGCGACTGGGACCTCGTCGAGGCCGCCGTCGTCGCCGACCCCGCCGCCGCGCGCACCGCGCACGTGATCGAGGCCGAGGGCGTGGCGGGGGAGCACCGGTTCGAGATCCGCAACGCCCCTTCCGAGGAGACCCCCACGACCAGCGCGGTCACGCCCTACGCCGTGCTGCGCGCGATCGGGGACCTCGTCTCGACCGGGGCGGTGATCCGGTGACCGAACGCGTGCACCTGCCCGGGATCGACGTGCTCGTCGCCGGCGCCGGGGCCCCGGTCCTGCTGCTGCACGGCATCGGCGGTGCGGCGGAGGCGTTCACCCCGCAGCTGACCGGCCTGGCCGATCGGCACCGGGTGATCGCCTGGGACGCCCCCGGCTACGGCGGCTCCGCCGACCCGCTGCCGAGCGCGGACCTCGACCACTACGCCGACGAGGCGCTGCGCGTGCTGCGGGCCCTCGACGCGGAGCCCGCGCACGTCGTCGGCGTCTCGTGGGGCGGGGTGATCGCCACCCGGCTCGCCCTGCGCCACCCCGGCGCGGTGCGCTCGCTCACCCTCGCCGACTCCTCCCGCGGCTCGGGCCGCACGGCGGCCGGGCGGCGCGGGATGGCGCGGCGGGTCGAGGACCTCGCCGCGCTGGGCCCCCGCGCCTTCGCCCACCTGCGCGGCCCCGCGCTGGTGGCGCCGGGCGGCGACCCGGCTCCGGTGCTCGCGACGATGAGCCGGGTCCGGCTGCCCGGCTACACCGCGGCGGCGGCGAGCATGGCTGCCACCGATCACAGCGGCAACCTGGGCCGGATCGACGTGCCGACGCTGGTGCTCGTCGGGGAGCACGACACCGTCACCGGGGTCGCCGAGAGCCGCGCGCTCGCCGCCGGCATTCCCGGCGCCCGGTTCGCGCTGGTGCCGGCCGCGGGTCACGCCGCGAACCAGGAGCAGCCCGAGCGATTCGACGCCGCGCTCGGGGCGTTCCTGGCCGACGTGGACGCACTCGCCCCGGCAGGTGCCCGATGACGGCCGACGCGTTCGGCGCCCTCGACGGGCGGATCGTCGTGGTCACCGGCGGCGGGCGCGGGCTGGGCCTCGCGATCGCCGAGGAGCTGGGCCGGGCGGGCGCGGTCGTCGTACTGGCCGAGCGCGACCCCGAGCGCGCGGCCAAGGGCGAGGCGGCCCTCGCCGCGCAGGGCGTGGCCGTGCACCGGGTGGACACTGACGTCGCCGACGAGGAGTCGGTGGACCGGCTCGCCGCGGCCGTCGCCGGGATCGGCCCGGTGTGGGGCCTGGTGAACAACGCCGCGCTCGCCGACGGCGTAGGCGGGCTGCACTTCGCCGACCTGTCGCCCGACGCGTTCGACCGGGTCATGCGGGTCAACACCCACGGCCCGTACCTCGTGGCCCGCGCGCTCTACCCGGCGATGCGGGCCGCGGGCGGCGGGCGGATCGTGAACATCGCCTCCGACGTGGCGTTCTACGGCCCGCCGCGGCTGCTGCACTACGTCGCGTCCAAGGGCGCCGTGGTCGGGATGACCCGGGCGATGGCGCGCGACGCCGGCCCGGACGGGATCACCGTGAACGCCGTCGCGCCCGGCATCACCGAGACCGAGGCCACCGCGGGCATCCCCGCCGAGCGCCACGAGCTGTTCCGCCTCAACCGGGCGCTCACCCGCACCCAGCAGCCCGACGACGTCACCGGCGCCGTGCGGTTCCTGCTGTCCGACGCCGCCGCCTACATCACCGGCCAGACGCTGCTGGTCGACGGCGGCTTCGTCTGCCGGTGACGGCATCGACGCTGAAGGAGAGCACATGGACCTCGGACTGACCGGACGCACGGTCGTCGTCACCGGCGCCAGCTCCGGTGTCGGCCTCGCCACCGCGGCGATGCTGCTGGCGGAGGGCGCGCACGTGGCCGCCTGCGCACGCGACGCCGACCGCCTGGCCGCGGCGTTCGACGGGCTGCCCCGCGCGGCGGGCGCCCGGGTGCTGCTGCGCGCCTGCGACGTACTCGACGCCGACGCCGTGGCCGACTTCGTCGGCGTCGCCGCGGCGGAGCTCGGCGGCATCGACGGGCTGGTCAACAACGCCGGCCGATCGTTGATGCGCCGCGTGCTCGACACGACCGAGCAGGAGTGGGCCGACGAGCTGCGGCTCAAGGTGTTCGGGGCCCTGCACCCGGTGCGGGCCGCGCTGCCGTGGCTGCGCAAGTCGCCCGCGCCGGCCGTCGTCACCGTGAACGCGATCCTCGCCCGCCAGCCCGAGGCCCGGCTCGCCGCCACCTCGGCGGCACGCGCCGCACTGCTCAACCTCACCACCACGCTGGCGGGCGAGCTCGCCGCCGACGGCGTCCGGGTCAACTCGGTCTGCCTCGGGCTGGTCGACACCGGCCAGTGGCGGCGGCGCCACGCGGAGTCCGGCTCGCCGCTGGACTTCGCCACCTGGTCGGCCGAGCTCGCCGCCGACCGGGGCATCGCGCTGGGCCGGCTCGGCGTCGCCGAGGAGGTCGCCTTCCCCATCGTCGCGCTGCTCTCGCCGCGCTCGTCCTACGTCACCGGGGCGTCGCTCGACGTCGGCGGCGGCGTCGCCCGCTACGTCTGACCCCTTCTGGAGGATTCCCATGGCCCGGCCCCACGGCGGCGACCTGCTGGTCGACCTGCTGCGCGAGCACGGCGTGACGGCGGCGTTCGGCGTCGTCAGCGTGCACAACCTGCCGCTGGTCGAGGCGCTCGACGCGGCGGCGATGTTCGTGCCGGTGCGGCACGAGGCGGCCGCGGTGAACGCCGCCGACGCCTACGCCCGGGTGAGCGGCGGCCTCGGCGTCGCCGTGACCAGCACCGGCACCGGGGCGGGCAACGCCGCGGGCTCGCTCATCGAGGCGCTGAGCGCGGGCAGCCGGGTGCTGCACGTGACCGGCCAGATCGACAGCCCCTACCTCGGCCAGGGCCGCGGGGTGATCCACGAGACGCCCGAGCAGCTCGCGCTGCTGCGCGCGGTCTCGAAGAGCGCCACGACGATCCGCACGGCCGCGGCCGCCGGTCCGGTGCTGCGCGCCGCCGCCGCCGAGGCGCTCGCCCTGCCGCAGGGCCCGGTGAGCGTGGAGTGGCCGATCGACCTGCAGTACCCGGCGCAGATCGGCGGCGCGCTGGCCCCCGTCGCACCCGCGGCGCCGCCGCACCCCGCGGCTGACGCCATGGACGCGGCCGCCGCGCTGATCGCGGGCGCCCGCCGTCCGCTGCTGTGGGTGGGCGGCGGCGGCCGCGGCGCCCGCGCGGAGCTGCGGGTGCTGGCCGAGCGGCTCGGCGCGCCCGTCCTGACCAGCAACGCCGGGCGCGGCAGCATCGGCGAGGACCACCCGCTCGTGATCGGCAACTTCGGGACCAACCCGCAGGCCCGCTCGCTGGTCGAGGACGCCGACCTGCTGATCTCGGTCGGGTCGCACTTCCGGTCCAACGAGACCGCCCAGTTCACGCTGCCGCTCCCGGCGCGTCACGTGCAGATCGACGTCGACCCGGTCGCCATCGGCCGCTCCTACGCCGCCACCGTCGGGCTGGTCGGCGATGCCGCACCGGTGCTGGGCGGGCTGCTGGACCGGCTCGGCGAGCCCGCCACCGAGGACGGCTGGGCGGACCGGGGGAGCGCCGTCCGCGCCGCCGTCCGCGAGCACCTGCGCGCCGCGATCGGCCCGTACACCGCGATCTGCGACGCCCTGCGCGCCCGGCTCCCGGAGCGGTCCGTGATCGCCCGCGACGTCACCGTCCCGTCCAGCACGTGGGGCAACCGGCTGCTCCCGATCACCGAGCCCGAGACGAACGTCTTCCCGCTCGGCGGCGGCATCGGGCAGGGCCTCGCGATGGGGATCGGCGCGGCGACGGCCCGCCCGGACGAGCCGACCGTGGTCATCGCGGGCGACGGCGGGCTCGCGGTGCACCTCGGCGAGATCGGCACGCTCGCGCAGCAACGGCCGTGGCTGGTCCTGGTCGTGTTCAACGACGGCGGCTACGGCGTGCTGCGCAGCATGCAGGAGGCGCACGGCGGGCGTCCGGCGGGCGTGGACCTGTTCACCCCCGACTTCGCGACGGTCGCCGCCGCGGTCGGGATCGAGCACCGGCTCGTCGCCGACGCGGACCGCTTCGACGAGGCGCTGGCCAAGGCCCTCGCGACGCAGGGACCGTCGGTGATCGAGGTGGACGTCACCGCCGTCGGGCCGATGCCGGTGCCGTTCGTCCCGCCCGTGCACGTTCCCGGGGGCTGATGGCCATGGGGGACCACCACCACGCGCACGGCCCGGCCAACCGCGGGCGGTTCGTGCTCACCACCGCGGCCCCGCTGTTCGTGTGCCCGCCGCCCGGGCCGGCCCGGGGCGCCGTCGTCGCCCTGCACAGCAGCACCGGCATCGACGACGCCTTCGAGGCCGGGCTGCGGCTGATCGCCTGCCGTGGGCTGCTCGTCGTCGCGCCCTACGGCTACTTCCGCGACGGCGGCCCGCACCATCCACCCGGGCCGGCGGCCGACGCCGCCTACGCGCGGCTCACCGACGCCGACCTCGACGCCGACGTC